>NZ_CAKPXS010000012.1 GCF_934202235.1 uncultured Limosilactobacillus sp. | reverse complement strand
GAGTCGCTGGCTGCGACTCCTTTCTTTCTGTTTGATGTTAGAAGTTATCGTTTTTTGGCTTAGGCGGCATGACGTACTTAAACGACGGATCGAGCTCATGATCTAAGTCATCGAACGCTTGCTGCAATTGCTGCTCGACCTGGTGCTGGTAGTCATCAGTTAAGCGCTGGTGACGGTCTAGTTCAATCGGCTGACCAAAAGCAATCCGCCTTTTCTTGCGTGACCAGAGCTGCCCGAAAGACAGCGGACCCTGGTAAACAGCGGGAACTAGTGGCACGTTGGCGAGTTTGGCGATGAGTAGTGCGCCCCCCTTGAGCTGGTTGGAGTAACGTGACCCGGTCGGGAAGATAATTGTTGAAAGGTCGCTGTCCTTCAGCAGCTTCACCGGCTTTTTGATCGCGGACATACCTGGATGCTTCCGGTTGACCGGAAAGGCGTGCAGTTTGCGGAGAAACCAGTTATTAAACCGGGTGTCGAACAATTCCTCCTTCGCCATAAAGCTAAACTCTTTCGGGTAGGCCGCAATGGCGAGCAGAACTGGGTCCATCCATGTCCGGTGCGGGGCAACTAAGATGTAGTTGCCGTCCGGCAGGTTTTCTTTGTGCTTGACTTGGGCGGGCCCGTTAATCAGCGTTAAAATAGGATTTACCAAATGGATTAAAAAGCGATACATTCTTTCTTCCCCTAATAATTATTGTCAACAGTATGACGAATCTTGACCTCAGTTTCAACCCCGGAGGGACATATGACAAAGGAATCAACATTATTACAAGCCGGCGAGCGCGTTGATGAACTCCCTGCTGCCGACATTAAGATTATCCAAAGTGACCAGGTATTTGCCTTTTCACTGGACGCCGTCATTTTAGCGTATTTTGTCCGACCAAACCACCGTCACCGGTTAAAGGTGGTGGATCTTTGCGCGGGCAACGGGGCCGTTGGGTTGTTTCTTCACGAGAAGCTTGGTGGTCACTTTACCGAGATTGAAATCCAGCCGCGCTTGGCGGAGATGGCGCAACGAAGCATCGAGTTAAACGACCTTGCTGATCGGTACCGGGTTGTGACTGACGACTTAGCCAATGTTTACCGTTCAGTCCCCAAGGATTCGGCAGATATTGTTGTTTGCAATCCGCCGTACTTTACCGACTTGCCACAAAGTGAAAAGAATCCTAATCCTTACCTGGCAGTGGCCCGTCATGAGATAAAAACCAACCTCAGCACGGTCGTGGACCGGATGAGTGGGTTACTGAAGATGAATGGTCACGCTTATCTTGTCCACCGGCCAAGCCGACTGACGGAAATTCTGGCGAAGTTGGCGGCTGCCCGCCTGGTCCCCAAACGGCTCCAGTTTGTCTACCCGCGTAGTGGACGGGATGCGAACATGGTAGTGATTGAGGCGATTAAGGATGGTAAACCGGGTGGCCTCAAGGTCAATGCACCGCTCATCGTCCACCAGGGTCAGGATTATTCACCAGCGGTAAAAGAGATGCTGTATGGCTAAAAAATATTATTTTTACGTTCTGTACTGTGCGGATGATTCGCTCTATGGCGGGTTTACCGATAACGTTCAGCGGCGGTTTGCAACTCACCAGTCTTATAACGGGGCAAAGTACACCAGGGTGAAAAGCCGCCATCCTTTGCAGCTGGCGTACTACCAAGGCTTTGCTAGCAAACATGATGCCCTGAGCGCTGAGTACCATTTCAAACACCAGCAACGTTCACGAAAAGTCGCTTTTTTGCACCAACACGGTGTGAGGTTAGCAACCTTCCGCCGACAACTTCAAAAACTTCGTGGCAAAAGCCAAAAAGAACTTGAGAAGCCGTAGGAGTTTTTGTATACTATTAGTCGGTGCTTTACTGCACAAAACACACACCCACCGCGATGAAAGAGGAAGTGCCAGTTGGTGCCTGTTTCAGTTGAACGGTAGGGAGGACAAACTATTTGGAGGTATATTATGGCTGTTGTTACTATGAAGCAATTACTGGAAGCCGGTGTTCATTTCGGTCACCAGACTCGTCGTTGGAACCCAAAGATGAAGCCGTACATCTTTACTGAACGTAACGGGATTTACATCATTGACCTGCAGAAGACGGTTAAGATGATCGGTACTGCTTACAACTACATGAAGGATGTTGCCGCAAATGATGGCGTGATCCTGTTTGTTGGTACTAAGAAGCAGGCTCAGGATTCTATCGAAGAAGAAGCTACCCGTGCTGGCGTTTACTATGTCAACCACCGTTGGCTTGGTGGGACGCTGACTAACTGGAAGACTATCCAGTCACGGATTGCCCGCCTGAAGGAACTGAAGAAGATGACCACTGATGGTACCTTTGACGTTCTGCCAAAGAAGGAAGTTGCTGTGCTGACTAAGCAACGCGAAAAGCTCGAACACTTCCTGGGCGGGATCGAAGACATGCCACGGATTCCTGATGTAGTCTACATTGTGGACCCACACAAGGAACAAATCGCAGTTAACGAAGCAAAGAAGCTTAATATTCCGATCGTTGCCATGGTTGACACTAACACCGACCCAGATGACATCGATGTTATCATCCCATCAAACGACGACGCTATCCGTGCCGTTCGTCTGATCACTTCGAAGATGGCTGATGCCGTTATCGAAGGTAAGCAGGGTCAAGATGAACAAAAGGCTGCTAAGGAAGAAGCAGCTGCTGACGATGCTGACCAAACCGTTTCTGAAGATTCACTGAATGATCTGAAGAAGCATGCTGAAGGCAAGGACTAAGAATAATAGTTAACGCTTGGGCTGTTTTGCAGGATGACCTTTTGGGCCTGAGTGCAAAGCAGCCTTTTTACTAACCGAATTGAAAATTAACACGAGGAGTGATTGAAGATGGCAAAAATTAGTGCCAAATTGGTAATGCAGTTGCGTGATAAGTCAGGTGTCGGGATCATGGCGGCTAAGAAGGCCCTTGTTGAAAGTGATGGCGACATGGACAAGGCCATGGACCTGCTGCGTGAAAAGGGAATGGCTAAGGCTGCCAAGAAGAGTGGCAAGGTTGCTGCTGAAGGCTTGACTGCCATTGAAGTAGAGGGCAACAACGCGGTGATCGTTGAGTTGAACTCCGAAACTGACTTTGTGGCCGCATCTGACCCGTTCAAGCAGTTGCTGAGCAAGCTGGCTAAGCTACTGGTTGAAAAGCAACCAGCTGACGTTGAAGCCGCTGAAGAACTGTCATTTGATGACGGTACTTCCGTTAAGCAGGCACTGGCCACTACGACTCAACAAACTGGTGAAAAGATCAGTATCCGCCGCTTCGAAATCGTTAAGAAGAACGATGGGGATCATTTTGGTCCTTACCTGCACCAGGGTGGGCGGATTGCTTCACTGGTTGTCCTGGAAGGCGCTGATGATGCCACTGCCAAGGACGTTGCAATGCACGTTGCCGCAATCAACCCTGAGTTTATGACTAAGGACGACGTACCGGCTGACCGGCTGGCTCACGAAAAGGAAGTCTTCAAGCAAGAAACGCTTAACGAAGGCAAGCCAGAAAAGATCGTCGACCGCATTGTTGAGGGCCGGCTCAAGAAGTTCCTGTCTGAAATCTGCCTGGCCGACCAAGACTTTGTTAAGGACTCCGATAAGACTGTTGCCGAATACGTTGCTTCGAAGGATGGCAAGCTGAAGTCCTTCGTTCGCTACGAAGTTGGTGAAGGTATCGAAAAGAAACAGTCTGACATCGCACAAGAAGTGCAAGATCAGCTGAAGTAGTTCATTTTCTGAGGAGGGGCGTGCCAGCAAGTGGTGCGCCCTTTGCTGGATCATAAGCAAAGGAGGAACACTTATGTCTGATGTTAAGTATCACCGGATTGTTCTTAAACTGAGTGGCGAAGCACTGGCTGGCGATCAGAAGTTTGGGATCAACCCACCGGAAATCAAGCTGGTCGCCAAGGAATTGAAGCAGGTTTATGAATCCGGCGTTCAGGTGGCCATCGTTGTCGGCGGTGGCAACATGTGGCGCGGTGTCACTGGTGAACAACTGGGAATGGAACGCGCCCAGGCCGATTATATCGGAATGCTGGGAACCATTATGAACGCTCTTTCACTGCAGGACGCCCTTGAATCTGTTGGGGTCCCAACGCGCGTTCAGACGTCGATTGAAATGCGGCAAATTGCCGAACCATACATCCGCCGCCGGGCAATTCGCCATCTTGAAAAGGGCCGGGTTGTTATCTTTGCTGGTGGAACGGGAAGCCCATACTTCTCGACTGATACCACCGCTGCGCTACGGGCTGCTGAAATCAATGCCGATGCAATTCTGATGGGGAAGAACGGGGTTGACGGCGTTTACTCGGCCGATCCGAACAAGGACGCGTCAGCCGTGAAGTTTGACCACCTGACCCACATGGATATCTTGGAAAAACACCTTCACGTAATGGACTCAACTGCCAGCTCATTGTCGATGGATAACCATATTCCACTGGTTGTCTTTAACTTTAACAAGTCAGGCAACATTCTGAAGGCAGTCTCGGGAGAATCGATCGGGACGACAATCGAAGGAGATTAATTATGGCAAGTTCAAAACAAATCTTGGCAGAAGCTAAGGATAAGATGAAGAAAACGGGTGAAGCACTGTCACGCCGCCTGGCTGAAATCCGGGCAGGGCGGGCAAATGCCAGCCTGCTGAATCCAGTAAAGGTTGATTATTATGGGGCCCCAACGCCACTTAACCAGGTTGCTTCAATTACGATTCCGGAAGCCCGTCAGCTGCTGGTTACTCCGTATGACAAGAGTATCCTGGAAGAAATCGAGCGGGCAATTTACGAAGCTAACCTCGGCTTAAACCCGCAAAACGAAGGGGCTGCCATTCGGATCCTGATTCCACAACTGACGGAAGACCGGCGGAAGGAATTGGTGAAGAACGTTAAGGCGGAAACCGAAAAAGCGAAGGTGGCCATTCGTAACGTTCGGCGCGATGCGATGGACCAGCTGAAGGATGGTCACAAGAACGGTGATTTTAACGATGACCAGTTCCACGACCTGGAAGACCAAGTCCAAAAGGAAACGGATGCGGGAATTAAGAACCTCGAAGACATTTCCGCTGCCAAGGAAAAGGAATTAATGACTGAATAATGTTGTTAGAAGGCAAGTGAAACGGCGACAGTCAGTTTTGCACTTGTCTTTTTTTCTGTTAAAATATGTTTTGTGCATAATTACTGCCGGTGGATACCGGCGAGTTGGGAGGCGGTCTGTTTATGGAACAAGCAAGTAACCACACAACACCGCAACTAGACATGGATAAAATTCCCGCTCATGTTGCCATCATTATGGATGGTAACGGGCGGTGGGCGACAAGACAGCACCTGCCGCGAATTGCTGGGCATAAGGCCGGAATGAACACCGTCAAGAAGATTGCGATTGCGGCGAGTGACTTAGGGGTTAAAGTGCTAACCTTGTATGCTTTTTCAACCGAAAATTGGAAGCGACCAGAATCAGAAGTTAGCTATTTGATGAAGCTGCCCATTCGCTTCTTTAACACCTTTGTCCCCGATTTGGTAAAACATAACGTCCGGGTGATGGTGATGGGGCACATTGACGGCCTGCCTGCTGCCACCCAAAAAGCAGTCAAAAAGGCGATGGCCGATACAGCCACTTGTGACGGGATGGTCCTCAACTTTGCCTTGAATTATGGTGGACGTGACGAATTAGTTTGTGCGATGAAGGCAATTGCTCAGTCAGTTCAGGAAGGGAAGCTTTCTCCCCAGCAGGTTAATGAAGACCTAATTAACCAGCACCTGATGACTGCCCCATTGGGAGCAGTTAGCGATCCAGACTTGCTGATTCGAACCAGCGGTGAGGAGCGAATTAGCAACTTCCTGCTTTGGCAGATCGCATACAGTGAGTTAGTCTTTGTGGACCAGGCCTGGCCTGACTTTAATGGCAACAGTCTTCGTGCTGCTATCAGTACTTTCCAACACCGCCACCGTCGTTTCGGTGGGCTCGTGAATAAATAAATGATTGGAGAATAGAATTGAAAACGCGTGTTATTACTGCCATTGTGGCATTAGCTATTTTCATTCCGCTGATTTTAATTGGCGGGTGGCCATTAACTTTTGCTGCGTTGGTCTTAGGCGTTGTTGCGATGGGCGAAATCACAACAATGAAAAAGATGTTTGTGACTTCGTTTCCGGCCCTGATTAGTTTCATTGGCGTTTGTTTGGTGGTTGCCCCGAGCACGTGGCTTGCCTGGTTGCCAACGGGAATTAGTCGCTGGGAAGCATTTTACATCCTTGTGATCTTCTTACTGTTGTACACGGTAATTGCTAAGCAACGTTTTAGCTTTGATGATGCTGGTGTACTGACACTGGGGATGTTGTACATTGGCTTTGGCTTTAATGCGTTTATTGCCGCACGGGGAGTTGGTTTTACCACCTTGCTTTACGGGATGCTGATTGTTTGGATTACCGATAGCGGGGCTTACTTGATTGGCCGTAAGCTTGGTCAGCATAAGCTAGCGCCAAAAGTGAGCCCTAATAAGACCTGGGAAGGGTCAATTGGCGGGACTGTATCAGCGGTCATTATCGCTGCTATTTACCTCTACTTCTTCCCGGTTGGCTACGACAACTACTGGTTGATGCTAGTTGCCACTTTGTTCCTGTCTATTATGGGCCAGTTTGGGGACCTGATTGAATCATCACTGAAACGCTACTATGGCGTGAAGGACTCGGGAAAAATCCTTCCGGGTCACGGCGGTATTTTGGACCGGTTTGATAGCATGCTACTGGTAATGCCGCTCATGCAACTACTAGCGATTATCTAATACCTATTGAGTGAGGCGGTTATTTGCTAATCACGATTATTACCTTCATCCTTGTTTTTGGACTGATCGTTCTGATCCACGAGTTTGGTCACTACTACTTTGCCGTCCGTGCCGGGATTCTTGTTCGTGAGTTTTCTATCGGGATGGGTCCCAAGGTGTGGTGGCACCGGGGAAAAAATGGGACGACCTTTACGGTGAGAATTCTCCCCCTGGGTGGTTACGTTCGTTTTGCTGGGGACGATGACGATGATGAGGAAAACCTTCGTCCTGGCTCGACGGTCAGCATTACTTTAAACGAACAGCAGCAAGTTAAAACGATTGATGTCAGTCGGAACAACCAGTTGTTGCAGGGCATCCCGCTACAGGTAGTTGATCATGACTTGACGGATGACTTATTTATTGCCGGTTATGTCAATGGTGACGAGTCAACGGTGAAACGTTTTGCCGTTGACCACGATGCAGTGATTGTTGAACCTGATGGGACTAGTGTCCGTATTGCCCCGCGGGATGTGCTCTTTCAGTCGGCTAGTCTCGGGCATCGGATGTTAACTAACTTTGCGGGGCCGTTTAATAACTTCGTTCTTTCGCTAGTGGTCTTTGTTATCCTGGGCTTTACCCTACCGGGAATTCCGACTGGGACGAACCGGCTGGGACATGTGCAGTCAGCTGGACCAGCGGCGCGTGCTGGTCTGGTTGCCGGTGACCGGATTGTTAGCGTTGACCACCACCGGGTAAGAAACTGGCAAGAACTTTCCCAACAAGTAAGTACCAAGCCAGGAAAACGGGTAACGGTGAAATATGAACACGGCAACCGGCAAAAGACAGTGACCATGAAAACGACTACTGCTCGGGTTAACAAACAAAAGGTCGGGCGGATTGGGATTGAAGAAGAAGTGTCCAAGTCGCCAGTAGCCCGGGTGAAGTACGGATGGAACGCCTTCGTTCAATCAGGAACACTGATCTTCAGCGTCCTGGGCCATATGGTTACCCATGGTTTTAACGTCAACGACTTTGGCGGGCCGGTTGCCATGTACGCGGGTACTTCACAGGCAACGCACTACGGTATCAACGGCGTACTGGCCTTCCTCGCGTCCTTGTCAATCAACCTCGGAATTGTCAACCTCTTGCCAATTCCGGCACTAGATGGGGGAAAGTTACTGTTAAATATCGTTGAGGCCATTATCCGTCGGCCAATCCCGGAGAAGGTGGAAGTCGTTGTGACACTGATTGGCTTTACCATCTTGTTATTGTTAATGATCCTGGTTACCTATAACGATATCCAAAACTATTTTGTTCACTAAGTTGTGAAATCTATTTGAGGAGTAAAGAATTAAAATGAAACAATCACGAATGCTAATTCCAACGCTGAAGGAAGCCCCAAGTGATGCTGAAGCGATCAGCCACCAGATGCTGGTCCGTGGTGGCTACATTTACCAAGTTTCCGCCGGTGTGTGGGCTTACTTGCCACTAGCACAACGAATTTTGGCCAAGATTAAGCGGCTGATTCGTCAACAAATGGACAAGTACGACGGGGTTGAAATGACAGCGCCAGCCCTGTTACCAGCTGAGTTGTGGCAGAAGTCGGGCCGTTATGAGTCATACGGTGACAACTTGTTCAAACTTGAAGACCGCAAGAAGCGGCCATTCTTGCTTGGGCCAACGCACGAAGAGACTTTTACGACGATTGTCCGTGACAGCCTGAAGTCCTACAAGAAACTGCCACTCCTGTTGTACCAAATTACTGACAAGTTCCGGGATGAGGAACGGCCGCGTTTTGGTCTCCTTCGTGGTAAGGAATTTATCATGTGGGATGGTTATTCCTTCACCGTTGACCGCGAGGGCCTTGATGTGGAATACAATCATATGGCTCAAGCCCTCCGTGCGATCTTTGATGAAATCGGGTTAGACTACAAGGTCATCCTGGCAGACTCTGGTACAATCGGCGGCAAAGGTTCACAAGAATTTTCCGCCCCAGCAGCGATTGGTGAAGACACAATCGTCTACACTGACGGTGGTTACGCGGCTAACCTGGAAAAGGCAACTAGCAAGTTTGCTGAAAAACAGCAGTTAGGGAAGCCGGGCGAGTTGACCAAGAAGGGGACGCCAGGTGCCCATAGTGTTGACGAAGCAGCAGAAAGCCTTGGTATTGACGCTGACCAGATTCTCAAAGCGATGGTTTACGTTGCTAAGGATGGTCAGGACGAGTCGCCAGTAATGGTTTTGATGCGCGGTAATGACGAGGTTAACGAGGTTAAGTTGACAGATGTGTTGGACGTTGACAGCGTTCGTTTGGCCGACGACAAAGAAATTGCGGCCGTGTTGCCAGCACACGCCGGTTCACTCGGTCCAGTTGGTACCGACGGCAAGCTGAAAGTGGTTGCCGACCAGCACATCAAGGGCATGGTTAACATGGCTTGTGGTGCTAATGAAGATGGTTACCACTACATTAATGCCAACTTTGACCGGGACTTTACTGTCGACCAGTTTGCCGACGTGCGGAACGTCAAGGAAGGCGAAATTGGTCCTGATGGGTTCCCACTGAAGTTCACTAATGGGATTGAAGTTGGCCACATCTTTAAACTCGGCACGTTGTATTCGCGGGCATTCAAGGCCCAGGTTTTGAACCGGCAAGGTAAAGCAACTGATATTGTGATGGGCTGCTACGGAATCGGTGTTTCCCGGCTCCTGTCAGCAATTGCCGAGCAAAACAATGATGACCGTGGTTTGATTTGGCCAACCGCGATTGCACCGTTTGACGTGCACGTCATTCCAGTTAATGTCAAAAACGATGAGCAGGTTAAGATGGCCAATGAAATTACGACGGCCTTAGAAGATGAAGGTTATGAAGTGCTGCTTGATGACCGGAAAGAACGGGCTGGCGTCAAGTTCGCCGATTCAGATTTGATTGGTTTGCCGCTGCGGATCACGGTCGGCAAGAAGGCCAAGGATGGGATCGTCGAAATTAAGCTCCGGCGTACCGGCGAAACAATTGAGGTCAAACAAGAAGAAGTAGTTAATAACGTTCACATTCTCTTAAAGCAAGCGGCCAGCGACCAGCAACAAAAAGACTAGTGAACGTAAGTTAAAGGGTAGACTGTGACAAAGTTAGTGCCACGGTCTCTTTTTCTTGGAAGTTTTTTGTAGAAAAGGAGGAGCCACGTGGATTTAAGTCGGCACGAGTTATTTGAAAAGTTGTTAGAGCAGGTGCAACTGGCCGATGCCAATGAGCCAGCACTTGCTGATGGCAAAATCAAGGCAGTCGTTGTTCACCAGCAGTCAGTTTGTTGGGAGTTTCAATTGACCTTTAACCAGATACTGCCGGTTGCCGTCTATCGGCGTCTGCGGGAGGCGTTGGAAAATGCCTTTGAGGGCATCGTCAAAAAAGTCCAACTGACAATTGCGACACCAACGGACGACTTGGATGAAAAGCTGCTGGTTGACTACTGGCCACTAGTTGCCAACCAGGTAGTTGGCGATTCTCCGGTGGGATCTGAAATGACCGTGCAGAGCATCCCGACTGTCGATGGCCATCATGTTATTTTGACGGTTAGCAGCCAGCAAGCAGCCAACTTCTTTGCTGATAAACTGGTTCAGCAACTCGGAAACGCTTATACCAGGGTTGGTTTCCCGTCTTTTAAGCTCACGGTGAAGGTTAACCAGGAAGCCTCACAAAAGCGGGTGGCAGAGGTTCGCAAGAAGCAAGCGGCTAAGGACCAGGATTTAGTCAAAAAGGCCATGGCAGAGCTGGCGAAAAAACCAGCCAAACGGCAAAGTGCTGTTCCGGCCGGCCCGGTGGTTCTTGGCAAAACGATCAACCCGAAAATTCCAGTGACCCGGATGGGCGACATTACTGACGAGGAGCGTAACGTTGTTGTTGAAGGATATGTCTTCAACAAGGAAGTGACGGATATTAAAAGCGGTCGCCAGATCCTGGTTTTGGAAGTGACGGACTACACCTCATCGTTTGCCATTAAGAAGTTTTCTAACAGTGACACCGACAAGGCGCTGTTTGCCAAGCTTGCCGAGGGTGACTGGATAAAGGCGCGCGGCCCCATCCAGGAAGACACCTACATGCACGATTTAACGATGATGGCCTTTGACATCAACCAGGTGAGCCACCGCGTGCGTGAAGACAAGGCACCAGCAGGGAAGAAGCGGGTGGAATTGCACCTGCACTCCAAGATGAGCCAGATGGACGCGACAAACACCATCACTGAATACGTTAACCAGGCCCACAAGTGGGGGATGCCGGCGCTGGCCATTACCGACCACACTGACGTCCAAGCCTTTCCGGAAGCGGCACGTGCTGCTAAGGGCTTCGACGACTTCAAGATGCTTTATGGTGTGGAAGCTAACCTGGTGGATGAGGGGATGCCAATCGTCTATAACCCGAACGATCACGACCTATTGGATGCTGACTACGTGATCTTCGACGTGGAAACGACGGGACTCTCCGCCATCTACGACAAGGTGATCGAACTGTCAGCAACCAAGATGCACCATGGTGAAGTACTGGATCACTTTGACGAGTTCATCGACCCGGGATTCCCGCTGGCAAAGCAAACCATCGACCTGACCAGCATTACTGATGACATGGTCCGTGGTTCGAAGAGCGAAAAAGAAGTCTTTGACCTGTTCCGTGAATTCTGCCAGGGATCGCTGATTGCCGGGCATAACGTTTCCTTTGACCTGGGCTTTATGAACACGGGGTACCGGCGTCATGGGGAAAAGGAAATCGATGTGCCAGTGATTGACACCTTGCCGCTGGCACGGGTCTTGTACCCCCACCTGCGGTCTTACCGGTTGAATACCCTGAGTAAGAAGTTTGGTGTTGCCCTAGAGCACCACCACCGGGCTAATTACGACGCCGAAGCAACTGGTCACCTTTTGCACCTCTTCTTGAAGGATGCTGAAAAGCAGTGGGGAGTAACGAAGGCTAACCAGTTGAATGCCCACATGGGAGACAATGATGCTTACCGGCATACCCGACCGTCGCACGCCATTTTGATGGCGCAGACCCAGGCAGGTTTGAAGAATCTTTACAAGCTGATTTCGCTGTCGAACGTCCGTTACTTTTCACGGGTACCGCGGATTCCGCGGCGGCAGCTGGATAAGTTCCGTGAGGGAATTCTCGTCGGGACGGCTTGTCATCGCGGTGAAGTGTTCACTGCCATGATGCAAAAAGGTTACGAAGCCGCTAAGCAAAAGGCAAAGTACTACGACTACATTGAAGTTCAACCGAAGGCCAACTACGCCCCGCTGATTGAAGAAGGGTTAATTAGCGACCAGGCCAAGTTGGAGGAAATTATCAAGAACATGGTGAAGCTGGGCGATGACCTGGATAAGCCGGTGGTGGCGACGGGGGATGTCCATTACCTGAACCCGGAAGACGCCGATTATCGGCGGGTCCTGATTGCCTCGCAGGGCGGGGCTAACCCCCTCAACCATACAAAACGGCCGGACGTTCACTTCCGAACCACTGATGAAATGTTGGCTGCGTTTGACTTTCTTGGTGAAGAGCTGGCGCAAAAGATCGTGGTTGACAACACCCAAAAGATCGCTGATTCGGTTGAGCAAATTTCACCGGTGGCACCTGGGACGTACCCGCCGCATATGGAGGGGGCCAACGACGAAATAACCAAACGGACTTACGACACCGCCAAGGCGTGGTACGGCGACCCGCTGCCGAAAATTGTGGCCGACCGGATTAAGTTGGAACTCGATGCCATTATTAAGAACGGGTTTGCCGTGCACTACCTGATTGCCCAACGACTTGTGGCTAAATCTAACAAGGATGGTTACCTGGTTGGTTCACGGGGATCCGTTGGTTCCAGTGTGGTGGCCACGCTGTCAGGGGTCACAGAAGTGAACCCCTTACCGCCACACTACCGCTGTCCAAAGTGCCAGTACAGTCAGTTCTTTACTAAGGGGGAGTATAGTTCCGGCTATGACTTGCCCGATAAAAATTGCCCGCACTGCGGTACTTTAATGGTCAAAGATGGGCAGAACATCCCGTTCCAAACCTTCCTCGGGTTTGAAGGGAATAAGGTTCCCGACATTGACTTGAACTTTTCTGGTGACTACCAGCCAATTGCCCATAACTACATGAAGGTGCTTTTCGGCTCTAAGAACGTTTACCGGGCCGGAACGATCGGCACGATTGCTGACAAAACGGCCTATGGTTACGTCAAAGCGTACGAGCGAGAAAATGACCGTGAATTTCGGCGGGCGGAAGAAGACCGGCTTGCTAAGGGGGCTACCGGGGTGAAGCGGACTACCGGCCAGCACCCGGCCGGGATCATCATTGTTCCGGATGATAAGGAAATCTATGATTTTACTCCGGTGCAATACCCGGCTGATGATCAAAGCGCTGACTGGGAAACCACCCACTTTGACTTCCACTCCATTCACGATAACTTGCTGAAGATGGATATTCTGGGTCACGATGACCCGACGATGATCCGGGAACTGCAGGACCTATCGGGGGTGGACCCGAAGACGATCCCGATGGACGACCCCGGGGTCATGAGCCTCTTCTCCAGTCCAGAAGCACTAGGCGTGACGCCCGAACAAATTAACTCGCAAACCGGGACACTGGGGCTGCCAGAATTTGGGACGCGCTTTGTTCGCGGAATGTTGGAGGAAACCCACCCGCAAAACTATTCGCAGCTGTTGCAGATTTCAGGGTTGTCACACGGGACGGACGTTTGGAATAATAACGCTGAGGACCTCATCAATAACCATATCGCTACGATTGCCAACGTGATTGGTTGTCGTGATAACATTATGACCGACTTAATTAATTATGGTCTGAAATCTGAAAGTGCCTTCCAGGTAATGGAATCTGTCCGTCACGGTCGGGGCATTCCAGAAAAGTACCTTCCGGAAATGAAGAAGGTCAAGGTCCCGCAGTGGTACATGGATTCGTGCAGCAAGATTAAGTATATGTTCCCGCGGGCCCACGCCGCTGCCTACGTGCTGATGGCGTTGCGGATTGCTTACTTTAAGGTTTACTGTCCCCTGATCTATTACTGTGCCTTCTTCTCCGTTCGCGCTAGTGATTTCGATGTTGTGGCAATGTCGCAAGGGAAGAACGCCGTTAAGGGCAAGATCAACGAACTGGTCGAGAAAGAACGCAACCATGATGCGACGGCCAAGGATAAGAACCTGGAGACGGTGCTCGACCTGGCCAATGAGATGTTGGAACGGGGCTTTAACTTCAAAATGGTTGACCTCAAGCGTTCCGACGCAACCAAGTGGCTGATTGATGGCAACTCGCTGATTGCTCCGTTTTCGGCAATCCCGGGGTTAGGGATCAACGCCGCTAAGCAGATCGTTGCTGCCCGTGAAGAACAAGAATTCTTGTCAAAGGAAGACCTTGCAAAGCGCGCGCACGTCTCACAGACCCTGATCGACTTTATGACTGACCAACACGTCTTAGACGGTCTGCCGGATCAAAACCAGCTGTCCCTCTTTGACTTTTAGGAGGTTGGGGCAGTTGTTGCGCAGCAATGATTGTGATGTTATAATACTAATGTCTAATAACTCGTCGTGGAGTGAGCAGCAATGCTCGCTCTTTTTCTTGCAATCAATTGAGACACGGAGGTGACATTGTGGCAACAGTAGTTGAAACGGTGACCGAACTGGTTACCCCCATTTTAGATGAATATCATTTTGAACTGTATGATGTTGAGTTTGTCCGGGAAGGCGGCAGCTGGTACTTGCGCGTTTATATCGACAAGGATGGTGGCATTACCCTCGAGGATTGTGCCAACGTCAGCGACGCGCTCAGTGAAAAACTGGATGCACTACCGGAGGATCCGATTCCGCAGCAGTACTTCTTGGAAGTTTCATCGCCGGGAGCAGAACGGCCCCTGAAGAAACCCAAAGACTACCAGCGGGCCATCAACCAGTATGTTCATGTCTCGCTGTACGCGCCCCTCAAGGGTCAGCACGGGAAGAAGGTCTACGAAGGGACACTGACAAAGGTGGACGATGACACCCTCACCGTCGAGTACATGGATAAAACGAGAAAGAAAACGGTTGAACTGCCACGCAAGCAGGTGGCCCAGGCGCGCTTAGCAATTAAGTTTTAAAGGAGTATCTGTCAATGAGTACCAAAAAACAAAACCAGGAACTTCTTCAGGCAATGAATGTTTTGGAGAAGGAAAAGGGCGTTAAAAAGGACACGATTATCCAAGTTCTGACCGACGCCCTGGCAACTGCTTATAAGAACAATTACAAGCAGAATAAGGCGAACGTCAAGGTTTCGATTGATCCGGACACTGGGGCCTTCAAGGTTTACGCCAAGAAAACGGTTGTTGACGAGGTCACCAACCCCCAAGAAGAAATCAGCCTGAAGGATGCTTACCAGATTAGCCATGGTTACGAACTGGGTGATGAAATTGACCAGGAAGTAACTCCTGCTAACTTTGGGCGGATTGCTGCTCAGGCGGGGAAGGGTGTTGTCCTCCAACAATTAAAGAACGCGGAACGGCAGGTTGTTGCCGACCGTTATCACAAGCTGGAGAACGATATTGTTGACGCCATTGTTTCGCGAGAAGACAGTCGCTACGTTTACGTCGAACTGCCAGATGGCACCGAAGCGGCAATGAATAAGCATGACCGGATGCCAAATGAGGAATACCATGTCCATGACCACTTGCAGGTGTACATCACCCGGGTGAAGGATGTGAAGGAAGGCGAACGGATGCGGGGACCACAGGTCTTTGTTTCCCGGACCGCTCCGGACTTATTGCGGCGCCTGTTTGAAAAAGAAGTCCCAGAGTTTGCAGACGGTCCGGTCGAAATCAAGAAGATCGTCCGTGAACCAGGTGACCGTGCTAAGGTTGCCGTTTACTCCACGGATCCCAACGTCGATGCGGTTGGCACCTGCGTTGGCCCACGCGGTTCGCGTGTTCAAGCCATCGTCAACCAGTTAGGCGGGGAAAACATCGATATTGTTGAGTACGACGAAAACCCGGCTAACTTTATCGCCAACGCCTTGAATCCGGCGGACGTTGAAGACGTGATCTTTGATGAAGAACCGGAACCGGCGGCAGAAACTGATGATGCTGAAGCTCCGGCTGAAGAGAGCGAAGCTGAAGAAGAACGGCCACGGCGGGCATGCACCGTCGTTGTTCCTGATGATCAGCTGTCGTTAGCCATCGGCAAGCACGGTCAAAACGCCCGGCTGGCTGCCAACCTGACTGGTTACAAGATTGACATTAAACCAGCGAGTGAAATGACCGCTGACGATGAGTCAGCTGGTGATTCTGACGTCGACGACGAAGAATAGTTAAACTAATTAGCAGCGGGGTGAAACAAGTGAAAAAGAAAAAAATACCGATGCGGAAAGATGTTGTGACCGGCCAGATGCGTCCAAAGCGTGAGCTGATTCGGGTTGTTCGCAACAAGGAAAATGAAGTTAGCCTCGACCCAACCGGTAAGAAGCCGGGTCGTGGAGCCTACGTCGCAGTCGACGTGGCTGTCGCAAAAAAGGCGAAGGCGGAACATACCTTTGACCAAGTTTTCAAAGTGAAGTTGGCTGACAGCTTTTATGATGAATTGATCAAGTATGCTGACCACCAGCAAGCTCGTCGTGAGCTGTTTAAAGATGAAAAGTAGTTGCCAGCAAGTTCTGCAGTTACTAGGACTTGCCAAGCGTGCTGGCCAACTCACTAGCGGGGAACCCTCCGTGGTGAAGGCCATTCGTAATGACGAAGCACGGTTAGTCGTGCTGGCCAGTGATGCAGGTGCGGCGACGGCAAAGAAGGTGACCGATAAGTGTCACTACTACCAGGTGGCACTAACAACGGCTTTCACCGCAAACGAAATCAGTGCTGCGGTTGGCGCCCAGCGGAAGGTGCTGGCGGTAACCCAGTCCGGGTTTGCTAAGAAAATGACTTCATTACTAAATAATTAACCGAGATAAGGAGCGTGGACGTATGGCCAAAGAACGTATTTACCAACTAGCAAAAGAATTATCCATGCCGAGCAAGGCACTGGTCAAGCTGGCCAACGAACAGGGCTTGAAGATTAAGAGCCACATGTCATCAGTTACACCTGACCAGGCAGCTCAGCTGAGAAAGATTGCTAAGGGTCAATCCCAAAACAAGCAGTCACAAAAAAAGCAGGGTCAAAAACAACACCAGGCAGCAACTCAAAAGCAGGTTCAGCAACACCAAGCTGGCAAAGCGAAGAGTAAGAAGCAGGGGCAACCTGCCAAGCAGAATCAGTCAAAGGGTGCCAATCACCAGCAACAACGGCCAGCCGACAAGAAGAAACACGAAAGCCGTTCGGAACGACGGCGTGAACGTCGGGCAGAGAAGAAGCACAATGCCCAGAATAACCACGGCCAGCAAAAGAACAACCGTGGCCAACAACAAAATAATGGTCAGCAAAAGAACAACCACCAGAATAACCAGCAAAATGGTGGTGGTCGTTTCGGTGGTAGCCTGAACAACGGCAAGAACAAGAAAAAGAATCGTCGGCAAAACCGTCGTGACCGGCGCAAAAACCGCCATAATAATAATCACCGGCTCCGTCAGGTTGAACACAAGCAACCAACAGCACGGAAGGACCGTCCGCTGCCGGATGTCTTGGAATACACTGACGGCATGAACGCGCAAGACCTGTCGAAGGTTTTGCACCGCTCAACCGCTGAAATCGTGAAGAAGCTCTTTATGCTGGGGGTCATGGTCAACCAGAACCAGGCACTCGACAAGGATACAATTGAAATCCTGGCTGCCGATTATGGCATTGAAGCAAAGGAAAAGGTCCAAGTCGATGTGGCCGACATTGACCAATTCTTCAAGGAAAGTGAAGAAAATACCGAGAACCAGGTTCCGCGTCCGCCAGTAGTGACGGTCATGGGGCACGTTGACCACGGTAAGACGACGCTGCTGGATAAGATTCGGCACTCCCATGTCACAGCTCACGAAGCCGGCGGGATCACCCAGGCAATTGGTGCTTACCAAGTTAAGTACAACGATAAGATGATTACGTTCTTGGATACCCCAGGGCACGCCGCCTTTACCGAAATGCGGGCACGTGGTGCGAACATCACTGACATCACGGTCCTGGTGGTGGCTGCAGATGATGGGGTCATGCCGCAAACGATCGAAGCCATCAACCACGCCAAGGCGGCCAAGACGCCAATTATCGTTGCGGTTAATAAGATTGATAAGCCGGGGGCTAACCCGGACCACGTTACTCAGCAGCTGACGGAATATGGTTTGATTCCGGAAGACTGGGGTGGTGACACGATCTACGTCCAGATTTCCGCGAAGTTTGGCAAGAACATTGACGAACTGCTGGACATGATCCTCCTCCAGGCCGAAATGATGGAACTGAAGGCCAACCCTGACCAACGTGCCGCGGGTTCGGTTGTTGAAGCCCGCCTCGACCAGGGGAAGGGTCCGGTAGCAACACTGCTGATCCAACAAGGGACCATGCACGTCGGCGATCCAGTCGTTGTTGGTAATACGTTTGGCCGTGTCCGGACGATGAACAACGAAAATGGGAAGGCTATTGAAGCCGCAACGCCATCAACACCAGTTGAGATTACCGGCCTCAATGACGTTCCAGAAGCCGGTGATCGCTTCGTGGTCTTCAAAGATGAAAAGACTGCCCGGGCAGCCGGTGAAGAGCGTGCTAAACGAGCGCTGGAAGAAGAACGTCAGCGGACTTCTCATGTGACCCTTGATAACCTCTTTGCGACGATGAAGAAGGGTGAGATGAAGACCCTGCCAATCATCATCAAGGCTGATGTTCAGGGGTCTGTTGAAGCCCTTGCCCAGTCACTTCAGAAGATCAAGGTGGATGGTGTCCGGGTTGACATCATTCACAAGGCCGTGGGGGCAATTTCAGAATCTGACGTTACCCTGGCCGAAGCTTCAAACGCGGTTATCATCGGCTTTAACGTTCGTCCAACACCAATTGCCCAGTCAGAAGCTCACGCCAACAATATCGATATCCGTCTGCACCGGGTTATCTACAACGCCATTGAAGAAGTGGAAGACGCGATGAAGGGGATGCTTGAACCGGTTTACAAGGAAGAAGTACTGGGGCAAGTGGAAGTTCGTCAGCTGTACCGGGCTTCTAAAGTCGGCACGATTGCCGGAGGGATGGTCACGAGCGGTAAGATCACCCGTGATTCACAAGTCCGGTTAATCCGTGACGGGGTAGTCATTTACGAAGGCGAGCTAGGCTCACTGAAGCGTTTCAAGGATGACGTGAAGGAAGTTAAGCAGGGCTATGAATGTGGTCTGACAATTGCTAACTACAACGATATTAAGGAACGCGACGTGATTGAAGCCTACAAGATGAAAGCTGTTCCACAAAAGTAAGCAAAGGAGGACGCCATGCCAAACAAACGTTACCGGGTTGACCGGTTGGCACAAGAGATTAAGCGCGAAGTCGACGACATTTTGCTAAAACGTGTCCGTGACCCGCGGGTCCAGGGCGTCACGATCACTGACGTTGACGTCACTGGCGACTTACAACAGGCAACGATCTACTACAGTATCCTGTCAGACAAGGCTTCTGACGGTGAGAAGGCGCAGGCGGGGTTAGACAAGGCGACTGGTCTGATCCGTAGTCTGCTGGGAGCGCGGTTAAATATTTTCAAGACACCTGAAATCTCGTTTAAACGCGACTCATCGATTGCTTATGGTAGTCGGATTGACCAGCTGCTCAACGAATTACACAAAAAAGATCACGAGTTTTAAGTAAAAAAACGTGAAAAAACGGCCCTTGGAATTCGGTTAAGCCGAAGTTCAGGGGCCGTTTGCTGTATAATGAGCATGATGAACAAAGGAGGACGAAATGGACGGAATTATTGCATTATACAAGGATCAGGGGATGACGAGCTTTGCCTGCGTCAACCGTTTGCGTCACGTTCTTCACGAGAAACGGATTGGCCACGCCGGAACGCTGGATCCCAATGTGGATGGGGTGTTGCCCATTTGTATTGGCAAGGCAACCAAGGTCGTCGACTTCCTTCATGAACAGCCCAAGACCTACGTTGGCGAGTTATTAATTGGTGAGGCTACGGAAACCGAGGACCTCGACGGCCAAGTGATTGCAACAAAACAAGTTACTGCGCCGATTGGCGATCAGTTTTTGCAGCAGACAATGGCGGCGATGACGGGCAAGTTAACCCAGGTCCCGCCGATGTATTCGGCGGTGCGGGTCCATGGCAAACACCTGTACGAATACGCGCGAGCGGGTGAAACAGTCGACCGGCCAAAGCGGCAGGTAGTGATCGACAGTTTCAAGCTGGTTTCATCAACGTACGATGCTAACAACGGTCAGCAGCGGGTCCGTTTTAAGGTTCAATGCAGCAAGGGAACCTACGTCCGCACCCTGGCGGTCGACTTGGCCAAGAATTTGGGCTATCCAGGGGTGATGAGTTCACTGACCCGCGTGGCGAGTGGCGGGTTCACCATCGATCAGACCATTAGCTTACAGGATGTTGATGACCTGGTTGCCAGCCAAATGATTAGCAACTACGTCCTGCCGCTGGCAATTGCCTTTGAAGATTGGCAGCAGGTCGAACTGACGGCTGACCAGTGGCAAGCAGTTCAACATGGTGGCTGGTTGACGGTTAATGAACTGCCGGCCAACAGCCAAGAACGGGTGGCCCTTTTTTATCATGGCAACATCAAAGCCCTCTACTATCGTGCTGATCAGCAGCACTATAAACCATTGAAAATGTTGGCAGTTAACTAGGAGGAAGATTGTGCAAGTAATACGGATTCATCATCCCTTAGACCGGCGGCTGATTGCAAATAAGCCAGTGGTGCTCGCGATGGGCTTTTTTGACGGTGTTCATCGTGGTCATCAGCGGGTGATTGCGGCCGCCAAGAAGGTTGCTGACCGGCGGAAACTGCCACTAGCAGTCCTTACTTATAACCATAGCCCGGCAGTGGTTTATCGCCGCATCCCGGGCGGAGCCAAGTACCTGACGACGGTTACCCAGAAGGCTTCTCAGATGAGCCGGCTGGGGGCGAGCGTTATGTACGTCGTTGATTTTACTTCTCAGTATGGCGCACAGTCGCCCCAGCAGTTTGTCGATAACTACCTGGTGGCTTTTCACCCGCAGGTGGTGGTGGCCGGCGAGGACCACACTTTTGGCCGTGGAGCCGCAGCCACAATGGCTCATCTACCGGCGCTAGCTCGGGGCCGGTTTGAAGTGGTTAGTGTGCCAACACTGGCAAACGGGTCGACGAAGGTCGGCACCCGGCGGATCCGCCAACAAATTATGGCGGGAGAATTAGACCTGGCAAACGAGGGACTAGGACGTCCATACCAGACAGCAGGTCTGGTGGTTCACGGTTTTGCTCGTGGGCGGCAGATTGGGTTTCCGACGATCAATATCGATTCGCCGCGCTCAACAGTCATCCCCGCCCTGGGGGTTTATGTGACCCGCGTTAAGGTCGGCCACCACTGGTATGGTGGGATGGCCAATATTGGCCACAACGAAACTTTTGGTGAGGGTGCTCCACGAACATTGGAAATTAACCTCTTTCATTTTCACCGGCAAGTGTACGGGGAAGAAGTGGTTGTCGAATGGTACAGCCGCTTGCGTGACGGGGTGAAGTTTAGTTCTGTGGATGACCTAATCGCGCAGATGAATTTGGATCGGGTTGCGACTGAGGATTATCTTTCTGCTCGCCTACGAAAAAAAAGATTAATTGTAGCGGAATGACAAGGTTGAATTATTTAATTGCAAAGTTCTTCTTTACAAAATGTAAGTAACGCTATACACTTTAACTAATTTAATAGTATTTTCTTCGGGGCAGGGTGAAATTCCCAACCGACGGTAACAAGTGAAAACTTGAAGTCCGTGACCTGTTGATCAGATCGATCAGCGGCTGAACCAGTGCGAGTCTGGTACCGACAGTATAGTCTGGATGGGAGAAGAATAAAAAAGTAGTAGTGGTGGTAGTGACTTATTACCATTTGCGAATTGTCAAATAATGCCCCGGGTAGCGATAACGTTACCCGGGTTTCTTTTTATCGCATACATTACTCCTATTTTAGCCGGCCTTGAGGAAATCCCTGAAGGCCTTTTTTAGTGGAGAAATGAGGAAAATCAATGGAAAATGACGAAAAGTGGATGAGGTTAGCACTGCAACAAGCACATCAAGCAGACTACCAAACGTGGCAAAATCCCCGTGTTGGCGCTGTAATTGTCAAGGATCAGCAGCTGGTTTCAGTAGGTCATACTCACCAGTTCGGTGGTTTTCATGCTGAACGTGATGCAATTAGCAGGGCGGTTCCAGAACAGTTAGCAGGTGCCACGCTTTATGTAACGCTCGAACCGTGCAATCACTACGGGAAGCAACCGCCTTGTACGCAGTTAATTGTCGAGGCTGGCATTAAACGGATGGTTGTTGCTGAAACAGATCCGCACTCAATAGTAAGGGGAAAAGGTATCCAATATCTCCGTGATCATGACATTGAAGTGACTACTGGCGTGTTAGCCGACGAAGCAAGCACAATTAATGCTCATTATAATCATTATTTCCATACCCATCGTCCGTGGATAACGTTAAAACAAGCGATATCGCTAGATGGTAAGGTTGCTTTTCGCCAGGGCAAACGAACGAGGATTACTAACGACGCGGTATATCACTTTGTTCATCGTGAGCGGGCCTGGTTTCATGGCATTATGATCGGCAGTCAAACAGCGATTATCGATAATCCTCTTCTTACGGTCCATGTGAAAACGACTTTTCCACCAGTGCGAATTGTGATTGATCGGCGCGGGAGACTAGCCAATCACCGCCACCTGAAATTGTTACAAACCACGCTAGCAAAGACATGGGTCTTTTCTAGCAATCGTCGCCTAAGTCACGCTTTAAGCAAGACGCATGCAGAGGTAATTATCTTAGCTGATTGTTCAATTAAACAGGTCATTAAAGAATGTGGTCGGCGGGGGCTCCAGTCGTTATATGTCGAAGGAGGACCAACTCTTCAACAATCATTGGTGGATGAGGACCTGGTTGATGAAGTCATTACTTATGTCAGCCCCCAGTTCGTTGGTAAACAGGGGGTAGCAGGAGTCCAAATTCCGACAACAAGAATGTTGGCAACTAATGTGAAATTACTCGACAGCAACATCCGAATTGAGGGAAAGGTGACAGAGAATGTTTAGTGGTTTAGTTAGTACTACCGGAACGATTAGTGAAAAAAGGGTCGACCGGGAGACCATGCGACTAGTGATCAGGCCCCATGATCCGCACTTTTTAAATGGCGCGCAGGTGGGCGATTCAGTTGGGGTTGACGGGACGTGTTTAACTGTCGAAAACATCAATGACTACCAGTTTACAGTTACGTTAATGCCCTAAACATTCCACAAAACAACGTTTAGCCAGCGAAAAGTGGGTGACCTTGTTAATCTGGAGCGATCATTACAAGTTGGTTCACGATTGGAAGGTCATTTCGTGACGGGACATATTGATGGTGTGATCAAAGTCATCAGCCGACATCAAAACGAAAACGCAATTGAATTGCATTTTAAGTTGCCACAACAGTTGGCAGGTCAGGTTGTGCCGCAGGGAAGTGTCGCCATTAATGGAGTCAGCTTAACTGTGATGGCTGTGGACACAGAGAGTTTTAGTGTGGGGTTGATCCCCCACACGCAAGCAGTGACCAACCTTGATACACTCCGTGTTGGTAATGAGGTTAACGTTGAAACTGACCTTGTGGGTAAGTACGTTAGTGCAAAGTTGAAAGTGAGTGAGAAGTGATGGCTATTTTAAAAATTCAGCAGGCATTGAGGCACTTGAAAAAAGGCGGGTTAGTCATTGTCATGGATGACCAGGACCGTGAAGCAGAGGGCGATCTGGTCGGCCTGGCAAGTCGCGCTACTCCGCAAAAGGTACTAAGCATGCGCGGGGGTTGCTGTGTGTGCCTGTGGCACCTGAAGTGGCCCGGAGGCTCCAGCTTAAACAGATGACTGATCATAATACAGACCCTTTTGGAACGGCCTTTACGATGAGCTTTGACCATCACTCCACTACTACTGGTATTTCTGCTTTTGACCGGTGGCGAACAATTACGCACTTGGCTGACCCAACAGCTGAAAATAAGGATTTTTATCAGCCAGGTCATATTTTTCCCTTAGTCGCTAAAGCAGGGGGTGTGTTAGCACGTAATGGTCATACCGAGGCGGCAGTCGACCTTGCTAAACTCGCTGGAGAAGAACCGGTAGCATATATTTGTGAAATTCTCAATGCTAACGGGAAAATGGCCCGCTCAAAAGCTCTTCATGAGATGGCGGAGGAATATGGGCTTCCCATTATCACCATTAAGGAGCTGCAAGAATATCGCAAGAACGAAGTTAGTGAGCCGGTAGAAGAGGTTCAATTACCTACCGAGGATGGTGATTTTCGCTTACGGTATTTTGCTGGTGAGAACTTAGCCTTGATTAAGGGGGATATAAGTGGTGACCAACCAGTGATGGTTCGTTTACATTCTGAGTGCTTTACCGGGGATGTTCTTGGTTCGCTCCGTTGTGATTGTGGTCCTCAGCTTCACGCAGCAATGCGCCAGATTCAACAGCATGGTCGAGGGGTGATTCTCTATTTACGGCAAGAAGGACGGGGAATCGGCTTGCGAAATAAGCTAAAAGCTTATCGGTTGCAGGAGCAGGGTTTGGATACAGTTGAAGCAAATACTCATCTTGGCTTTCAACCTGATGAACGTCACTACCAAGTGGCTACTCAAATCTTAAAACAGTTAGGGGTTCACCAAATTGACTTACTAACGAATAATCCTGATAAGATTCATCAATTAGAGCTAGGCGGGATCAAGATTAACCGCCGGATACCGCTGGAAATTAGGCCGAACCAGTATAACCGCAAATACTTGGCAACCAAACAACAAAAGTTTCATCATTACTTACACTTGGAGGATAATAATGAAAGAAATTAGTGGTTCTTTTCAACTAGCAGACATAGCAAACGCGAGGATTGCAATTATTGTCGCCGACTTTAACGAGACGGTGACACGACAGCTAAAGGAGGGGGCGGTCAAGACGCTCTTGAAGTTTGGCTTAACAGACAATCAGATTAATGTCTACCATGTGCCAGGTGCGTTTGAAATTCCATTTACTGTTAAACGATTACTGAGTAGCGGACAATTTAATGGGATGATGACTCTGGGAGCAGTAATTAAGGGTGATACTGCTCACTATGACTTGATCTGTCAAAATGTCACTAGTGCAATAATGCAGCTAAATTTACAAGGAGATGTTCCGGTCACCTTTGGCTTGCTGACAACTGATAATATTGAACAGGCGTTGCAACGAGCCGGCCTTAAGATGGGGAATGAAGGTGCGGAGACTGCCATAAGCTTGCTGGAGATGATTTCGCTAAATAAGCAAATATAAGTTGAAAGAGAAGGCAATTAGCGATTCGCATTGGGAAATTTTTTGACGTTATTACTGCATTATTTAATGGGGTTAACTGTCGCTTACAAAAGAGAAAAGACTTCCAACTCTAGGGTTACACATCATTGCCCGAACGTTGGGAGTCTTTTTGACTCATGATGAACTTTTGACATAGGTAAGCAAGCATTTTGTTTTTTAGCGAAAAGTGGCTGGTATTTTGAAGTGGTATCATAGCAATGATCTATCATACAGCGAAGTTAACGATCGTGTTATGATACCGTTTGTTAAAAAAGTTACTGATTGTGATTATGTTAGTTACCGATACCTGATATTTTCTTTCAAAGAGGAGGTAGACATGAGGAACTTAATTTACCTGACAGACTTATCGGCCCCGGCTTTAGAGCCTTACGTGAAGATGGGCGAGGGCCAGCTCGTTCATGCTTTTCACGACCGGCCGGGGCTTTTTATTGCCGAAAGTCCGAAGGTGATCGAACGGGCCTTGCGAGCAGGCTACCAGCCGGCGTCATTTTTGGTAGAAGAAAAGGCGCTCGAGCGTGACTTGAGCGCCTTGGACGATGAAATGGCAACGAACAATAAACGGCGGTGGGAACAAACGCCGGTTTACGTCGTGAGAAGCGAGCTGATTCGCCAGCTAGCTGGCTATAACCTTCTGAAGGGGGTACTTGCTGTCATGTACCGGGTTCAGCGGCCAGGGTTGGCTGACTTTTTAGCGGCGCTTTCCGGTGATCACCCGCGGATTGCAGTTCTGGAAAGTGTCGTTAACCCCGCCAACGTCGGTGCCATTTTCCGCTCAGCTGCGGCATTAGGCATTAATGGCGTCATCGTGACGAGTGATTCTGCTGACCCGCTTTATCGCCGTTCTTCCCGTGTTTCAATGGGAACTGTCTTTCAGGTGCCGTGGACGTATCTGGATGCTCATCAGTGGCAAGACGAGGGAATCCACCTGCTTCACCGGTTTGGCTATCAAACGGCCGCCATGGCGCTACGGCATAACACCATTGCAATTGATGATCCGCGCCTGGATAAAGTTGGCAAGCTGGCCATTATCCTGGGTGCAGAGGGTCCGGGACTGCGGGAAACCACGATTGACCAGAGTGACTTCACCATTAAGATCCCGATGGCTGACGGGGTCGATTCCTTAAACGTCGCGGCAGCTTCAGCACTGGCCTTTTGGGAACTGGGACCACGTCAGCAGAAATGATGACTCCTGCTGCTTAGTGTCTGGGCGAGCTGCTTAGTGTCTGGACGAGCGATGAGTAACTGTTCCGCCAATTTTGTGGTTTTTGACCTTGTAGTGGGGAGCGGTTTTGACGTCGAGCTTAAAATGGTGCATTTTTCCAGGGAAAGGCCGTCCTGACAAGCGGATCGCGCCCCAGCTTTGCATGAGAGCGGTCATGGATGCCAAGCCCTTGGCTAAAGACGGATCGTCAGCTTGGTTGACTGCCTGCTTGATGTCTCCTTGGAGGCGAGCAATTAAGTTTTGGTGGTAGGCCATTAGCTCAGCGGTCAGCGGAGCATTACGGTATTGGTTAAATAACTTTTGGACGATTTTCATCGCGTCGAGCGGTCCAGTTGGCTGGACGTAACGGTGTTTTGGTGAGACCATAGTAAATCCTTTCAAAAATAGTTTGACGTTTCTTGACTTTTCGGGGGTTGGTTGTTATATTAGAAAATGTATTTAGCACTTAACAAGGGTGAGTGCTAAAAAGGAAGTGGTGATCGATGCTCACCCAGCGCCAAAAAGACATTTTGCAACAAATTGTAAGGCAATATACGGCAACTGGTCAACCAGTCGGTTCAAAGACACTGGCGACCAAGCTGCCGCATCGCGTGAGTTCAGCGACCGTTCGCAATGAAATGGCAGTGCTGGAAAAGGCCGGCCTGATCGAAAAGGAACACTCTTCTTCTGGCCGCCTGCCATCCGAAAAGGGATACCGTTTCTACGTTGACCACTTGCTTAACCCGGCGGCGGTCACCGATAACGATTTGTTAGTGATCCAGCATTCGTTGGGGATGGGCTTTCGGAAAATTGACGAGCTGATTTCTCACTCGGCGGAGATTTTATCGCAACTAACGACGTTTACCGCCTTTACATTGAAGCCTGAGCAGGCGGAAGTGCACCTGAGCGGTTTCCGACTGGTCCCGTTGGGCAACCAAAAGGTGATGGCCATTTTGGTAACGGATTCTGGCAGTGTAGAAAGTCAAACCTTTGACATTCCACGCTCGATTGATCCAGAAAGTCTGGAAACGGTTGTCCGGTTGATTAACGACCAGCTGACGGGGCTGACATTGCCGGAAGTGGTTGGTCGATTGAAGACTGATATCCCGGCGAAGGTGACTCAGTATCTAGAAAGTGCTGACGGCTTTTTGGACCTGTTTGACAGCATCTTAGCCAACGCCAAGCAGGAACACTTTTTTGTTGGCGGCCGGATGAACTTGCTCGGCTATTCGGTCAATCAGAACCCGAACGCGATGAAGTCACTGTACAGCCTGCTTGATACTAATGACCGCCTGTCGAACCTGATTGATGCCGATTCGCCAGAAAACGGGATTAGCGTAAAAATCGGTAATGAAATTGCTGACAGCGATTTGATGAAAAACTACAGTTTGATTACTGCTACTTATAATGTGGACCAGTATGGTAAGGGCATTATTGCTGTGCTGGGCCCGACACGGATGCCATATTCACGGACGATCGGGATTGTCGATGCCTTTCGTCGTGAACTAGCACAACGCCTGTTGGATTATTACCACAGATTCTATAACCAGTAAAAGGAGGAACCGGAATGGCTGAAGAGAAGAAGGCCAAGCAAGCTGCAGCGCAGCAAACTACCAAGGCAGCAGCCGACTCGACTAAAAAGCCGGCGGCTGACGACAAGGTTGCCTTATTAACTAAGCAGGTGGCCGAATTGAAAGATCAGTTGGCCAAGAAGGACGACCAGTACCTGCGCGCTGAAGCTGAAATTCAGAACATGACCAACCACTTTAAGAAAGAACGAAGCGACCTGCTCAAGTATGAGGGACAGGACCTGATTAAGGAGATCTTACCGGTCCTTGACAACCTGAAACGGGCTTTGTCAATTAAGGTGGAAGATGACCAGGGCAAGCAGCTCCATGATGGTATCCAAATGGTTCACGACCATCTGGAAAAAGCTCTGGCGAGCCATGGTGTCAGCGAAATTGCAGCGTTGAATAAGCCGTTTGATCCGACCGTTCACCAAGCAGTCTCCACGACTGCGGCGACTGGAGATCAAAAGCCGGACACCGTTGTTCAGGTTTACCAGGCTGGTTATCAGCTGAAGGACCGCGTATTACGACCAGCAATGGTTGTTGTCGCGCAATAATGAAGACAGTTAATTAATTAAAAAAGAGGGATTAATATGGCAAGCAATAAGATTATTGGGATTGACTTAGGGACCACGAACTCTGCTGTTGCTGTAATGGAAGGTAACGAGCCAAAAATCATTACCAACCCGGATGGTGGACGCACCACTCCGTCAGTGGTTTCGTTTAAGAATGGGGAAACTCAAGTTGGTGACGTGGCTAAGCGTCAGGCAATTACCAACCCAAACACCATTACTTCCATCAAGAGCCACATGGGCGAAGCCGGCTACACGGTTGAAGTCGAAGGTAAGAAGTACACGCCACAAGAAATTTCAGCAATGATTCTTCAGTACCTGAAGAAGTACGCTGAAGACTACATTGGCGACACTGTTGACAAGGCCGTTATTACCGTCCCAGCATACTTTAACGATGCTCAGCGTCAAGCCACCAAGGACGCTGGGAAGATCGCCGGCCTTGACGTCAAGCGGATTATCAACGAACCAACCGCTTCGTCTTTGGCCTACGGACTCGACAAGGATGACACCGACGAAAAGATCCTCGTCTACGACCTTGGTGGGGGGACGTTTGACGTTTCCATCCTTGAACTCGGTGATGGTGTCTTCCAGGTACTGTCAACCAACGGTGATACCCACCTTGGTGGTGACGACTTCGACCAGAAGATTATGAACTGGCTGATGGATGACTTTAAGCAGGAACACAATATTGACCTGAGCAAGGACAAGATGGCCCTGCAACGGTTGAAGGATGCTGCTGAAAAGGCGAAGAAGGAACTTTCGAGTTCCCAACAAGCCGACATTAGCCTGCCATTTATCGCCCAAGACCCGGCTACTCAGGGTCCAGTTCACTTGAACACGACGCTGACCCGGGCCAAGTTCAACCAGTTGACTAACGACCTGGTTGAGAAGACGAAGCAACCAGTCATGAACGCCTTGAGTGATGCTGACCTGAGCTTTGGCGATATTGATAAGGTCATCTTGAACGGTGGTTCTACCCGGATTCCAGCTGTCCAAGAAATGGTTAAGGAACTCACTGGTAAGGAACCAGACCACTCCATCAACCCGGACGAAGCGGTTGCCCTGGGTGCCGCTATCCAAGGTGGTGTTTTGACCGGTGACGTGAAGGATGTTGTTCTGCTTGACGTAACGCCACTTTCGCTGGGGATTGAAACCATGGGTGGTGTCATGACCAAGCTGATTGACCGTAACACGACTATCCCAACTTCTAAGAGTCAGGTCTTCTCAACTGCCGCTGATAACCAATCAGCCGTCGATATTCACGTTTTGCAAGGTGAACGCCCAATGGCAGCTGATAACAAGACCCTCGGGAACTTCCAACTGACGGATATTCCGCCTGCACCACGTGGTGTTCCGCAGATCAAGGTTACCTTCGACATTGACAAGAACGGAATTGTTAACGTCTCTGCGGAAGACCAGGGTACCCACAAGAAGCAAAACATTACCATCAAGTCCAATTCCGGTTTAAGTGATGAAGAAATTGAACGGATGAAGAAGGATGCCGAAGAGCACGCCGAAGCCGACAAGAAGAAGAAGGAACGGGTTGACCTGAATAACGAATCAGACCAGCTGATCTTCCAGACTGATAAGACCCTCAAGGAATTGAAGGGCAAGGTTGACGACAGCGAACTGAAGAAGGCGCAGGACGCTCGTGACGCCCTGAAGAAGGCTCGTGATGCTGAAAACTATGACGAAATGAAGGCCAAGAAGGACGAACTGAACAAGATTGTTCAGGACTTGACCGTCAAGCTTTACCAGCAGGCTCAGCAGCAAAATGCTCAGAACAATGCCGGCAACAATAATGGTCAACCAAATAACGGGAATAACTCCCACCACGATGATGATGGGAAGACCGTTAATGGCGACTTTGAAGAAGTAGATCCGGACGACGATAAGAAGTAGTTGTTAGTTTGAAGGGAAGAACCAAAGGCCTTGTCGTGGCTTTGGTTTTTCCTTTTCTTATCAAGTTATGTTATAACTAGAAAGACACAATTAATCTTGTCACATGTGGGGGTTTCAGATGGCTGAAAAAGATTATTACCAAACCTTAGGCGTTGACCGCGACGCGTCCGAAAAGGAGATTAAGCGGGCCTTTCGCCGATTGGCGGCAAAATACCACCCTGATGTTAACCACGAACCGGGGGCAGAACAAAAGTTTAAAGATATTAACGAAGCCTACGAAGTGTTAGGCAACAAAGAAAAGCGGGCTCGCTACGACCAATTTGGTGCGGCTGGAGTCAATGGTCAGGCCGGCGCCGGTGCGGGAGCTGCTGGTTCACAATTTGGCGGCTTTGGTGGTTTTGATGATATCTTTAACATGTTTACTGGCGGTGGCACGCGTCGCGCTAACCCGAACCAACCACGGCAGGGGAATGACCTGCAGTACACGATGAGCTTGACTTTTATGGACGCTGTTTTTGGGAAACAGACCAAAATCCGCTATAACCGTCAAGAAGAATGTAAGACTTGTCATGGGTCAGGTGCCCGGCCAGGAACTAGCCCAACGACTTGTTCGCGCTGTGGTGGGAGTGGCTTTATCGTCACGATGCGTAACACGCCATTTGGCCGGATGCAGCAGCAATCAACCTGTCCTGTTTGTGGTGGGACTGGCAAAGAAATTAAGGATAAGTGCAATACCTGTCACGGTACCGGCCGCGTTCAGCAACGTCACGAAATCAAGGTAAAGATTCCAGCAGGGGTCGATGACGGTGAACAAATGCGTTTAGCTGGCCAAGGTGAAGCCGGGTTCAATGGCGGACCATACGGTGACCTTTACATTGTCTTCCAGGTTTCACCAAGCAAGGTCTTCAAGCGTGATGGTTCAGAGATCTACGTCGACCAAAATATCACCTTTGCTCAGGCGGCCCTTGGCGATAAGGTCAAGGTCAAGACCGTCCACGGTGACGTTGACCTAAAGATTCCGGCGGGAACCCAGTCGGGCACCAACTTCCGCTTGCGGAACAAAGGGGTGCCGCACGTTAATGGAAATGGTAATGGTGACGAGCACGTGCGTGTCCACGTCAAGACGCCAACCCATCTCAATAAACGGCAGCGTGAAGCGCTGATGGCGTACGCGGCAGCGAGTGGCGAAAAAGCAGCTGAAGGCGTCAAACCTGGCTTTTTCGAAAAGCTCCGTGATGTTTTTGATGATAAATAAACTAGACCAATTATCTAGACTGAAGCCGTGGTGATTGTCACCGCGGCTTTTTGTTGTCTGACTATGATCTGTACTTCACAAAGTAATAAAATTTCTCTGTAAAACACTATCAAATAAGCCCTCCACTCTTGTTGACATTTTCACATAGTCAGGTTATCTTAGTAAGCGAAAGTTAGTAACCCGACAAAGGAGGACCTTCGTAATGGCAAAAAAAGTGACGGTAGATAAAAAGACTGAAGCTGAGCAGATGGTTGATGACCTGGTGGTTAAAGCCCAAGATGCATTGAAAGTGATGCATCACTTTGACCAGGAAACGGTGGACCGGATTACCCACCAGATGGTAGAAGCCGGTCAGGATAAGCACATGGAGCTGGCAATTGAAGCAGTCAAGGAAACCGGCCGGGGAGTGGTTGAAGACAAGGCCATCAAGAATATGTTTGCGACTGAGGAAATCTGGCACAATATCCGCAAGGACAAGACCGTCGGGGTGATCGAAGATGATAAGGCCGACGAGCTGATCAAGGTTGCCGAACCGCTGGGGGTCCTGGCGGGAATTACGCCGGTAACTAATCCGACGTCAACGGTCCTCTTTAAGGCGATCATCGCGATGAAGACGCGGAACCCGATTATTTTCTCTTTTCACCCGCAGGCCCTCGAATGTTCTCGCCATGCTGCTCGCGTAGTTGCCGAAGCAGCCATTGCGGTTGGTGCGCCTGAGGGTGCCATACAGTGGATTGACAAGCCAAGTCGGGAAACTAGTACAGCCTTGATTAACCATCCCGGCGTTGCTTGTACACTGGCTACTGGTGGCCCGGGCATGGTGAAAGCCGCTTATTCGACCGGGAAGCCCGCACTGGGTGTTGGTCCCGGCAACGGCCCAGTTTATGTTGAAAAAACCGCGAATTTAAAGCGGGCCGTCAATGACATCGTCTTATCAAAGACCTTTGACAACGGGATGATTTGCGCGACAGAAAATTCAGCAGTGGTCGACCAGGATATCTATGATGACTTCAAACAACTGATGATCGCTAACCGGGTCTACTTTGTGCCGGAAGCCGAGTTGCCAAAACTGCGGGAAACGATGTTCAACCCGGAGACGGGGAGTATCAACGGTCCAATTGCGGGGATGTCGGCGGAAAAAATCGCCGAATTAGCGCACATCAAGGTGCCAAAGGATACCCAGGTTCTGGCCGCAGAAATCACCAAAATTGGGAAAGAAGAATTGCTGTCTGGCGAAAAGCTGAGTCCAGTTTTGTCCATCTTCCATGCTGAAAGCCAAGCGGATGCTTTTGCCAAGTGCGACGCCCTCTTAGAATATGGTGGGCTGGGTCACACGGTAGCCATTCAGACGACCGACATGAAACTCGCCGAGAAGTTTGGTGTTGAAATGCGGGCTTCACGGGTCATTGTGAACGCCCCAGCTGGTTTATCGGGGATTGGGAACCTTTATAACCGGATGACACCATCACTAACGCTGGGGACTGGTTCCTGGGGAGCCAACTCTATTTCTCACAACGTCACTGATTATGACCTGTTGAATATTAAGACGATTGCAAAGAGGCGGAACAATATGCAATGGATCAAGCTACCACGTGTTTACTTTGAACGTGACTCTGTCCGTTACTTGAAGGACATGCCAAACATCAACCGGGTCTTCATCGTTACCGGCCCGTCTATCCAGGCCCACGGTTACGTCGATGTCGTTACTGACCAGTTGAAGTTGCGGCAAAACCAGGTTCAGTACCTGGTCTTCTCCGATGTTGAAGCTGACCCGTCATCCGACACGGTTAAAAAAGGTGTCGATTTGATGAAGTCCTTCCAACCGGACACGATTATCGCCCTGGGTGGAGGATCCCCGTTGGATGCCGCCAAGGGCATGTGGATGTTCTACGAAAGTGAAGATGCGTCATTCTTTGGTGCCAAGCAAAAGTTCTTGAACATTCGGAAGCGTGCTTACCGCTTTGATAAACCGAAGAAGGCGCAAATGGTTGCTATCCCGACAACTTCTGGGACTGGCTCTGAAGTGACGCCGTTTGCTGTCATCACTGACTCCAAGACCCATGTGAAGTACCCGCTGACTGACTACGCACTGACGCCTGACGTGGCAATTGTCGATCCACAGTTTGTTGATACGGTGCCAAAGGGGAACATCGCAGCATCTGGACTGGATGTTCTCTGCCACGGGATTGAGTCCTACGTTTCAAACATGGCGTCTGACTATACCCGGCCACTGTCATTACAGGCAATTAAGCTGGTCTTTGACAACCTGACCGCTTCGTATCACGGGGATGAACACGCGCGTGCCGAGATGCACAACGCGTCGACTTTAGCAGGGATGGCCTTTGCCAATGCCTTCCTCGGGATTAACCACTCGATTGCTCATAAACTGGGTGGTGAGTTTGGACTGACTCACGGGATTGCGATTGCGATTACGATGCCGCACATTATCAAGTTCAACGCTACTGAGCCGAAGAAGTTTGCTACTTGGCCGAAGTATGAAACCTTCCGGGCTGCCGATGACTACGCAACTATTGCGAAGGCAATCGGCCTGAAAGGGAAGACCAACGAAGAACTAATTCAGCAGTTATGCGATAAGATTCGCGACCTGGCACACTCGGTTGACGTTACCCTGAGTTTGAAGGCCTGGGGTGTTGACAAGAAGCACTTCGACCGGGTGGTTGACCACTTGGCAGTGCTGGCTTACGAAGACCAGTGTACGACTGCTAACCCCCAAGAACCGTTGATTGCGGACCTCAAGCAGATCATGATTGACGAATATAACGGTAAGGGTGTCGAAACTAAATAATAATTTGGGGTCCAACTAATACCGACCACCAGTATCTTGCTTAGGCAAAGTACTGGTGGTTTTTTTGTTCAAACTATCTATTGCTTAGAAGATGATAAGGAAAAAGTTTGGTTAAACCAAATACAAGTTCAACAGCGCTGGAATACTTATTTATCGATCATTTTAATATAAATACCTTCAATTACTTAACTAATTAACACACTATTAATCTTATGTACCATTGTTTAATAAAGATTTAAGGAATATAATAAAAATGTATATTGTTATAGCTATTATTATTAATCAATGTAATTCTATTTACTTATAATATGATAGTGGGATTATCGGGAGGCAATGTTTTATTATGAGACGCTATGAGCATAGCCGAAGAATGCAGCACGATAAGGACCGGATCAAGCTCTATAAGACCCACCGTGGTTGGATGACTTCCTTAACCCGGATTTTTCGTTTTGTATTTCGTAACCGTGCGACGGCAAAGCAAGAGTTTACGGATCGTGATGCCTTAAAAGAGGATGATGACGATACGGGAATATCGCCGTTTATCCAGGGGTTGACGGCGCTAACTGCCCTGTTTGGGGGTGGAGTGGCTGCTTCAGCCTATACCCAAACTGTCCATGCCCAGCAGACATCTAGTAATGGTTCTGAAGTGATTGGTTCCGCAAGCAGCTCAGCAACGATGACCCGGACTGCTGCTAGCCAGAAGGTTTCGCAATCATCAGTCAATCAACAACAAGTTAATCAAAGCGTCAACAACCAGAGTGTTAATGTCTCAAACCAATCCCAATTAAAACATGCTCTCCAGGATAAAAACGTTAGCGTGATTAATTTGGATGCTAACATCACGCTTACTCAGACGATCAACGTCGCCCCACGCAACCTGACGATTAACGCCAACGGTCATTCGCTGAATGCTGGTAATCATTGCCTAGCGATTAATGCGGCAAAGGGATCAGCTAACCATCAGCTAACCCTCAAGAACGCACGGCTTTTCACGGCTAATAAGCATGGTGCCTTTGAAATGGCGCATGATGGTAATTTGAAGCTGACTTATCAGGATGTTGAAGCTGTCGGCGGGACCACTGTTTGGTCAAACGCTGAGGCTAGTGGCAATAAATCTTTTGAAACCGCCGGTCAAACCAGCATTAAGGCCGTTAAGTCCTACCAGCTGAATGGTCACGAGTATCATACTCATTTTGTTAACCAACCGGTTAAATCGTTCCACAAGGGACAGACAAACCTGGTTGTTATTAATCATTCCTTTACGGTCGCTAAAGACGCTAAGGTACAGATTAATGGCTCAGGGGTTACCGACTACGGTGTTCGCCTCACGAGCAAGGGGCAGCAGCACGTTAATGTTGAACGCAACGCCCAGCTCACTATCGATGGTAACAATAATGCCAACATTGCAATGACCCAGCACGGCAAGACTGACCGGGCGCAATTACTGCAGATCGCTAACGATGCTGATGTTTCATTGAATAGTAAGCATGGCGCTAACATTCTCCTGTCGACAAGCAGCCGTAATAGTACGCCGAACGTTAATGTCAGCGCTGCTAAGTTAGAGATGAAGGTTGCGGGTCATGCGCAAGCCAATATTAAGGTTCAAGGGCCGACCAATAGTGATCACCGGGCGAATATCTCCTTTGATAAGAATTCCTTAGTTAACGGA
>NZ_CAKPXS010000011.1 GCF_934202235.1 uncultured Limosilactobacillus sp. | reverse complement strand
GGGTATGGCTCGCCCAATCCAAGTGAGTAAAAGTCATAGGCATCGTTACGCCGTGCAATATTATCAGCCTTGTTAACCGCCAGAACAACTGGCTTGTCCGACCGGTAAAGAATCTTGGCCACCTGCTCGTCGGCAGCGGTAACGCCGGTATCGATGTCCGTCACCATGATAATCACATCAGCTTCATCAATCGCGATTTCTGCCTGCTGACGAATCTGCGTTAGAATCGGCTGGTCAGAAACTTCAATTCCCCCGGTATCGATGAGCGAAAACTCCTTGCCCAGCCACTCGGCATGGGCATAAATCCGGTCACGGGTTACGCCAGGAGTATCTTCAACAATTGAAATCCGTTCACCGGCAATTCGGTTAAAGAGGGTCGATTTACCAACATTGGGCCGACCAACGACCGCAACAACTGGAGCTGTCATCCTGATTCTCCTTTCTATCATGAAATAATCAGCACAATAAAGGGGTGCGGTAACAATCGTCCACCGCACCCCTCTTTAATTTCATTAAATACCCAAAACGGTCAAACCCGCGATGGTACTTAATTACTTGCCAGCCTTCTTCAGTTCATCACCGATCAGGTCACCAAGCGTAAAGCCGTTTTCTTCTTCAGGAGCATCTGCAGCAAAACTGCGACGACGAGGACGACGGTTGCCACCACGACGGTGGTTACCATTATCTTCAGAACCAGCAGGCTTTTCTTGCAGAGCCTTGATTGACAGGCCTAAGCGTTGACGTTCAGGATCAACGTTCAATACCTTAACCTTGACTTCTTCACCTGGAGTCAGCACATCAGCTGGAGTAGCAATGTGCTTATGTGAAATCTGTGAAATGTGAACCAGACCTTCAACACCTGGGAAGACTTCAACGAATGCACCAAAGCTAGTCAGGCGCTTAACAGTACCCGTCAAAACAGAGTCAACTGGTGCCTTTTCTTCGATGTTGTCCCATGGTCCAGGCAGGGTCTGCTTAATAGACAGTGAGATCCGTTCGCGTTCTGGGTCGACGTTCAGAACCTTAACCTTAACCTGTTGACCGCTCTTCAGAACATCTGAAGGCTTGTCAACGTGTTCGTAGGCAATTTCAGAAACATGGCACAGACCGTCAACGCCACCGAGGTCGATAAATGCACCGAAGTTAGTCATCCGAGCAACAGTCCCTTCAACAACGTCACCTGGTGCTAATTCAGCAAAAATCTTCTTGGCAGCTTCTTCGTGTTGAGCCTTGACAATTTCACGGTGTGAAAGAATCAGACGGTTGTCACTTGGTTCAATTTCGATGATCTTGAATTCAAGTTCTTGACCCTTAAATTGGTTCAGATCTTCAACATAGTGATCAGTAATCATTGAGGCCGGAACAAAGCCGCGAACGCCAGCGTTAACAACCAGTCCGCCCTTGACAGCCTGGGTAACCTTGGCAGTAATCGTTTCACCAGCGTCAAACTTAGCCTGCAGTTCATCCCAAACCTTGCGGGCTTCTAAGCGCCGGTGTGACAACAGGTAAGAACCGTTTTCCTTGTCGCTACCGATCTTAGCGATAACAACCAGGTCCAGTTCGTCACCCTTCTTCACTGCTTCGTTGACGTCTTCGACTGGCTTTGAGGACAGTTCCTTTGCCGGAACAACACCTTCAACACCGGCATCTTCAATGCCCACAATTACCTGACGATCATCGTCAATCTGCAGTACTTTACCCTTAACAACATCACCAATCTTGATTTGCTTGATGCTGTCAAGCGCTTTAAGCATTGCGTCTTTGTTTTCGTTTTCAGCCATTAATAAAAATCCTCCTTGCAACACAACTCTGATTGATATTTTAACAGAAAAAGCTGGTCATGACTACAATTTAACTAAATTGTTACCTGCTTTTTTCGATAATCGATAAAATACGTGAAACAACTTCATCAACACTCAACGAAGTAGTATCCAATTCGACCGCATCATCGGCCTTACGCAGGGGTGATACTTTCCGCTGTGAATCCTTCTGATCGCGAAGTTTAATTGCTGCTTCAATGTCAGCCAGCGGTTTGCTATCAAGGCCCTTGGCAATGTTTTCTTTATAGCGACGAGCCGCCCGTTCATGAGCAGACGCAACCAAAAAAATTTTAACCTGCGCATCCGGCAAAACCGTCGTCCCAATATCACGGCCATCCATGACAACCCCACCACGTTTGGCAATTGCCCGCTGCTGAGCTGTCATCGCCTGGCGGACAGCGGGAATTGCAGCGACAGTAGAAACGTTGCTGCTGACCGCTGCCTCCCGAATCGGCTTTGTCACTTCCACGTCATCGACGAAGACACGCTGATCTGGTGTGCCTGGTTGAAAGCTGATCGTAATTTGTGAGGCCAGTTGTGACACTGCTTGCTGGTCAGTTAAGTCCAACTGGCGATCCAGTGCGGCCCATGTTACTGATCGGTACATCGCACCTGTGTCACAATAAACTAAGCCCAGCTTGCTGGCAATAATCTTGGCAACCGTACTTTTACCTGACGATGCGGGCCCGTCAATAGCTACTTGAATTTGCTTCTTCAATCTTTATTCTCCTTACTTCACTCGTAAACGCTGACCCGGATGAAGCTGAGCGTTTGGTGAGATGTTGTTTAAACGTGCCAATTCATCAACGGTCAGTCCATTATTGACGGCAACCCGGTAGATCCCCTGGCCCTGTTCAACCGTTGTATACTTAGCACCAGCCGTGGAATGACTGCTGCTCGTGGTCTTTTCACTACTCAGCTGACCGGAAGCGCGACTGGACTTCGCCGTTGCTTGCTCGCGGTGGCGTTTGCTTTCCCGGTGAGTGGTTGAATGTTTTTTCTTACTCGCCGAATGGCTGCTCTTCGCCGTTTTCTCGGTTCTGACCGGGTGGTTAAACGACTGCTGGTGATTCATCCAGTAAAGAACTGGTGCTGCAGCCAGGACAATAATGACGATCACCAGGATGGTAGTCACCATTGCATTATGCGAATTATGCTTCCGATATTCCGTCCGTGATAGGTGACCATCGCTCCCGAGATTGGGATCCTGGGTAAAGGTTTTATCCCACAGCTTTTCATCTTCCTGGTGCTGATCTTCGCGTTTCTCGCTCATAAGCACCCTCCTCATTTCAAAATACTCTTGAAAATTGTATCGCAATTAATTAGTGGCTGTCCAGGCCACCGCCAGATTTAGCGGCAAAATTGAATAATAATGCTAACTGCTGGCGCCAGTCATTAGCTGGCTGTTGAGGTGATTCGTTCACAGTAATTACCGGCAAGTGAATATGCTGGTACCAAGCAAGTTCATCAAAGCTGCAGCACCAGGTAGGCTTTGGTGTTAGTGGTTCGCCAAAGTGTTCACTAATCATTTGGCGGCGACAGGCATTGACCGTTGCGTAGTCCAGCATCACGGCAACTTGTTTTTTTGCCAGCTGCCAGCGTTGCTCAAACAATTGGCGGATTTGCGTCGGTTGCCAGCCATGGTCGAGGTAAAAAGTCAAGAGTTCGCCAGACTCCCCTAACTCAGCTGTCTTAGCATGGTGGCGCTGGTAGGCCATCATCAGTTCGTTTGACGGTAAGTCAACCTGACTCAGCGCCAGCGGCAGCTGCTCATCCCCCGGTGCATAAAGGAGCACTGCTAGTGCTTGCTGGCCATTTCGTCCTGCCCGGCCAATTTCCTGAACGTACGCTTCCAAGCTTTTGGGGAGGTGGTAGTGAATAACGTATTTGACATCATCCTTATCAATTCCCATCCCAAAAGCACTCGTCGCGCAGATTACCTGGAGTCGATTATCCATAAACTGCTGCTGGATCCGATAACGGTCGACTGAATCGATACCGGCGTGGTAAGGGGCAGCGACAACCCCGGTCTCGTTAGCCAGCCAGTCAGCTAGTTCGGTGGCCAATTTCCGGCTAGACAAATAAATAATTCCGCCAGCACCATAGCGAGTTACTAACCTTTTCAACTCCTGACGTTTCTCATTATCACTAGCAACCTGCTTAACAGCCAGCATAATGTTGGGGCGGTCAACGCTTTGCCTGATCACGCGGACACCCTTTCCCTGAAAGCCAAGGCGGCTAATTATGTCTTTGGCCACGCGCGGAGTTGCTGTCGCGGTAAGCATGAGGGTTAACGGGTTCCCCAGGCTGGCGAGTGTCTGCTTTAACAGCAAGTAGTGGGGACGAAAATCGGGCCCCCATTCCGAAACGCAGTGGGCCTCGTCAATCACCACGAGCCCTAACTGGCACCGCCGTAAAGCAGCCCCGACTCGCGAACTGGTTACCATTTCCGGTGACAAGAAGAGGTAGTGGTATTCCCCTAAGTGGTCAAGCACTGTCTGGCGGGCACGCAAGTCCACTAGTGAGCTAATCACCGCGACCCGCCTTTCACCGTCAAGTCTCAGCCGGTTCAGCTGGTCTTGCATCAGCGAAATTAGCGGTGAAATGACCAGGATCATCCCCGGTTTGACTTTACTAAAAAACTGGTAAATCAGCGTCTTACCCGAACCAGTGGGTAAAATAGCCAGTGCGTGGTGGCCTCCCAGCAGGGTTTGAATCGTTTCCAACTGCCCCGGGCGAAAAGAGTCAAAACCAAATTTCGCCTTCAGTAGGTATTCGAGTTGTTGCTTATCCATCAAGATGCTGGCTCCTCACAATTTGATAAAGACGAAAGGCAAAAAAAGATTCAGCTGGGTCTTCAGTGGCTGCAGAAGCCCAGTGCCATTGGTCAACCGGCCCCGTATAACGCCTAGTAAATTCTTGCCAACGCTGCTTCCCAATCAACTGTCGTGCATCAAGCACCCCGGGCAGCTGAATAGCCGCCGCTAGCAAGTGCTCGCGAATCGTCGTGGCCTTTAAATGACGGCGATCGCTAATTTGCTGGACGTCCATCCCCCCTAAGTAAGCAGTCAACGTTTGCTCTGCGCTGGCACTTAGTGGTGAGCGCCGCAGCAATGGTTTGACGAGCATGGCCAACAACCACTTATCGTGGACATTCAGCTGATTGGCAATTGCTAACCAAACATCGTGCTTCATTAGCGACAGACTATCAGCGCTAACTTGAAGACTTCGTTGCAGCTGTTGGTCGTACATTCCGCTTGTTTGCCAGCCAACTAGTTGTGACACAAATAACTGCGGCCAACGTGAATCAGTCTTTGCTAACGATTCTGCTAACTGGTAACATTCCTCACCCACGGTGGGGACTAGCCTGTCCCGGCAAGCATAAAACCATTGTTTGACGGCTGCCATTTCCGCAGTTGATACGTCTAGCGGCAAATAACGGTGACTCTGGTGGGCAAATTCACTAACCACTTGAATTGCTAACAGCAAGCGTTGTGCAAGCCGGTTGGTGTTGACCAGCCAGGACAAGTGGCCACATTGTGGCAAGTAGTGGTTGCGGCGATACTCAGCGGCGAGCTGCTGGCCAGCCGGTGTCAGTACTACCGTTTGCGCCTGCTGGTCAAGGACGACAATCCCTGTTTTTGCCCACGCTGTGAGTTGGTCATCAAATTTTGTCCGGACAAGCTTTCGCCGGTAGCCGAACCATCCCTGAATCCGGTATTGTTGAGCCCAAAAAAGGGTGGCAACCGTTTGCCGCCCTTTTAAGGTGCCCTCAATCACCCGGTAACGCCGGGGACGGAAGCCAATTAAGTTAATTAAGTAATTTCCCTGCAATTTACTTTCCTGCCTTACTTGAGCCGGCCACTCACTCGCGATGGCAAGTGAACATAAATCAGGTCGGTCACAACCACTATTAATAGTCCCTTCACCAAGTTAAAGGGAACGACGCCAACGACCACTAGTTTGACAATCGGCAGTGTTGGTTGCCATGCCCACAGTTTCATATAAAGTGGTGTCAGCACCCACCAATTAGCCAGCGCCATCAGGACCGTCATCAATAAGACACCCACTAAGGCGCTCAACCAGAAGCGCTTCTGGGAGTGGTGATCCTTCATCAGCCAGCCAAATGGCAGCAATAATGCAACCGTTGCTAAGAGGTCGCTAAACGATCCCAACAGTGTTCCTACTGACAGCCCATTGACGAGGGCATGGAGGACAGCTTTGACCACTGCCACCGCCAGCCCAGTTAACGGTCCGTCAATTAAAGTCGCAATCAGAACAATGACGTTAGAAAAATCCACCTTTAAGTACGGGGCGACGGGAATCACCGGGAACTCAAACAACATTAAAATAAAACTTAACGCACCCAAACAGGCCACAACAGCCAACCGGTGAGTTTTCAACGACGACTTGCTTTTCATCAAAATAACCTCCCTGAGGTTATCTCCAGGTTTGCTAAAAAAGGCGTCCCGAAAAACTTCAGGACGTCAGGTTGATAATCTCAACCAGTATTTAGCAATCTTCTGCATACCAGACTTTACTGTCGGCACCCGGAATTTCACCGGATTCCACCGCGAACGCGGGTTGCGGGCTATACCGCCGGTCGGGAATTTCACCCCGCCTTGAAGATAAACCTATTAAAATTAACCTTACTTTAGCATACTTGACAATCAATCTCAAATGTTTCGCCGTTGATCGCCAACCGCCACCTCCCTGAAATCAGCCAAAGCAATGGAGGAGGACAATGTACGTCCCCGTTCCCGCTAAAATCGATAACGGCATGTTGTTTTTCCAAAGGTGAAGTCCTAGTGTTAACCCTCCAGCAAGAAGTGCAATGATCCCCGTTGTCGGATCCGCGAGTTAAAAGTGCCGATAACAATAGACAACCAGCACCCCCATCAAGGCCGCCGGGAGGAAGCGTCCCAACTGTTCTAAGTACGGCGACATTGAATCTGCCCGGTGAAAGATTAAAAAAGGCAGAAAGCGTGTTGTCATTGTTGCTACTGCAGCAATGACAATCGAAATAATTTGTTGACTAATGGTCATGTTTGACCGCCCCTCCCTTCCAGAAATACCGGCTTGTAAAAATCAGCAATAAGAGGAAGAGTGCTACTAACAAGAATGTATCCGGGCCACAGAGCACGAGACTAATCACCGCGACAATTAGTCCGAGCAAAGCATTTTTCTGCGAAAGAATTGATTTTAACTGCTCGGTAAACAGCACGATAAATAAAGCCGTCATTACAAAGTCCAGTCATTGCACATTTAGTTGAAGCAGGCTGCCAAACAGCCCACCAAAACCCGCGCCGAGAACCCAACTACAATAATTAAAAATGGTGATATAAAAGTAAACATAACTTTGTTTCAACTCTGCAGGAACTTTTAAGGTGGCATTCAAAGAAAAGGACTCGTCACACATTCCATAAATCAAAAAAGGCTTCAGCTTCCCGCTGTTGGAGTATTTCTTCAGCATCGTAATGCCATAAAAAATATGTCGGGAATTAACTAACAGGGTTAAGATGAGCACCGTGAGCGGTTGAAAATGCTGCAATAATAAATTGCCGATAATAAATTCAACAGAACCAGCAAAAATCACCGCAGCCATGCATAGGGGGTACAAAAAGCTGAAACCTAACTTATGCATGTAAACACCATAACTAATACCGAGAAATAAAAAGCCCAACATAATGGGTACAGTCTTTTTGAACGCAAACCGTGCCTCGTTTGACATTGCAATGTCCTCCTCTTAATCATGTTTGACTTATATTTTAGGAAGTGGTTGAGATACATACAAGAACAAAATTGTATGTATTACAATAAACAACCGCGGTGATCTTCAACGCCAATTAATAATTTTGCTCATCATTCCCTTAACTGGACACCAGATAAGCATCAGCTGACACGATCACTTTACAAATCGCAAGCAAGATCTCATGTTATTCGTTTGCAACCGGACCGAAGTCACTTGGTCAAACTGACTGTCAAAAAATGCCCGTAGCGTTCTGGCCAAGCCAGACACTGCGGGCACTTGTTATTGAAATAATGATCTGATGAGGTGAACAAAGGTAGGCATCGTTGCCGAGGTTATTTTAATTCCAGCAACTTGTCCAGGGACACATCGGCTGTGGAAGCAAAGCAAATGTCAGCCCCCTTGAGGCCTGTACCAATGCCGATGGACAATTCACCAGCACCGTTGATCGCTTTAATCCCAGCTTGCGCGTCTTCAACCCCTGCTACCTCTGCTGGCGGCAACTTCAACAGTTCTGCTGCCCGCAAGTAAATTTCCGGGTCCGGCTTACTATGTGACAGCGTGACCGGATCGACAATCCCCACGAAGTAGTCACTTAGCTGCAGGTATTGCAAAACCTTCGGGGCGTTTTTAGAAGCTGACGCCAGCACCATTAGGTAATCTTTTTCCCGTAACTCGTCCAAAAAGTTCTTCATCCCCGGCAAAATATCAGCGGGCGTCAGAGTTTCAACGAGGCGCAGATAGTTATCGTTCTTGGCCGTCGCCAACTGGACCTTTTCTTGCTGACTGTAATCGTTCTCGTGTCCGCCGGCCTTTAAAATCATTTCCAGCGAGTCCATCCGGGAAACGCCCTTGAGTCTGTCTGCCAGCTGTGCTGTCCAGGGTGTACCGACCTGGTCGGCCACCTGGTGCCAGGCTTGGCCATGAAAACGGGCAGTATCAGCAATCACACCATCAAGGTCGAAAGCAAAGCCACGAATCTTTTCAAACTGCATTGTCAGCCCTCCCTATTTCAATTCAAAGCGTTTACCAGCTAAATCGATTGTCAGTGGTTCACCACTAACGAGCTTAATGTGGGTGCCAGCCTGATCAACGCGCACTTCAAGCACCCGTCCCCGGAAGTTTTGGCGGAACTGGTAGGCTTGCCATTTTTTTGGCAAGAACGGTGCATAATGAAGTTGGTCGTTGCGAACCCGCATTCCGGCAAAGCCCTGAACAATATCCAACCAGCTCCCGGTCATCGAAGTAATGTGCAACCCATCAACCGTGTCGTTGTTGTAATTGTCGAGGTCGAGGCGGGCTGACCGTTCGTAAAGTTCGACCGCTTTATCTTCCTTCCCCAGGTCGGCAGCAATAATCGAATAAACGGAACTCGAAAGTGACGACTCATGAACGGTGTATTGCTCATAGAAGTCAAAGTTATGTTCTTTTTGTTCCGGAGTAAAGTCGTCAATAAAGTCCCAGATTCCCTGGATCACGTCACCTTGTTTAATGTACGGTGAACGCAAGATCTTGTCCCAGGACCAGTGCTGGTTAAGTGGTAGTTGGTCTACCGGAATTTCAGACACCGGTTTGAGGTCCTTATCTAAGAAGTCATCATCTTCAACAAAAATGTCACGTTCTGCATCATACGGCAGGTACATGTTATCGACAATTCCTTGCCAGCGATGCTTCTCATCGTCACTGACACCAAGTTGGCTACCAGTCTGATCGTCAACTTCCGTTAAAACTGCCAGCGTGTATTTCAGCGTCCACTGGCAAAGAAGGTTCGTATACCAGTTATTGTTGGCGTTGTTCTCGTATTCATCAGGGCCAGTCACACCGTGGAGCATATAGGCATTCTTCCGCTGCGAGTAGTGAACCCGGTCGGCCCAGAAACGGGAAATTTCGACTAAGACCTTCGCCCCTTCGTGCAGCACGTATGACTTATCACCGGTGTAACGGGTGTAGTTATAAATTGCAAAGGCAATGTCGCCGTTACGGTGAATTTCTTCGAAGGTAATTTCCCATTCGTTATGACATTCAATCCCGTTGAAGGTTACCATCGGGAACAATGCTCCCGCTAAGCCTTGCTGAGCGGCGTTGACGTAGGCACCATCGAGTTGCTGGTAACGGTACTTCAGCAGGTTTTTGGCTACCTCCTGGTCAGCCACCCCGAGATAAACCGGCAAACAGTAAGCTTCGGTATCCCAGTAAGTAGCACCGCCGTACTTCTCACCAGTAAAGCCCTTGGGACTAATGTTGAGGCGGAAATCGTTGCCGTAGTAGGTTGAGAAGAGCTGGAACAGGTTAAAGCGAATTCCCTGTTGAGCGGCGTCGTCGCCTTCAATAATGACGTCCGACTTGGCCCAGCGGTCGGCCCAGGCATTAACATGGGCGGCTAACAAGTCATCAAAGGACTGGGTATCTAGTTTGGCGGCGAGCTGTGCTAAGTGATCAGCAATTGCTGCTTGACTATCAAAGTCCCGTGACGTGGCAACAAGTGACCGTTTTTCAATCACCGTCGACTCACCAGCAACCAGTTTGCCGGCAAACTGGTTGCCAACTAGCTTAGCTGCCTGCTGTTGACCCTGAGCTGGCAAACTAGTTTTTGTCGTCGTCCGCATCCCCACAGTAAACTGCGGGGTCCCAAACGGGTTTGGCTTGGTTTGTGAAAAGAGTTGGGCGTGGTTGGCATCAACCTGGCTGTCCAACACGTTCCAGAACTGTTCATCGTAGTTGGAATCCTGATTATAAACGTCAGCGTCAATTTGACTAGCCACTGCCAGTTTAACCGGTTGGTTGCTGAGGTTCTTGATGGTTAACCGTTGCCCAACCAATTCCTTTTGCACAATCGAAACAAAGCGTTCAAAGCAGAACCGAACACGGGCCTGCCCAATTTCGACGGTAAAGGTCCGGGTAAAGAGCCCTTTTTTCATGTCAAGGTCCAGCAAAAAGTCAGTTGGTTGTTGATGAGCCAGGTCCAGTTGTTCCCCGTTGACTTGAATCGTCATCTTTAAGAAATTAACCGCGTTGATCATCTTGCCAAAGTATTGCGGGTAGCCGTTTTTCCACCAGCCAACACGGGTCTTGTCCGGGAACCAGACCCCGCCGAGGTAAACACCTTCAAGCGTTTCATCACCAGAATAGCCTTCTTCGTAAAAGCCACGCATCCCCAGGTTTTCATTAGCCAGACTGGTCATTGATTCCTGGAGTCGTTTGTCTGCTGGTGCCCATTGGTTTGTTTTAACGTGCCATGGTGAGATATCAAAAGTTCGTTTCATAATAATCGCTCCTTTGCTTGTAATGAGTTAACGGACGTAAGTTTCGTGAATAATAGTGACTGAAATGGCACTCAGGACCATTGCCACCCCGGCAGCCAAAAACATGTGTGCCTGGGAATTACCTAGCGCCGGGAATAAAGCAAAACTCAGCAGTGAGGCCACAATTTGCGGTAAACAGATGGAACCGTTGAACAGGCCGAGGTAAGTCCCCATGTGCTTGCCACTCAGGGCGTTGGTAACAATTGTCAAGGGGTAGGTGTTCATTGCCGCCCAGGCAACCCCCGCTAAGGCGTAGGACAAAATCAACAGGTACTTATCAGTGACGAAGAAGACCGACAAGAAGCCACCAGCACCAATCAGTAAACTACCGGCATAGCCAAGCTTGTGATACTTGTTAGGGACCTTGGCTAAGACGTATGACCAGATAACCGCAGCGATTGACTGCACTGCTGCTAAGACCCCATACCAGTTGCCAGCTGCCTGGTAGCCAGCTGAAGTCACGTTGGTGGTCTGCCAAACGTTCTTCGCGATGGCGCCGACGGAATAAGTCCAGAGGTACTGGAAAGCAAACCAACTGAACAATTGGACAAGTGAGACGGTCCAAAAAGCCTTCGGGGCGTTTTTCAGCAACTTGAACATGTTGCCGCCCTCTTCATTATCCTCTTCGGAAATGCCGTGATACTTTGCATACGTCTGCGGGTCATATTCGTGAACCTCTTTAATCGTAAAGAGGCTAGTGATGACTAACAGGGCCGCCCCGGTATAAAAGGCCACCTTGACTGACATTGGGACAACCCCTTTATGGTCGGTATTGCGGATTCCAAAGTAGGTAAACAGGAACGGTAAGATTGCTGCCAGCACCGCGCCGGTGTTTGACAGGAAGCTTTGAATCCCGTAAGCATAGCTCTTTTGGTTGTCGTTAACCATGTCGCCAACCATCATTTTGAACGGTTGCATTGCTACGTTCGACGACAAGTCCAGCAGTGCGACAGTAATCGCTCCGAACAGTAATGCAGCAAAGGAGCCATAACCGAAGCCCAGGCTCCCCGAATTAGGTAGCAAGAGCATGACAATGACGGCAACGATTGTCCCCAAAATGAGGTAAGGCAGCCGCCGCCCGCCAAGTTTAGGAAGCCAAGTCCGGTCAGAATAGTAACCGACCAGCGGTTGAACAACCAACCCTGCCAGTGGCGGTAAAATGAAAAACCAACCGAGGTTATTCGGGTTGGCCCCGATCGTTTGAAAGATCCGGCTCATTTGGGAACTTTGCAGAGTAAAGGCCGTTTGGACGCCCAGAAAACCGAAATTCATCATCCAAATGAAGCGCCGACTTAGCGCTGGCAACCCGAACGATTGTCCTGTTTTGTTAGTCATCATCCACACTCCTTTGAAAGCGGTTCATTTGATTGACAATAATATAACAAATTATTTTCGTTTGTGCAACCGTTTGCACAAAATTAAATAAAATAAGCTTGCCACCTTCTCAGTAGCAAGCCCTGATCGTACTTGTCAGTTAATAATTTGAAAGTCGACCAAGCGGTGGTTAGTCGCAGGGTCAAAAAGCAATTCGACTGCCGCACTGCCAATGGCCCGCGGTAATAAGTCCACCTTCATCACCCCTGGCATAATCATGCCCAGTAAGCGCGAATTGTTGAAACAGAGTGCGGGTAACGAGGCCAGTTTGGGGTGACTTGTCACAAAGTGCAGATAGTTGACATCGTCGCTAGCAATTAAAGAATCAAAATGGTCAGCAGCCAGTGGTTGGTCAACGGTGGCTTCCTGGATTGGTAACTTTTGCCGGGCCATCTGCTCTCGATAACCCGCCAGTCTTTCCTCTTCATAGGGCCAATGTTGAGCGGACACCACAAAGAGGGGCCGGTTAACCCCTTTTTGCTTCATCAGCGCAGCCGTCCCCTGATAACCAGCAAGGCGGTTATCACTATCGACAAAACGGTCACCAGCCTGCCCTGCCTGGCCGATAATCACAAAGTCTAATTCTTGTTGTCGCAGGTAAGTAATCACCGGGTCATCTTTGAGGGAATAAAAGACCAGCAATTTCGTCACGTTGGCATTCTCCACCAGCGACTTAACATGGTCGAGCAGCTCTGTCGTTGTCTGGCCAATAGCAACTGCCATCTCGTAATGGTGGGGCGCAAGTTTAGCGGCCACTCCGCGCATTAAATCCAAGTGGAAAGGATTGGCAAAGGCCCCTTCCTCGGTGACCGGAAAAACCAGACCAACGATATTACTCTTCCCACTAGTTAGGTTTTTGGCAGCGTAGTTGAGACGGTAGCCCAACTTGGCGGCAGCTTGGCGAACACGTTGGCGGGTCGCGTCGCTAATGCGGGGATTATTGTTAAGGGCCCGGGAAGCCGTCGATACCGAGACGCCGGCTTGGCGGGCAACATCTTTAATGGTACTCATTAGCTTTCACCACTCTGCTTAAAGCTCACGAAGGGCGCGCACTTCCGCAGTCCGTAAGGAACGGAACTTACCACTGGCCAAACCGGTTAAATCGAGAAAACCGTAACTTTCCCGGTGAAGTTTGATCACCGGATGACCAACTGCTTCAAACATTTTTTTCACCTGGTGGTAACGCCCCTCATGAATTGTAATCTTTACCCGGCATGTTTTCTTTGCCCGGTTGGTTTCTACCAATCGCGGGTGACTTTCCCGGGTCATTTTGCCATCAACCTCGACCCCGCGCCGCAATGTTCGCAAATCATCATTAGTGACTAACCCGCGAACCTTGGCAACGTAGGTTTTGTCAATTTCAAAACGTGGGTGCATTAGTCTGTTCGCCAGGTCCCCATCGTTAGTCAGCAGTAAGGCGCCGGTCGTGTCATAATCCAGTCTCCCGACCGGGTAAATCCGTTCGTTAACACCTTCCTGCTTTAGCAAGTCAACCACTGTTGTCCGGCCATGTTCATCATGTGCTGACGAAATAACGCCCCGCGGCTTATTCAACAGGAAGTACTCGTGCTGCTCCTTTTGTAAGGGCACACCATCGACTGCTACCACGTCATTACCGTCAACTTTGGTCCCGAGAGTAGTAACCCGCTTACCGTTGACGGTCACTCGTCCTTCCAAAATAATTTTTTCGCTATGCCGACGTGAAGCCACCCCCGCTTCAGCCATTACCTTTTGTAGTCGTTGCTGTGTCATTTTTTTCCTCCCGTTGTCGTTGTTGCTCCTTGCGTTGCAGTGCCCGCATAAAGATGTCACCGTCGAGGTCATCAGTCGTCAGCTGCTCAGTTAGTGGCGGCAGCTCCTTTAACGAAGACAGACCAAAGTAGTCCAGGAAAGCGGTCGTCGTAGCGTACTGAAACGGTCTGCCAGGAGCGTCAAGCCGCCCACTAGTTGTGACCAGCCCACGCACAATCAGTTTCTGGAGTGAACCAGAGCTTTGGACACCCCGAATGGCGTCGATCTCAACCCGGGTAATTGGCTGCTTGTAGGCTACAATTGCCAATACTTCCAGGAGGGCGTTCGTGAGCGGCACCGTCAGTGGCACTTCAAAGTAGTGCTTAATTACTGGCGCCAGGCTGCTCTTGGTAGCTAGCCGGTACGTATTCCCAGACTTTAGCAGGACCAGTGCGCAATCGGCATCGCCCTCATATTTCCTCTTTAAACGTTCCAATAAGGCTGAGACGGCGGGACGCATAAAGCCGGTCAGTTTTGCCAGGTCACTGAGGGTGATCCCCTCGTCGCCACTGATAAACAGTAACCCTTCAATGACTGCTAAGTTACTTTGCTCTGCCATCACGCGCTCCTTTCCTGGGACGAAGGCGGACAATTAAGGGGGCCAGTGGACTCGCCTGGCTCACTAAGACCCGCCCGTGCTTGCATAACTCAAGGAGAGCCATAAAAGTGGTCACCAAGTTCTCCCTACTAACATCATCCTCAAACAAGTCAATGAAGCGTTGCGGACCCGCCTGCAACTGATGAGTGACCGCCTGGAGACGCTCCTCCACCGTCACCTTTTCGGGACTGACCGTTTCTTCCACTGGCTGGCTCAAACTGTGACGCCTAACAACTTTTTCAAAGGCTGTCTGTAACTGGTTTAAACTCACGCCAGGTGCCACTTTGGCGCTAATCATTTGCTCCGGCACTGCCATCGCGGCCCGACTGAATTCCTGCTGACGAAATTCTTCCTTGTCCTTTAACTTCGCCGCAGCATCCTTATAGCGTTGGTATTCCAACAATTGTTCTACCAGTTCCTGTCGTGGATCTTCCGGTTCCATTTCCGGCTCTTCTTCCACCGGCGGTGCCGGCAGTAACATTTCACTCTTGATGCGCATGAGGGTCGCGGCCATCACAAAATAATCACCGGCAACTTCCAGGCGGTGTTTCTTCATTGAGGCCAGGTAATCCATGTACTGACTGGTAATCAGTGCCATTTGGATATCCCGAATATCCATCTCGTTTTGCCGGATCAGGTGAAGGAGAAGGTCTAATGGTCCTTCAAAGTCTTCCAGTTTAATTGTCGGCTGAAACGGGTGGTCTACGATGACTGGTTTGTCGCTCATGTAATTCCTTCTCCCAGTTAGTAATCAATGGTTGGTTAGTCAAGGTGCCGACGACCCGTTTGTCCGGATAGCGCGCCGCCACAGCATCCAACAGTGAATAAATGTTTCTGCCCGTCCGTTCACTCGGGGTAAATGACAAGCGTCGGACCAGGACATAATCGTCCTTGACTTCCAAAATGACGACACCGATAAAATGGCCTCCGTCTGGCGTCTGCCAAAGGAAAATTGGTTGGTCATCAGCGGTTGACCAGAAAATCTCGTCATGAAGTCGCTTGACATTATTCAATGACGGGATAAAGGACAATAACCCCATGACGATTTTTTGGTAATCCTTATGGTACCTCACTAACATCTTTGACACCTCTTAATTATTATCCTAAGCGCGTGGGTGATATTTTTGATAAACAGCGGTCAGCCGCTTCCTCGAAACGTGGGTATAGATCTGCGTCGTTGCAATATCTGCATGCCCCAACAGTTCCTGAACAACTCGCAAATCAGCGCCGTGTTCCAACAAATGGGTGGCAAATGAGTGACGAAGCGTATGCGGGGTCACATCCTTGGTGATGTTAGCCGCAATTACATCCCGTTTTAAGTTTTTCCATACTCCTTGACGGGTCAACTTGCGGCCGTTAGCGTTTAAGAAAACAGCAGTGGAACGCTGCTTTTTCAATAATTTGGGGCGAACTGCTGTTAAGTAGCGTTGCACCCAGTCACTGGCAATATCACCAACCGGGATAATGCGCTCCTTGTCGCCCTTCCCTCGCGGCTGGATCAACCCAACAGCTAAGTGAAGCTCGGCCATTGTCAGGTTAACCAATTCGCTCACCCGAACACCTGTCGCGTACATTAATTCCCACATTGCCCGGTCACGAATGCCAAGTAGAGTACTGGTATCAGGGACCGCCAATAGGCGCCCAACTTCTGCCTCACTCAGAACCGTCGGCAGCTTGCGGCGCCCCTTGGGTAACTGAACCAGCTTCATTGGATTTTCGCTAATCAAGTTTCGCCGGAGAAGGTAAGCGAAAAATTGTCGCAGTGAAGAAACCATCCGCGATTCAGTTTCCGCTGCCCGCCCACGGTTTTGCATGCTGGCCAAAAGCGAAAGAACAGCAAAACGGTCAACGTGCTGCCAATCACTGATGCCATGCTGCTGCCAATAAGCAGCTGCTAAGCTTAAATCCGACCGGTAAGCCTCAACCGTATTAGCGGAAAGGTTGCGCTCAACCGCCAAATAGTTGGCAAAATCCCCCAACTGATCGCCATAAGCGGCCTTCAGCGGTTGGCCATTACTCATCTTCCTGGTCCTCCTGGTTGTTCATTAACCGGAGCTGACCATCACTTTGGCTGATTAACTTTGACTTAAGCAGGTGGCCCACTGCCCGCTTAAACTGGCCCTTGGAAATTCCGAGAAGCGCCTTGATGTCGGCCGGTGATGACTTGTCACTCAACGGCATCGTCCCCTCGACACTATGGCGCAACATCGCGAGGATCATTTGTGAATCGTCGTCAATGGCCTGGTACCCCCGCGGCTTCAATGACAGGTTCAACCCGCCATGGTTGGAAAAACCGATTACCCGCGCCCGTAAAACCTGACCTAAACGTGGTTCGGCATCACGTTCGCTCGGGTGAATAAAGCCCAGCTGATAAGTATCAGTAATGACGTGGGTGCCATTTAATTTCACCTGGGTCACTGTCGCCTCCACATCGGCGTTCATTTGCTGGCGCTGTGGTTTTTGAGCAATTACTTGAAAGAGGTCGGGAGTTGCTAACTGGCCCCAGAGGCGGTCGTGATCGTCCACCTTCAAGGAAATCATCAAGCGGTCGCCCTTTTGTGGCCAAAGGGTCTTCATCGCCGGCAAATCATCAAGTGAAACGGCAATATCCTTGTTTGTCAACCCCACGTCGACAAAGACGCCGAGATTGCGGCGGACACCAACGACCGTCCCAAAAGCATAATGATCCACCCGCACCGCCGGAATATGCTCGCAAGTCATTTGCCGCTGGTGATCTTCATTTTCGTAAACAAAACCGCGGATTGACCCACCAATATGAAGGACCTGTGGGCTCTCCGCCTTCAATAACCGGTAAGTTTGCCCGTTTCGTGATGGTTGAACAAAGTAATATTTCTCGTTTTCGTCGATCATTACGGCGTCGACAACTCGCCCCAGTTTTTGATTCATCAGCCGTCCTCCTCAGTCATTCCTAAACTACTTTATTTTACACGTCTCCTCCGACTATGCCAAGAAGCTGGGCAGAAGAAAACCGGGCCGCAACGCAGCTCGGTCCGCTCATTTCCTAGTCTTGTGAATTGCTGATAAAGTCCAGCATCCTGTAAACAGCCCGCTTATTTTCTGCTGGCACGCCGTGAGCGATGATTTCTTCACCCGTTTGGTGAAGGTCGTTGGCCTTTAGCGGGTATTGGCAATCGTTGATTGCAATTTCGCGAACATTATCGTTTTTGGGTTCCAAATGAAATTGAAGCCCAATCACATTATCTCCTAAGAGGAATCCCTGGTTTCTGACTAAGTCGCTACTAAACAGCAACGTCGCTCCTTTCGGCAGTTCAAACATCTCCTGGTGCCAGTGAAGGGCGGTCAACCGGACCGGCAGTTCCGGAATGGCAGTATTTTGCCGGTAAACCGGTGCCCAGCCGACTTCCTTGTGCGGTGCCGCTTTGATAACCGCACCAGCCGTCTTTGCAATCTGCTGCGCGCCAAAACAGGCCCCAAAGAGTGGCCGATGCGCAGCCAGCAACTGCTTAATCAACTGTCGTTCCTGGATAATCCAATCATCATTATCATTCGGACTCATTGGCCCGCCAAGAATCACCAACATCCCCGTTTGCGCAGCTGACGGCAAAACACCGAATTGGTAAGGGTGATAAATAAACACTTCATGGCCCCGATCATGTGCCCAATCAGCAATGGTCCCCGGCCCCTCGTTGGGCGTGTGTTGCAAAACATTAATTCTCATTGATAATCCTTTCCATCAACGGCAATGTTGGATTAGGTATCGCCTGCAAGTACCCAAGTTAGTTTTATTATAACCGTCCCAGGCAAATCAACCAAAAAGAAAACGGCTGGATTTTCCCAGCCGTTTTTAATGATTTAACGGGTAACTACTTGATTTCCTGAATCCGCATCAAGTTAGTAGTCCCCTTCTTACCAACCGGCAAACCAGCAACGACAATAATCTTGTCGCCAGTCTTAACCAGTCCTTCATCCTTAGCCACTTGGCTGGCCTTTTCAAACATATCATCAGTATCAGCTGGCCGTTGAACCAGAACCGGGTGGACACCCCAGTTAACAGTCAGTCCCAGTTGAACCCGTTCGTCAAAGGTCAAAGCTAAGATATCTGCATTTGGCCGATACTTGGAAATCATCCGTGCCGTGTAACCAGAAGCAGTAGCGGCAACAATGGTGTGAATGTTAAGGTCCTTCGCAGCACGAGCAACAGCAGAACCAATCGTTTCGGTAACGTCTGACTTATCAAAGTCAAAAGTTTCAGTGCCAAAGTCGCTCAGGTGGTTTTCAGCCTTGATGTCAATCCGGTTCATCGTTGCAACTGATTCAACCGGGTATTCACCGTTAGCACTTTCACCTGACAGCATCGTGGCATCCGTCCCGTCAAAGATGGCGTTAGCCACGTCAGAAACTTCGGCACGTGTTGGCCGTGGGTTTTCCTGCATGGAGTCCAGCATCTGGGTAGCGGTGATAACCGGCTTGCCCAGCATGTTGCACTTGCGGATCAGGGTCTTTTGAACCAGCGGCACATTTTCAGCCGGAATTTCAACACCCATATCACCACGAGCAACCATCAGCCCATCAGAAACCTTGATGATTTCGTCAAAGTTATCAATCCCTTCTTGGGATTCAATCTTCGGGAAGATTTGAACATCTTCCATGTGCTTTTCCTTTAGCAGCGCCCGGATATCCAAAACATCCTGGGGCTTACGAACAAATGATGCGGAAATAAAGTTAATACCATGATCACAGCCAAAGCGGATATCGCTGCTGTCCTTCTCGGTAATCCCCGGGAGGTTAATGGAAACACCAGGAGCGTTAACCCCCTTGCGGGAGCCCATTACCCCATCGTTTTCGGCAACCGTTACCAATTCCTTATTAGCATCGTCCTTTTCAACGATCTTGAAATCGAGCAAACCATCGTCAACCAGGACGTGACCACCAACGTGAGTGTCATCGTACAATCCGGGGTAAGTAACAGCAATCTTATCCTTGGTTCCTTCCAGGGAATCATCCATGGAAATCCGCAGCTTATCACCAGTGTGGAATTCGATCTTCCCGTCTTTTTGAACGGTCGTCCGAATTTCGGCACCCTTAGTGTCAAGCATAATGCCGACCTTCTTACCGGTAATTTCTTCGGCCTTGTGGACGTTCTTCAGTCGTCCTAGGTGTTCAGGGTGATCACCATGCGAGAAGTTAAAACGGAAGATGTTGGCCCCGGCGTTAATTAACTTAACGATCGTGTCCACATCAGTACTTGCTGGTCCCAGAGTGCTGACAATCTTTGTCTTTTTCATAATCGACATCTCTCCTTTGATTGTATCAATCGGACGGTAGCAAACCGTCAATTACACTGCTATCTTAACACTAATTATCAGCGATGTCCGCCCCAAAATCGGTGGAAGCGCTTTTATTAATTAACGATTTATTTATGGTTAGACTGCTGCTGTAAGAAGACGTTTTTGTTACCAAATTGGTCGGCCAATTTGTTGCGAACCTCCTCATCAGCGCTGAGGTTTTGTGCCGGTGGCTGCCGGTACGTTTTACCGTTTGCGGCATAGTAAACAACTACCGGACAATCACCGGCGTGGTGCTTGGCAATGGTCGTCAAAATATCGTTCACCGCGCTAACTGATTTACCGTCGATCACCTTGATCACCCACCGCTGGGCAGCGCTGGAAACTAGTTGACCATTCATCCGGTTGGCCGCGGCGATGCGGTTAGCGATTAACTGAATCCGCCCGTTGCGGCTTTCCACCTTCCCGTCCACTACCAGGACCGTTCCTTCTCTTAAAATGTCCTGGTACTTGGCAAACTGCTGAGGAAAGACTGTCACTTCCAAAGAACCACTGGTATCACTAGCGGTCAGAAAAGCCATTTGCCGCTGCTCACGGCGGGTTGAGACCTGGCGCATCCGGGAGATAAAAAGGACCAAGGTTGCCACTTGACCAGGATGAATATCTGCTACCTGGCTAGCATGAAGTTTGACTGCCAGCCGCTGGTAAGGCGTCGTCGGGTGTCCTGAAAGGTTCAAGCCCAACAGCTCCTTTTCAAATCCCAGCCTGATAATGAGTGGGTACTCCGGACTAGCGGGCAAGGTTGTTTCAAAATCACTGCCCAACCCTAGCTGTCCCAGGTTAATCCGGCCCTGCCCACTCTCTTCGTTCAGCAGGTCTGGCAGTGACCTGACCATCTGCTGCCGATTATACTTCAGGTGGTCAAACGCCCCCGCCTTGATCAGCGCTTCGACACTTGCTGACGGAACACTCCCCTCTTTGCTCAACCGGCTCAAAAAGCTAGGAAGGTCAGCAAAGGGACCATTTGCTGCTCGTTCTTGAACAATGGTCTTAGCAAAGTCGTGACGCATTCCCTTAATTTGCGCCAAGCCGAAGTAAAGGGTATTCCCGTGGCGGCTAAACTCCACCTGGCTGAAATTGACGTGGGGGCCATTGACCTTGACCCCCCGCCGCTGTGCCGAACGAACGTACTGACGAAGCTTATTGACGGAAGCTGCCTTGCTTAACAGGGCATTATAAAACTGCGGGGCAAAATGGACTTTCAGGTAAGCAAGTTCAAAAGCAAACTTGGTATAGGCAACGGCGTGCGAATGGTTAAAACCATAATTAGCAAACTGGTCAATATAGTCAAAGGTGGCCACTGCCACTGACCTGCTATATCCCCGCTGCAGAGCGCCGTTAATAAATTGTCGCCGCATTTTTTCCATGACGGCCTTCTTCTTTTTACTCATTGCCCGCCGCAAGATATCGGCCTGCCCGAGACTAAAGCCAGCCATTGCGGCCGCCAACTGCATGACCTGCTCCTGGTAGACCAAGATCCCGTAAGTCGGTCCTAAAATGGGTTTTAGTGAAGACGCGGGGAGTTGGTAAGGTTCTTGCCCGTGTTTACGGGCAATATAGTGGGGAATATTATCAAGGGGACCCGGCCGGTAAAGGGCATCGACGGCGACGATATCTGCAAATTTTTCCGGGTGCAGGTCAACCAGTGTTTGCCGAATACCAGCCGACTCAAACTGAAAAATACCAGTAGTTTGCCCTTGTTGAAATAATTGGAGTGTTGCGGGGTCATCCAAGTTGATGTCGTGGATCGCTAATGCCGGGTCATCATGGTGGACGTCAGTTACCGCCCGCGCCAGGATGGTTAAGTTACGCAGTCCCAGGAAGTCCATCTTCAATAGTCCCACCCGCTCAACGGTCTCCTTCGCATACTGGGTCACTAGCAGCCCGTCGTTTCCCGCGGCCAGTGGAACGATTGAATGCAGCGGCGAGGCAGCTAAAACCACCCCGGCCGCATGGACGGATGTCTGTCGCGGCAGGCCGCTTAATTGACTGGCAACTTTGCCTAGCAGCTTCCCTAGTGGCGAGCCGCTAACCGCTGCTTGCAACTGTGGCGACTGGCGGAGGGCGTCAGTAAAATCAACCGCGCCAGCGGGGACCTGTGAAGCCAAATCCGCAATCTCGTACTTGGCATACCCCAAGACCCGCGCCACGTCGCGAACCACTTGTTTGGCACCAAGCGTACCAAAAGTGATGATTTGGGCAACTCGGCGGTGCCCATACTTCTGGTGAAGGTATTGGAGGACCTCCATCCGTCGATCATCAGGAAGGTCCAAGTCAATGTCCGGCATTTGCTTCCGTTCGGGATTCAAGAACCGTTCAAACAACAAGTTGAAGCGCAAGGGGTCAACTTCGGTAATTCCCAACACATATGCCACCAGCGAACCAGCGGCCGAACCACGACCGGCATCGGTAAAAATCCCGTGCTTTTTGGTATAAGCCATCACGTCATGAACGATGAGAAAATAGTCATCAAAACCTAACTGGTGAATAATTGTCAATTCATGGTCGAGGCGCTGCTGATAAGGCCGCAAATCGCCTTGCGATGTCAATTGGCGTTTCTTCAACCCTGCTAAACACAGTTGACGAAGGTAGGTTGGCGAGTCCATCCCGTGAGGGGTCGGAAATTGAGGAAGGACTGGTGGTTGAAATTGAAGTTCAACCCGGCAATCAGCAACGAGTTCCTCGCATTTAGTCAATGCCTCGCTCAGCCCTGCCTGCTGATAGTCGGCAACTAGCTGCTTGGCAGCCGGTAAAAAACAGTTCCCTTGCTTGTTAGCTTCTTCAAGGGGGTTTGCGATCGCAGTATTGTTTGCAATGTGATGAACCGTTTGGTAAGCGAAGCGGTCCTGCGGATCCAGGTAGCGGACTGATGTTGCAGCGACAAGTGGCATCTGGTAGTTGCGAGCAAGCTGGGTGATCGTCGTCCGTAACACGTCAGATAATTGCGGGGTGATGCCCATTAGCAGGTGACGGCCATTGACTACCTGCCGCAGGCCGGCCAACATATCCACCGAACCAGCATTACCAGCAGCTAAGCCGACGTTGTCAGTGGGCAGGACCACTGTGAACAGGTCTGACAAGTATGCTTTTATTTCATTAACGGTCAACGGGTGCTGCCGCCCGGCTTCCTGCGTCTGTTTCATGGATGACAGAATCATTAAGTGCTGGTAGCCAGTCAAATTTTCGGCAACAAAAACGACCGGTAAAACGTTGTTGCCAGCATCCCCAATGGCCAGATCTAACCGTAAGGCCAATAAAGGCTTGATCCCGGCTGCCAAGGCGGCCCGGTAAAACTCAACAGTCCCGTACATTACCCCGTGATCTGCCATCACCATTGCTGTGTACCCGCGCTCCTTCGCCGCAGTGACCAGCTTAGTTGGCGTGATAATCCCGTCCAGTAGTGAATACGAACTGGCGGTGTCTAGTGGAACCACTGGCATTGTGTCTGCTCCTTTCGTCAGTATTATGTGCTAAGTTTATCACAAAACCACTTAACAGCGTCGAAAGCGATTTCCCCATTGTTAATCCGCTATTTCTTATGTTAGAATAAAGCTGTTATAAATGAGGAGTTGAAACTATGAAGTGGCTTGTTAAAAACATCGTCATTGCTATTTGGGCCTTTGTCATTGGCCTGGTACTGGCTTATATTACCAGTCAACTGCAACTGATGAAGGCTGATTATGTTACCGATGGCTTGGTTGCAATGGTGGCCGGCCTAATTATGGTGAACGGGATGAGCTACATTAGCACTCATGCTAACCCACACCAGTAAGACATTATCAACACACCAAAAAAGCTTCCGATTAATTATCGGGAGCTCTTTTTTTAGTTGTCAGTCGTTGCCTAATTCTTAGCCGCATTTAACTGCACAATCTTTAACAGCACTTCTAATGCCTTCTCCATCGTCTGCAAGGAAACATATTCAAAACGGGAGTGCATGTTTTCCCCACCGGCAAAGAGGTTTGGTGTTGGCAAGCCCATGAAACTGATCGTCGACCCGTCAGTCCCACCACGAACCGGGTAAATGACCGGCTTAATATCCAGGTCAGTCATTGCCTGCTTGGCCAGGTTCACGACATCCATGTGCTTAGCTAAGACTTCGCGCATGTTGTAATACTGGTCGGTGATCGTCAGGTGAATGCGTGGCTGGTCATAGTGGTCGTTGATCTGCTGAGCTAACTGCTTCATCAAGGCCTTACGCGATTCAAACTTTTGGCGGTCATGATCACGAATCAAATAAGTCATCGTCACTTCATCAACGCCGCCATCAAACTGGTAGAGGTGGAAGAAGCCTTCGCGCCCCGCTGTCTTCTCCGCCCGGTCATGTTCGGGTAGCAAGTTATGGAAGTCAATTCCCAGCTGAATAGCGTTAATCATCGTCCCCTTGGCCACCGCCGTGTGAACGTTTTTGCCGCTGATCGTTAACTTCGCCTCAGCAGCGTTAAAGGTCTCATACTCCAGTTCGCCCAGCGGCCCACCATCGACGGTGTAAGCAAAGTCTGCCGCAAAATCATCCGTATCGAAGTGGTCAGCACCTGTGCCGATTTCTTCATCCGGACTAAAGCCCAAGCGAAGCTCACCGTGTTTGACTTCCGGATGAGCTAGCAGGTACTCTGCCATTGTCATGATTTCAGCAACCCCTGACTTATCATCGGCGCCGAGGAGGGTTGTCCCGTCCGTCGTTACCAAGGTTTGCCCCGCATAATTCTTCAATGCCGGGAATTCTTGCGGGTCGAGCTGGTAAGTCCCATCACCAAGCGTAATTGGCGAATGGCCGTCGTAGTTTTCCACTACCTGTGGGCGGACATTCTTCGCATTAAAGTCCGCGGTGTCGACGTGCGCCAGGAAGCCGATGACTGGTACTTGATGGTCGACGTTGCTGGGGATCGTGGCTACCAGGTAGGAATTCTGGGGATTGAGATGGACATTTTCGGCACCAAGGGTTGTTAATTCTTCTGCCAACTGCTTTAAAAACGCCGTCTCTTTTGGCGAAGACGGGATCGTCTCACTATCAGGATTAGAACGCGTTTCCACCTTCACGTACTTTAGAAACCGTGGTAACAAATTTTCAAACTTTTCTGACATCTTCTCACCTCATTTTAATGCTGACGAACAAAAGTAAACGGTTCGGTATTAACCGCTGATTCACAGACAGTTAGCTCCCAACCTTCCTGGTGGGACCACTGCTTGATTAATTCTGCTAAGCCATGAACGGCAACCACTTCAATGTGGTGACCAGCATCGAGGACCACCAGGTGGTGGGCCTGAATATCATGAGCCGTGTGGTAGGTCACATCCCCCGTCACGTAGGCATCGGCACTAGCAGCCGTGGCTTGTTGATAAAATTCACTGCCACTGCCGCCGAGGACCGCAACCCGTTTAATTTGCCGGCCACGATCAAGCGGGTTGATGATCAACCGCGCTGCCGGTAGTTCAAAGACCCGTAAACAGTACTGGACAAAGTCGTCGACACTGAGGGCAGTCGCAAGCTCACCAACCCGGCCCATCCCAACTTCTTGCCCCGAAACCGGATCCGTGCCGGCGTCAACCAGTGGGACCGTGGACTGCAGCTGCAACTGTTGTGCTAACCAGTCATTCATCCCGCCATTAGCAGTATCCAAGTTAGTATGGGCAGCATAGACGGTAATGTGGTGGGCCAGTAAGTCCGCGTACATTTGGTTCTGCGGGTCACGCACATCCAGGTTCACTGCGGGATGAAACATCACCGGGTGATGGGCAAAAATGAAGTCCACTTGCTTATCAATGGCTTCTGCCACGACAGCGGGGCGAACATCAAGCGTCGTCATCAAGCGGTGAATCGGCCTGCTGGGGTCGCCGACTTGCAGGCCAACGTGATCCCACGACTCGGCCAACTTGGGTGATGCGAAACGTTCAAAGCGCGAAATCAGCTCTAATCCGGTTGTCATCCTAACACCTCCCCAATCAATGCTAACCGGTGACGAAAGTGCGCAATTTTATCCGCTGGCGGCTGGCTGGCCGTTTTCATCTGCGCAAGGGCAGCCGCTTCACGTTCGCGAACCTCTTCCCACTTTCGCCGAAAAATCGGTCCCTGTTTTTCAATCAATAATGGTCCAAAGACTAGTTCACGTTCATCGTATTGAATCGGGATCATTGTTGGTTCAGCCACGATAATTTCGTAGACGTGCCCGTCTTCTTCCAAAATCTCTTCGGCATTAATCTGAAAACGGTGGTTAACCAGCCACCGCCGTAACCGTTCTTCGCCGACATTTGGTTGGAGAACTAAGCGCTTAATCCCAGCAAGTTTGTCCTGACCGCGTTCGAGAATCTCAGCAATCAGGCTACCACCCATCCCAGCAATGGTAACCGTCTCCACCTGGTCGCCTGCTTCAATGGCGTCAAGCCCATCAGCCAGGCGGACCTGAATTTGCTTATCCAAGCCCTGGGCAGTGACTTCCGCCTGGGCGTTTTCGTACGGGCCCCGGACGACCTCACCAGCAACCACGTAATTGCTCTGCCCGTTCAACACCAGCGCCGCTGCCAGGTAGGCATGGTCGGCACCAATGTCGGCCACCCGGCTATGTTCAGGAACATAGGCAGCCACCCGGCTAAGTCGTTTTGACAAATGATGTTCATCCACGCTTCATTTCCCCCTTTTCTTTAGTATACCTGATTATCAAGGAGGCAACAGCTTCTGACACAAAAAAACGGCAAGTCATGATCGCTTACCGTTTTGCAAGTTTAAATTAATCCTTGTTCAACCATCGTTTCTGCATTTTCAACCGTATTCCAGGCCGCACCCTTGAGTAAGTCATCAGCCACGATCCACATGTTGAATGCCCCCGGGTTTTCGTAGTCCGGGCGGATCCGGCCGACAAATGTTTCTCGCTTCCCGGTAGCGGTCAATGGCTGCGGATAAAGCTGGTGCTTAATATCATCTTGTAAAACAACCCCTGGGAAGTCGGCAACAACGCGCTTGATGTCGTCAGCAGTGGCATCGTGGTCATCAACCGTGACGTAGACACTTTCCCCGTGAGAAATTGGCACTGGCACGCGGACACAAGTAGCAGTGACCTTAATGTCTGACGAATCCATGTCGTTCAATAAGATCTTCTTTGTTTCGTGGATCATCTTCCACTCTTCATGGGAATAACCAGAATCTTCGAGAACATCAATTTGCGGCAAAAGGTTGAAAGCAAGTGGATAATGCTTCTTGTCGCCCTTGGTTGGCAAAATCTTGGCGTCCTTTTGCATGTCCTCGCCATTGATATAATCCTGGCTTTCGGTCAGCAGTTCATCAATGGCACTTTGCCCGGCCCCGCCAGCCGCCTGGTAGGTCGACACAATGACCTGGTTTAAACCAAAGTGATCATAAATTGGCTTGAGCGCCATCACCATCTGAATAGTTGAACAGTTGGGGTTGGCGATAATACCGTGGTGGTTTGCTAACTCCTGCGGGTTCACTTCTGGGACAACTAGTGGAACGTCCGGCTCCATGCGGAAGGCACTCGTGTTGTCAACACACACTGCCCCGCGCTTAACGGCTTCTGGCAAGAGCTTCTTTGAGACTGAACCGCCGGCTGACGAAAGTACGATGTCCACCCCGTCGAAGGACTCAGGAGTCGCTTCTTCCACCGTTACCGGCTGCCCGTTGAATTCCAGAACTTTACCGGCAGAACGCTTTGATGCAAGAAGCTTAATTCCCTTGACCGGAAGATGGGCCAATTCCATCTGTAACTGCTCGATCATTCGCGTTCCGACAGCACCAGTAGCCCCCAGAATCGCAACGTTATATTGCTTTGTCATATCTCTTCACTCCTATTTAATGTAAATTATCCATAAAAGTCGTCAAGCGGCTGATAAATTCGTGCAAATCTGCATCCGACGCCGCGTAAGAAATCCTAAAGTAGCCTTCACCACCAGGGCCAAAAGCACTGCCGGGGATGATGCCGACCTTGGCCTGGTGAGCCAGATCGAGACCAAATTGCCAGTCGTCTTTGCCATATTGGCTGGGAATCTTGACAAACATGTAAAAAGCCCCGTTTGGTGTTGCCAACTCAAAGCCGAGGTTAGCCAAGGCGCCTTGGAGATAGTCCCGCCGTTTCTTATAGGCCTCGCGGAAGGAGGCCGGGTCGTTATCGCCATGATTAAAAGCTTCAATGGCCGCTGCTTGTGAGGCATCCGTAGCGGTTGTCACGAGGAAGCCGTGAACCTTGCTTGCCTGTTCAACAAAGTCTGCTGGCCCGGCTAAAAAGCCAAGCCGGTACCCAGTCATCGCGTGGGACTTGGAAAGCCCATCAATAATGACAGTTCTTGACGGGATCATTGTGGCGATGGAAGCTGGTTTCACACCATCGTAAGTAAGCGTCCGGTAGATTTCATCGGCAATGACCATCAGGTGGTGAGCCTCAATAACGTCAGCCAACGCCTGAAGTTGACCCGCCGAATAATTTCTTCCCGTCGGGTTAGTCGGGTAGTTGAGCATGACGGCCTTCACACCATCACCGACACGATTAATTTCTTCCTCCAGTCGCTCTGGGGTTAAAACAAAACCATCAGCACTCGTATCAACCAGTACTGGTGTTGCCCCGGCCAGTTCAACAATTGGAAAGTATAGTGAGAACACTGGTGTCGGGATAATAACCTTATCGCCAGGATTGAGCAGTGCCAAAACAGTCGCCGTCAGGGCCTCAGTTGCCCCGATCGTGACCACGATTTCGTTTTCTACTGAATAGTCAAGCCCCCGGGTCCGTTTCAGGTACCCGCTAATTGCTTTCCGTAACTCCAGTTTACCCCGGGTTGTTGAGTAGTGTGAGTCGTTATTCTTAATTGACGCGACCGCTGCTGCCTTAACGAGTTCGGGGGTATTGAAGTCCGGCTCACCCAGCGTCAGTTTGAGGATGCCCGGGATTTGGCTGACTTCCATGTCAAACGCCCGGATAGCGCTTGGCTTCATCTTGGTGATATCACGGTTAACCGTGTCGTGCAGGTCTGCTGCGAGTTCTGGCATCTGAATGACTCCTTTCCAGTGCTTATAAAATATTTTCTAAGCCAACGACCAGCTGGTCTAACTGCTGGTACTTTTGCAAGGACACCTTCACGCCACTCATGAAGGAGTGCCGGTCAAACGAATCCTGACGAATCGTCAATGCTTCGCCGGCACCACCGAAGAGTACCTGTTCGTGAGCCACGTATCCGGGGAGACGGACTGAGTGAATGTGAATGCCGTGATAATCGCCGCCACGAGCGTGAGCAAGCGTGGAAACCTTGTCAGGGCTGCTCTCGTGCTCCGGCCGGTTTTCATCGATCATCTTGGCAGTGGCCAACGCCGTTCCCGAAGGTGAATCTGCCTTATCAGCATGGTGCATTTCGATGATTTCAACATCGGGGAAGTAGGCGGCTGCTTCCTGAGCAAATTTCATCAAGAGGACCGCCGACATCCCAAAGTTGGGAGCAATCAAACCGCCCACCCCTTTTTGCGCAGCGAGCTCCTTTAGTGAGGCAACCTGCTGGTCGTTAAGGCCGGTCGTGCCGATAATCGGAACAATTCCGTTGTTGATTGCTGCCTGGGCATTGGCAAACACCGCTGCTGGGACGGTAAAGTCCACCCACACATCAGCAACCGGGCCATCAATTTCAACCGCGTCGTGGTAAAGCGTCGTGTGGATAGATAAGCCCTCAGCGGTTAAGTCTTCTAACTTAGCAGAAGGATCCAGCACTGCACTGATTTCAAAGCCGTCCAGTGAACGCACCAGGTCCACCACCTGGCGGCCCATTGAACCGGTAAAGCCAGCAACTAATACTCTTGTCATAATTATTCCCCCAAATTTAGTGGCAGACCACTGTCCAGTGACCCATTCGGCAGTGACAACTCCGTTTCCAGCTGGCGCTTTTCCTCATCATTAAGCGTCAAGATTGGTAACCGACAGCCACCGGTCGCAAACCCCTGGGCGTTCAACACCGCCTTCACCGGCGATGGCGACGGGAACATAAATAGCGCCGCCATTCGTGGCGTTAACCACCGTTGAAGTTGCCCAGCCGCTGCTACCTTCCCGGCATGCAAGTCGTCCAGCATGGTCCGCAGCTGGTCACAGTAGCAATGTGACGCTACCGAAATCACCCCGGTAGCTCCGAGGGCCACCGCCGTCAGGGCCTGGGCATCCTCGCCAGTGAAGACACAAAAGTCAGCGGCCTTGTGATCAACGATATACTCCAGCTCCGGCAGTGATGCACACTGCTTAACGGCCGCAATATTCTGGTGGTGCGACAGCTGAACGATCGTTTCCTGGTTCATCTTGACGCCGGTCCGCCCGGGAATATTGTACATTACCAGCGGGATGTGGGCAGCATCAGCAATCGTTGTGAAGTGGGCGACCATCCCTCGCTGGTTCGGCTTGTTATAGGGCGGAACGACGACTAACGCGTAGTCAATCCCGTCGATGGCAGCCACTTCGTTGGTGAAAGCTAGCGTTTCCGCAGTATTGTTACTGCCAGTCCCCGCAATCACCGGGACCCGGCCATCAACAATCTTGGCAAAGTGGCTGTATAAGGCCAACTTCTCATCATGAGTCAACGTTGGCGTTTCACCTGTCGTTCCCCCAATAACAAAGCCATTACTGCCGTGTTCAATCAGGTAGTTAGTGAGCTTGGTTAAAGCGTTATAGTTAATTGTTCCGTCATCGCTAAACGGAGTGACGATGGCGGTTAGTAAGTCAGCATCTTCTAGTGCAACCATTTTAATCGTCCTTCTTTACTTAATTATTAGCGTAATTTTCCTGCATCCGGTACTCTAGGAAGCCGGTGATGGCGTCAACACCCCGGCTAATCGATTCTTCCTTCGGTGTCAGTGTGGCCGAGTGGAGCTGCGAATCATCGTCGACCCCTAACCAGAACATTGTTCCCGGAAACTTGGCTAACAGGAAGCCAAAGTCTTCCCCGGTCATTGCCGGCGGCGTTTCGACAAAGTCTACTGATGACGCCTGTTTCATATACTTGATGAAGTGTTTGGTTAAAGCCGGGTTGTTTTCTACGGGCCAGTAACCACCCTGGTTGAGTTCCAACTTAACCTGGCAACCAAAGCTGGCAGCAGTCCCATCACAAACTTCCCGTAAGCGCTGGTCAATTTTTTCAATCATTTGCTGAGTCAGTCCGCGGATTGTCCCTTCAATGCGGGCGTGACCAGCGATCACATTGCGAATCGTTCCCGCTTCCACTTTGCCAAGGGTAATCACCCCACTAGCAATGGGGTCAATACTCCGCGAAATGATTGTCTGGACTTGCATAATCAGACTAGCAGCAGCGACAACCGTATCGTTAGCCTGCTGGGGGTAAGCAGCATGCCCTCCTTTGCCGATAAGGTCGATATTCACTTCGGTCGTCCCGGCAAAGAGGGTGCCCATCCGACAACCAATTGCTCCTGCTGGCAAGTGCGGATTATCGTGGAGGCCATAGAACTCGTCAGGCTTCCACTGGTCATTAAAGAGACCTAACTCGTAAGCCCGCTTCCCACCGTACTCCGCTTCTTCGGCTGGTTGGAAGAAGAATAAGAGGTTATCAACCGGCTGGTGGTCACTGAAATAAGCGAGAACCCCGAGGGCAACTGTCATGTGAATGTCGTGACCACAAGCGTGCATCACCCCCGGGTGCTGGGAAGAAAATGGTAACCCCGTCTTCTCAGTCACCGGCAGGGCATCGATATCCGTCCGGTAGCCAATCGTCCGCCGCGGCGCCTTGCCGGCGACCAGCACCATCAAGGCAGTCGGCAATTCCGGCATCTCGCGAATGGTCAAGTACTGCTGGTTAAAACCGCTAATTACCTGCTTCAAGTAGGCGTGGGTTTCCCGCTCGTGGAGTGCCAATTCGGGAATCTGGTGGAGGTGGCGGCGAATGTGGATTAGTTCGTCATTGCTTAACGTCATACCATCACAACTTTCTTAAGGAGTCTTCCAGTGCGGTTTTGCCAGTGGTCTTCTCATCGACCTTTTTGATAAACCGGGCCGGAACTCCCGCGACCACTGTGTGCGGGGCCACATCTTGGGTCACCACGGCACCAGCAGCCACAACTGCTCCTTCACCAACGTGCACACCTTCAATTACGACGGCGTTGGCACCAACCAACACGTTATCATCAATCCGCACTGGCTGAGCAGAGGCTGGTTCAACCACCCCCGCAAGGACGGCACCAGCACCGATATGGCAATGCTTACCAACGATGGCCCGGCCGCCCATCACGACCCCCATATCAATCATTGAATCGTCACCAATCACTGCGCCAATGTTAATCGTGGCACCCATCATAATAACCGCATTGTTGCCAATCTCTACTTGGTTACGAATAGTCGCACCCGGCTCAATTCGCGCATTCACGTCTTTCAGGTCCAAAAGAGGAACTGCTGAATTGCGACGGTCATTTTCCACGCGGACGCCTGTTAGTTGTTCCTGGTGTTGGTCCAAAAATGGTTTCATCACTGCCCAGTCACCAAAAAGCACCCCGCTATGTTCTTCAACAAAGGCCTCGATACCGTCAGGATATTTCAGTCCCGCCAGTTCACCCTTAACGTAGGCTTTAACCGGGGTCGCCTTCTTAGCGTTTGCGATGTAATTAATTATTGATTGAGCATCCATTTGCGTCATTGTTAGTCACCATTTCCTTTCATCATTCCAGCGTATAAGACTGGTCGAGTGCGACCAGGTCAGCAAGCGTTTCCCGCTTGACAACCAATTGGGAATGACCGTTTTTAACGAATACAATTGCTGGTCGGGGGTTACGGTTATAATTGGAAGCCATCGTGTAGCCGTAAGCGCCGGTATCCAGCATCACTAGGATGTCCCCTGCTTTAGTTTTTGGCAGCGGTACATCGTCAGCCAAGATATCACCTGATTCACAGTACTTCCCTGCCAACCGCACATGTTCAGCCGCTTTTTGCGTTGGATCAGCAGCAAACACCGTTTCGTATTTTGCCTGATAAAGTGCGGGACGAATGTTATCGCCCATCCCCCCGTCAACACTGACGTACGGTTCCAACCCCGGAATATCCTTGCGTGAGCCAACCGTGTAGAGGGTGTAACCAGCTGGTCCGACAATCGAACGTCCCGGTTCAATCCAGATTGCCGGAAGCGGTAAGTGACGACGAGCAGCTTCCTTTTTAACGGTTTTGACAATCGCGTCAACAAATTCTTCTGGTTTCAGGGGATGGTCGGCGCTGACATAGCGGATCCCAAAACCACCACCGACGTTAATAATGGAAGCCAGATAACAGTAGTCTTGCCGCCAGTGGTCGACAACCGCCATCAGTTTTGCGGCCGCCATCTCAAAACCATTCAGTTCAAAAATCTGTGAGCCAATGTGGGCATGAACACCGCACAGGTCCATTCGTGGATTAGCGAGGACTTGCTGGAGTGCCTGGTCAGCTTGCCCTGAGTCCAGGTCAAAGCCAAACTTGCTGTCGACTTGGCCAGTTGCCGTGTATTGGTGGGTGTGGGCACTGATTCCCGGGGTAATTCGTAACATGACGCGAGCGGTCGCATCACGTTCCTCTAGCACTGCTGTCAGCAGGTCAATTTCGTGGAAGTTATCCAGGACAATCATCCCGACGTGATGATCAACCGCCATCACCAATTCCTGCTTGGATTTATTATTGCCGTGAAAAGTTAAACGCGCAGCCGGAAACCCAGCTTGAAAAGCCGTCGCCATTTCTCCCGCAGAAACGACATCAGCGTGAACGTGGTCACCTGCCGGTTTAAGCAATTGGTAAATTGCTTTGATTGCCAGTGCCTTGCTCGCGTAACTCACAACGTAGTCAACATTGTTTTCTTCAAAGACTTTTTTGAACCTGGCCACCTGTCCGGTAATTTGATCGACGTCGTAGACCATCAATGGGGTGTGGTACTGGTCAGCCAATTTCAGGGTATCAACCCCGCCAATTGCCATGTGGCCAGCTTCATTCACCTGTGATGGTTGCAGCTGTGCATTCATCTTTAACAGACCTTCTTTCTTCCTTAATTTCTAATTAGTGTAAAGATTCCCAGCGAGTGCGTCAAGTCATTTTTAATAATTTTCTCATTTTAATATGATAATCAGCGGCGTTATTCGGTTTAATTTCTCATTTTAGGGTTGCGATCAGTTCAGAAAATGATAGAATCCTTAGTAACTTAAAAAGACGAATTCCACCCGGAATTCGCTTAATAAAGGAGGATATTTTATGAAGGTCGTAAAGTTTGGCGGCAGTTCACTAGCTGATGGGGAGGCTTTTACCAAAGCAATCAACATCATTAAGGCCGACCCGGAACGGTGGGTAGTTGTAACCTCTGCTCCCGGGAAGCGTAACTCTGCCGACCGCAAAGTCACTGACTTGCTGATCCAATACGCAAACGAGGTGATTGCCGACAAACCTGTCGACCAGACCATCACCGCGATTTTTGACCGTTACCAGCAGATCGGGGACTTCTTTGGTCTGTCAGCAAATAGCCTGGCGCCCATTAAAGAAGCGCTGACCAACCTGCCTCACGGTGATTACCCGGATAACAACTACCTCATGGCAGCCTTTAAGGCCCATGGTGAACGGCTCAATGCTCAGTTGATGGCAAAGGTTCTCAACCACTTGGGACTGCCGGCGCGGTACGTCGACCCGCTGGCTGCGGGCATCGTTGTCAGCGGGACCCCGAATAATGCCACCATTTCGCCAATTACCTATAAGAACCTTTCCCACCTTCACGTTGGTGATGATGAACGGTTGATTTTCCCTGGTTTCTTTGGGTTCACCCCCACCGGTCACATTGCTACCTTCTCACGGGGCGGTTCAGATATTACTGGCGCCATGCTGGCCAAGGGGCTAAATGCGCGGATTTATGAAAACTTCACCGATGTTGATGCTATCTATTCCGCTAACCCGCACGTGGTTGAACACCCCCAGGCAATTCACCGGATGACCTACCGGGAAATGCGGGAACTCTCATACGCTGGTTTCTCAGTCTTCCACGACGAAGCTCTCATTCCAGCCATTGAGGGTCAAATCCCGGTCAACGTCAAGAACACTAATAACCCAACGGCACCAGGCACCATGATTGTTCCAGAAACTGGCTTTACCGCCACCCACGTGGTTACCGGGGTTGCCAGTGCTAAGCACTTTTCGGCCCTCTACCTACATAAGTACCTGATGAACAAGCAAGCGGGTTTCACCTTCTCGATTTTACAGATTCTCGCCAAGTATGGTGTTTCCTACGAGCACATGCCCTCAGGAATCGATGACATCACGATTATCTTTGACCGTGACAAACTAACCGACGCAGTAATCGACCAATTCTGTAACGAAATCCAGTACGAAATCGATCCCGACCGGCTAGAGTGGATTGACGACTACGCCATTATTATGGTAGTTGGTGAAGGAATGGTTCACCGCGTCGGAACAATGGAACGGATTGCCACTGCCGTCGCTAACGATGGCCTTTCCTTGACGATGGTCAACCAGGGCGCTTCACAGATTTCCATTATGATTGGGACTCGGCGGGCTGATGCTGACCAGGCGGTTCGCAGCATTTACCATGAATTTTTTAACAAGGAGGAAGATTAATGGCTGAATTATTGAAGGTTCATGGCTCAATGAACCAGTTCTTTATCCTGGACCAAGACGAACTGACCAGTCCCCTTAATGACGAGCAATTAACCGCCCTCGCAATCCAGTTATGTGATGAAAATCATCACATTCTGGGTGGGGCCGACGGGCTACTAGTGGTCGACCACGGGACCCATAAGGGGGTTCGCGGCCGCATGCAGGTGGTCAATGCCGATGGTAGTAGGGCGTCAATGTGTGGTAACGGTTTGCGTACCGTTAGTCGTTACCTGAGTGACAAATACGGTGAAGATGAATTCGTTGTTCAGACAGCCAAAGTCGACCTCCGCGTTCGCCGTCAACCAGAATTAGCGCCTGGCGTTCCGGCATTTGCCGTTGAAATTTCACCAGTTAGTTTCACGGCTGAATCATTACCATTTACCAACTTAGGTCACCAGCGACTGCTAGCCACGGCGGTACCAGAGCTGGCGCCCCGGCTGCATTTCACCGCGCTCTCTATTCCTAATCCCCACCTCATCTCCTTTGTTTCTGAAGAGGTCCAAAACGGGTCGACCTTGGGCCAGCTGGGTACTTTCCTCAACGGTGCTAACCCGTACTTCCCAGAGGGAGTTAACGTCAACTTCGCCCACATCGATGGTGACAGTCAGCTCTTCGTCCGCACCTTTGAACGGGGCGTGGGCTTCACCAATGCCTGCGGAACAGGGATGTCAGCCACTTCGCTGGCCTTAGTTCTCACTCATCCTGATGTTGGTCACTTCGATACTCCGATTAAGGTCTTTAACCCTGGCGGAATGGTTAAAACGATCGTTCACCATGATCACCACCGCTACTGGGTCGAGCTGATCGGTAACGCGACGGTGACGGCTCACGTAACGGTTGATGAAAAATTACTGAAGTCAGCCCGCTTTACTGCCAAGGATGTGCGGATTGAGCCAACTAACGAGCAAGATTCCTACGACCATTTTGTTGAGACTGTGGCCGCACAGCGCCAGAAATAAGTGGCGGGCTCACCCCTCAACCCTGATCGATGAACACTGCCGTACTATTAACTAAGAACAGAAAAAACCGTCGAGAGTGAAGTGCAATAAAAAAGTTAGACAAAATTAGACAATTAAGCTGCTAAGGCATGATTTCGGTATTCTACTGGGGTC
>NZ_CAKPXS010000010.1 GCF_934202235.1 uncultured Limosilactobacillus sp. | reverse complement strand
CGTCATTAAAAAGTGATTCGTATTCCAGCACCTCGTTGACATTTTCCGGCATGGAGACGGTGGTGGTCAGCGACTTAACGGCAACGGCGTCGGTCGGGGTCACGATCGCTGCCAGCATGAAGGCTGCCGGGAGGGAAAACTTATGCGGCATCCCGAAACGCAGGCCGACGCCAATGACGCCGACGGTAACAATTGCTAAGAGAATGGCCATCGACCAGATTGACCGTAAGTGGGAAGTAAGCTTTTGAATCGACTGTTTTTGCCCGTCATTGAACAGCAGGGGCCCGATGATCAGCATCATAAAGATCTCGGGGTCCAGTTCAATGTTGCTGGGGTGGACTGGTGACAAAATCAGTAGTGCCCCGGCGGCAATCTGGTAAAGTGCCAGGGGAATCTTGGGGTACAGTGCATGAATAATGTTGGCGCATAAGACGGCCACCAGTAAATATAAAATGGTTGTTAGGTTTTCCATGATCTCCTCCGTGTTCGCGTCACATTATAACTTATTTTGCAAAGCTGCGGCAATTGTTGCCCGCCTGGTATAAAAAAGCGGAATGCAGTTGCTGCATTCCGCGTGGTTGACTGTGTTGTGGACTAATGCTTTTCAAACAGTCCAGTCAGGTATTCCATGAACTGCTTGAGGTAACGGTCTTTATCAACGTTAACTGCCACGTTGACGTTCGGGTTCGGGTCGTTCAAGCGGCTGTTGTCACCGATCGTCCGCCCGTAATTCTTATCACCGTAGTTAACCTTCATGTGAAGGGCAATGGTGGAAACAAATGATGGGTCGAGGGCGACACCAACTGCCAGTGGGTCGTGCAGGGCACAACCATTTTTGTCGATGTCGAGGTTGTAGTAGGCATCGATGTAGAAGTCGGTGATGTCGGCGTAAGCCTTGCCGGCCTTGGTGCCGAGGTCACGCCACTTTTGCGTTTCCTTCTTCGTCAGCAGCGTCCGCAGGGTAACGTCCAGGCCGACCATCGTCTGTGGCAGGTCACTGGATAAAACGGTGTTGGCCGCCTTCGCATCCTGGTTGATGTTGGCTTCGGCAACGTCGGTAACGTTTCCTTCAACCGTCAGCGCACCACCCATGAAGGTGACATTGCCAATCAGGTGGGTGATCTCAGGGTCCTTTTCAATGGCAGCGGCCAGGTTGGTCATTGGACCAGTTGGTACGATGATCAGGTCCTTGCCGTACTTGTGGGCCGCTTCGATGAAGAAGTCGACCCCTGATTCAGTTTCTAGCTGGCGCTTTGGTTCTGGCAGGTCAACTTCCCCGATCCCGTTGTTACCGTGGATGTCCTTTGAAACCTGCATCACATCGAAGTGGTCGCTAGTGCTTGAATGCGGAAGCCCCTTGTAAACTGGCACCTGGGTTTGACCCAGCAGTTCCAACAGCTTTAGGGCGTTCTTGGCACAGACGTCAAGGGTGTTGTTACCGTATGATGAAACAATCCCGATTAAGTCGACATCTGGAGCGGCAGTAGCGTAGGCGATCGCCAGGGCGTCGTCCACACCAGTGTCAAGGTCAAGAATCATTTTTTTCTTTGCCATATGTAATTGCCTCCAATTCGCAATGTCATTGTTACAATATCCATGATAACCAATTGAAAGCGCAAACACAACCGTTTTACGTAAAACCTTTTAAAATATTTAATTTGGTGGTTAAGAAGCTTTTAGTTACAGATTGTCGCGATCGCGATGATATAATTAACCATTATTGAAAAAGACAGAAAGTGAGGAACAGCTGAGATGCAGAAGAATTACGACGTGACGATCATCGGCGGGGGACCAGTGGGGATGTTTGTCGCCTTTTATTGTGGACTACACCAATTATCTGCCCAGTTGGTGGAAAGCCTGCCCCAGCTGGGTGGGCAATTGACGGCGCTGTACCCGGAAAAGCAAATCTGGGACGTTGCTGGCTTGCCGGGAATCACGGCTGCCAAGTTAGTGGACCAGCTTAAACAGCAGCTGGCAATTGTCGACGTTGACCAGTTTACCGGTGAAAAGGTCAATGACGTGGTTGCCAATAATGATGGGACTTTTACCATTTCATCGGCTAACCGGACCTCGCAGAGCAAGAGTGTGCTGATTGCTCTTGGCAATGGAGCCTTCCACCCCCGACAGCTACGACTAGCGGGAGCTGATGACTTAACTAGCCAGCAAGTCCACTACTTTGTCCGTCATAAGGCTGATTTTACCGGTCAGCGGGTCGCGGTGCTCGGTGGTGGTAATTCGGCGTTAGATAACGCCAAAATGCTGGCGGGCGTTGCCGAACAGGTGACCCTGATCCACCGTCGTGACCAGTTCCGCGGGCACGAGCTGGTAGCGGACCAGTTACGGGCCATGGACGGGGTTGAGATGATGACGCCGTTTTTGCCGCGTGACCTGGCGGTTAATGATGACCAATCGCTGACGTTGACGTTAAAGAAAATGCGCAGCGATGAAGAACAACGGCTGACGGTCGATCAACTGGTTGTCAATTATGGTTTCACCGCCAACAACGCCGCTTTATCACAGTGGTCGCTGCCACTGGATAGTGAACGCCACCAGATTAAGGTTAACCAGCAGATGGAAACCAGTTTCCCCGGAGTTTACGCAATTGGTGATGCAGTTACTTATCCAGGACGGACGGCATTGATTGCCACTGGCTTTGGCGAGGCCCCAGTTGCGGTGGCGGCCCTGGCAAAACGGTTGTATCCTGAAAAGTCGCTGGCTGTCCACAGCAGTTCAATGAAAATTAAGTAAGGTGGCAAGCAAATGTCAACAAAGTTCTATGACCAGCTAATTGATTGGGCAATCAAACTACAAAGTCTTGCCCAGGATGGCCTGGCGTACTGCAATGATAAGTATGACCGTCAGCGCTACCAGGAACTACGGACGGTGGCGGCAGAAATGATGGCTGCCAAGTCGGGGCAGTCCCTTTCCCAAGTCCAAGAATTATTCTGCAACGAACGTGGTTACCAAACCCCGAAGATTGATACCCGCGCCGCCATTTTCCGGGAGGGTAAAATTCTGTTGGTGAAGCAGGATGGTCAGTGGTCCTTACCGGGTGGATGGGCCGAAGTCAATATTTCGGTGGCTGAGAATTGTGTGAAAGAAACCAGGGAAGAAACAGGTTTGCACACAGTGGTCCAACGGGTGATTGCCCTGCAGGAATATAACCGGCATAATTGCCCGCCGCTGAGCCCTTATGGCATTTGTAAAATCTTCTTTCTCAGCCGGGTGACTGGCGGTCAATTCGAGAAAAACATTGAAACTCAGGGGTACGATTACTTCGCCCTCGATGAATTGCCGCCGCTCATTACCCGCAAGAGCAACGAGGACCAGATTCGCCTGTGCTTTGCTGCCGCACACGATCCGCACTGGCAAACCCGGTTTGAGTAAACTGAAATCCCCCAGCATTCTTCACGGAGAAAATACCGGGGGATTTGTTTTCTTATTTGACGGTCATTGCCAGCCTCACCATGTCGCGGAGGCGGATGCCGTTCTCGTAAATCGGCTGCTGGTAGTGGCGGGTAAAGAAATCGCGGTCAACGTTGGTGATGCGAAAGCCGCATTTTTGGTAGAGGAGGAGGGATGCCATACTGGTAGAGCCGGTACCAACGACGAGGGTGCTAGCGCCATGCAAGCGGGCGTAGCGTTTGGCAAACTGGACGAGGGCCTTGCCGTACCCGTGGTGTTGCCACTGCGGGTCGATGGCCAAGTTCTTAATTTCAACCGTCTGCTTGTCCAGGGGCTCAAGAAGGATGACTCCGATCAGCTCATCGTCGACGCGCAACTCAAATGGGGAACACCGCGGTAGGTACTGCTTGACGAGCTGTTCGTCCGGGTCAGCATTCAGGTAGAGTTGGCGGTGCTCTTTCGTCATCTGGCTAGTAGGGATAATCATAATATCGTTGTTCATGGGGCACCTCCCGGGGACTTCTTGCTTTTTTCATTCTACTACATAAAAGGGCGTGCCAGCTATCGGCACGTCCTTTGTCGTTAGTTCTTTGAATTATCCGGGTTGGTAATTTTAATCCGGTTAGAATCCGTCGACTTGTGGTTCTTTTCTGGAGCATCGGTTGAGTAGTCATTGACCGTGCTCTGGTTATTATTGCGACTGAAGATGCTGGTCGACTTCTTCCCCAGCTTGCGCTCAATCTGCTTTTCCCGTTTTAACCCGTTGGCGTAGTTGTAGTCGGCCGGATTGACGGCTTTGAAGCCCTTCGGGTGGTAGAACCGTAGCAGGTTTTTCTGGTTTAGCGAGTCAGAGAGGCGTAATTCCTTGTTGACGAGGTGAGCATCAGCGGCGACCCGCTTCTTCTGCTTCTTGGTCAACTTGGCCTCCTTGCCAGTAGCATTGTCATAAATTGTCCCGTTAACGCTGGTGTACTTTGGCGTAACAAAGTCTTCGTTACGGAAGGCAACTACCTGGTCATGCTGCTTGGAGAAGAGGTCAGTCCCAAACTGGATGTAGCGTTTTGAACTGATTCCCAGCAGGTGGAGCAGGGTTGGCAAAACGTCGATTTCTCCACCGTAGACGTGGGAAATATAACCGTGGTTACCGGCGTTGGGGATGACGAACATCATTGGGACGCGCTGCAGCTGGGCATTGTCAAAGTCGGTCCAGTCGTCCGCGGACTTACCCATTACCGGTGCCAGGTACTTGTTTTCCGTATTGGAAATCCCGTAGTGGTCCCCGTAGATCATGATCAGCGAGTTGTTGTAAACCCCGGTCTTCTTTAAGTAGTTAAAGAATTCCTGTAGCGACTGGTCAAGGTAGTGAGCGGTGACAAAGTAATTATCGACGGTGGAATCACCAGTGCTGGTGGTTTGGAAGTTCGGGTCCTTATCTTCATCGTCAAGGTCAAACGGGAAGTGGTTCGTCACTGTTAAGTACTTAACGTAGAACGGCTGCTGGAGGTTCTGCAGGTAGTTGATCGAGTTGTCAAAGAGCAACTTGTCCTTGAGCCCGTAACCCATCGCCTTGTCGCCGGAGGTGTCAAAGTAGGAGGCGTCAAAGAAGTACTGGTAACCCAGGTTCTTGTAGACGTTATTCCGGTTCCAGAAACTAGCCACGTTCCCGTGGAAAACGGCACTGATGTAGCCGGCCCGTTGTTTGAGGATCGCTGGTGCCCCCTGGAAGGTATTATCGGCACCAAGGGTCGCAAAGAGTGATCCCTGGGGGAGACCAAAGGTACTGGTTTCCAACATATTTTCGGCGTCAGAAGTCTTCCCCTGGCCAACTTGGTGGAAGAAGTTATCAAAGGCGTACGTTTCGTTGCTGTGGTACAGCGAGTTTAAGAACGGTGTCACTTCTTGACCATTGATCTTCTTATCGATGATAAACTGCTGGAAACTTTCCAGATGAATGATGATCACGTTACGGCCCTTAGCAATCCCGTACATCTTCGGATTAGGGGCGGCGTAGTGCTTCTCGGTAAAGCGGTGGACGGTGTCCAGTTCTGACCGCGTGGCGCTCTTTCTCATGTTGTGGATGTGTTGTGACTTAACCAGGTCGTAGCCGGTAAAGAAGTCAATCCCCATGTACTTGACGATGTAGGTCCGGTCAAACGTCCGGTCCAGTAACTGTGGCCGGCTCATTTCGGCAAAAGTCAGGTTGAGCCCGCAAATGACGAGCGAGACCGACGTAAAGGCAAAGGCCAGCCGGGAACCGATGGCCCGCGGGTCAATTTTGATCTTCTTGAACAGCATCAGCAGGAGGATGACGACGATGTCCGTCCAGTAAAGAAGGTCGTGGACGTTGGTCAGGGCCAGCGAAGACCCGGAAAGACCCTGGTTGACCTTGGAATACCCCGTCATGGTGGCAATGGTCATGAAGTCGGTGAATTCCCGAAAATAAATGACGTTGAGGTACAACAGCAGGGTGTTGAGCCCGTCAATTAGCAGGATGACCGGGTAAAAGAACCGCGACTTTTTAAAGTAAAAGGCGATCCCAAATAGCAGCATCGTCGTCCCCAGGGGGTTGAAGAGCAAAATGATGTACTGCCAGAGAGTCGTTGCTCCCAGCTTAAAGTCGGTAAAGTATGCTAGGAGTGTTTTTAACCAAAAAAAGACCACTAGGAGGGCAAAGAAGCCAATCCTTGTGTTTACAAACTTACTGATTTTTTTCATTAGAAACAATGAACCTCGTTTAACTCAATTCTCTTGTTTTAAATAGCATCGTTGTAGGAAATGGGTGGAAATGGGTCACATTTCCCATGACATTTCGTCCCATTTTATCACAATCAATGCGGATATTAAATTTTCCGATGAGCTTCCGGGAGGGCAGAAAAGAAAACACGGTGCTGCGAGGAGGTGCAGTACCGTGTGAAATTTGCTGCTTTTAATTGGTGAGCCATCACTATTTGACGGTGGCGGGCTGGGTTAACCAGTCAGAGCGGAAAAAGCGTTTCAACTTGGTGTTGACCGGGATCCAAATTCCTTCTCGCCAGATATCCTTTAATGAGGCCATCATCAGCCGGTCATGCCGGTTTTTCTTGGTCAGGGGGATGATCATCAGCCGACCGCGGGCAGTAATGATGGTCACCCTGGTACCCGTCATCCCAATGATTTTGGCTGCGGTGACGTGTTTAGTCTCCCGACGGAGTGTCATGTTGTCGTGCCCCTTTCTTTTTGACCACTGTGGTTTATCTTACGGGAATTTTGTGAAGAAGTTGTGCGCAAATCATTACTTGCCAGTTAAAATAAGGGGGAGGAGGGAAACAAAATGGCAAAATTGAACCTATACCTGGTGCGTCATGGGCAAACTTATTTTAATATTTACAACAAACTACAGGGGTGGAGTAATTCACCGCTGACCAAAAAGGGGCGGGCCAACGCCGTCCACGCTGGTGAAATGCTCAAGGACGTCCACTTTGCAGCGGCATTTTGTAGTGACACAACGCGGGCCCAGGAAACAATTGGCAAGATCTTGGAACTAAACCGGGCAAACTCAGTGAAACAGGCGGTTTATTCACCCTTTTTCCGGGAAGAATTTTACGGAGTGTTTGAGGGGACTAACATGGACTTGGCGTGGAATATGGCCGGGCTGCCTCACGGTTACTCTTCCTTTAAGGAGATTGTTCAGGCCCACTCCATCGGGGTTGCCAAGGACTACCTGCACGAAGCTGACCCCTTCCACCAGGCCGAAAATAATGAGATGTACTGGCAACGAGTTAACCAGGGTCTGGGATTAATCCGGCATGCTGATCTGCGCGACGGTGATAATGTGTTGTGGGTAACTCACGGCAACACCTTGCTTAGTTTGGCAGAACGTTTTGGGCAGGGACAGTATGACGTGACGAAACGGCCAGCCAACGGGAGCCTTACCATCCTCACAATGGATGGCAGTGACGTTCGCATTAAGGCTTATAATCAGACGAAGTTGCCGGCTGACTAGTGTTGGCGGTTGATAATCCGGTATAATGGTGACAACTAAGGCAGAAAGGAAATCGCTCATGAGTTACTATCTTGGTGTTGATGTTGGGACGACAACCACCCGGGCCGTGGTCTATGATCAGACTGCCCGCAAAATTCAGGAGGCCAGTCAAACCTACCCACTGTACCGGCAAGCTGACGGGATGGCTGAACAAGAACCCCGGCAATTAGTCAACGCGGTGGTGGACGTTATTAACGAGGTAGTGGCTGCTGCGGACTTAACACCAAACGAGATTAAAGCGGTTGGCTTTTCCAGTTCCAACCAGAGTGTGATCTTGCTGGATGACCACTACCAGCCACTGACTCGCGTGATTACCTGGGCCGATACCCGTGCCGCCCGGGTTGCTAAGCGGGTTCAGCAGTCTCTGACCGCTCAACCCCTTTATTCGCGGACTGGGACGCCAATCCACCCGATGTCACCGCTGATTAAGCTGATGTGGCTGCAGGAAGCTCACCCTGATTTAATGGCGAAGGCGGCCTACGTTGGCGACGTGAAATCGTTCTTGTTTAACCAGTTGTTCGGCTGCTTCAAGGTCGACATCTCAATTGCTAGTTCGACAGGGATGTTTAACATCACGAAGTCGGAGTGGGATAGTGAAGCCTTGAAAATGGCCGGTATCAGTTCCGACCAGCTTCCCCAGGTGGTAAACGGGACGACTCAGCAACGGGGGCTGGTTGAAACGATGGCCGACCGGTTAAACTTACCGAAAGATGTTCCCTTTATCTTTGGCGCTTACGACGGCGCAATGACCAACGTCGGTGTCGGGGCAACAGCGGAGGATACCGTCGCTATTACGATCGGGTCTTCGGCCGGGGTGCGCGTGGTGACCGATCACCCGGTAATTGACCCGGAACAGCGGCTCTTTTGCTACTGCCTAGATGAGGGAAAATGGGTTGTTGGTGGTCCCCTCAACAACGGTGGGGCGGTCTTTGACTGGGCCGTTCGCCACATGGTAGATACCAACGCGGTCCGCAATAGCGGTGGTGACCAGTTTGACGTGGCTAATAGTGTGATTGCGGAAACCCCCGTCGGCGCCCATGGCCTGATCTTCCACCCCTTTTTAGGTGGTGAACGAGCTCCACTGTGGGACGCTAATGCTCGTGGTAGCTTCTCCGGCTTAACACCGCTCCACACCCGTGCTGATATGCTGCGGGCGGTCATGGAGGGAATCACGATGAACATTGCAACCGTCTTCCAGGTCCTCTGCGAACTGGTGGGGCGCCCCAAGAGTGTCACGGCTACTGGTGGCTTTTCCCGGTCACTAGTCTGGCGGCAAATGCTTGCTGACGTCTTGAATACCGAGGTGAAAGTGCCCCAGCACTTTGCGGCGGCAGCCCTTGGTGCGGCGACGATGGCGATGAAAAGTGTTGGCCAAACGACAACAGTTGCGGCGACTACTAACCATGATATTGTGATGGCCGACTACCAGCCACAAGCTCAAGCAGTGGATATTTACCAGCAGGTCCTACCAATTTTTACCCGGTTAGAAGGCTTTTTAACGCCGTCCTACCAGTCACTGGCGGCACTGCAGGAACGGTTAAGCCACTACCAGGAATAGGCAGCAACGGTGCACCTGTATCAGGGCCGGGTAAACTTAAAAACCGGGGCAAATTAAATAAGGTTGTCAGCAATGACAGCCTTTTTTAATACCTTCTTTTAGGAAGGCTGTCGCAAAACGCGTATAATGGTTCTTAAATACATGATGGAGATGACAGTTCAATGGCAAAGCGCTTATTAGACACATTTGTTCCGGAAGACTACCTGGTAAAGGTAAACATCAACCGGGCAGCCAAGACGATTAAGGGACAGGTAACGGTCAGGGGGAAGAGCCTGGCCGATCGGTTTGCCCTCAACCAGAAGTTTTTGACGATTGACCAGGTAACGGTTGATGGCCAGCCAGCTGACTTTCAAGTCAATGATGACGAGGAGTTATTCACGGTGAATGCCCACCAGGGTCAGCTAACAGCGGTGGTTGACTACCACGCTAAGTTAACCGATACAATGATGGGGATTTATCCGTCCTACTACCAGGTTAATGGCGAGAAGAAGGAATTGATCGGGACCCAGTTTGAAACCACTGCGGCCCGGCAGGCGTTCCCGTGCGTCGATGAACCGGCGGCTAAGGCGAAGTTCACCCTCGCCATCAAGTTTGACGAACATGCTGGGGAAACAATCATCGCCAACATGCCAGAAGACCACGTCGAAGACGGTTACCACTACTTCCAACAGACCGTCCGAATGTCATCTTACCTGGTGGCCTTTGCCTTTGGTGAAATGCAGTCGAATCTGACCAAGACCAAGAGCGGCGTCGAGGTTGGTGTCTTTGCGACCAAGGCGCACCAGAGCAAGGAACTGGACTTTGCTTTGGACATTGCCAAGCGGTGTATTGAATTTTACGAAGATTACTACCAGACACCGTACCCATTACCGCACTCCTACCAGCTAGCGCTGCCTGACTTCTCGGCCGGGGCAATGGAAAACTGGGGGTTGGTCACTTACCGGGAAGTTTACTTGATGGTTGACCCTGACAACACCACCCTCGAAAACAAGCAGGTTGTGGCGACGGTGATTACCCACGAACTGGCTCACCAATGGTTTGGTGACCTGGTAACGATGAAGTGGTGGGACGACCTGTGGTTGAACGAGAGTTTCGCCAACATGATGGAATACGTTTCTGTCGATGCGCTCCAGCCGGATTGGCATATTTGGGAACTCTTCCAGACTACGGAATCGCCAATGGCCCTGCAACGGGACGCCACGGACGGTGTTCAGGCGGTTCACCAGGACGTTAACGACCCGGCAGAAATTGACTCACTCTTTGATGCTGCCATTGTCTATGCCAAGGGTTCTCGGATGTTAGTGATGGTTCGCTCCTTACTGGGCGATGACAACCTGCGGAAGGGGTTGAAGCAGTACTTCGCCGACCACCAGTATGGCAACGCCTCTGGGGATGACCTCTGGAAGGCACTGGGCGATGCCTCTGGTTTGGACATCGGCAAGATCATGCACTCCTGGCTGGAACAACCAGGCTACCCGGTTGTGAGTGTCAAGGTTAACGACCAGGGACAGGTAGTTCTTCATCAACAGCAGTTCTTCATCGGTGAACACCATGACCAGGGACGGTTGTGGCAGATTCCGTTGAACTGCAACTACGACCAGGCACCGCAACTAATGACGGACCGTGACTTGGTTCTTGGTGACTACCAGCAGTTGCGCCAGCAAAATGGGCAGCCGTTGCAGCTGAACGTTGGTAATAATTCACACTTTATTGTTGATTATGACGACCAGCTAGAACAAGACCTCCTCGACCACCGTGACCAGCTGTCACCAATCGATGAACTGGCACTCCTCCAGGATGCCCGGCTGCTGGCCGAAGGTGGACTACGGTCATATGCTGACCTGGTAGCATTGATTGCTCGCTTTAAGGACAGCAAGTCAGCCGTGGTGGCCAACGCCCTGTACCGGATTGCTAACTACCTGAAGAACTTTGTTACCCCTGGGTCGGCAGAGGAAAAGCAGTTAAAGCGTTTCTTCGCTCTGCTGAGTAACAAGCAGGAAGCCCGGCTCGGTTGGACGCCAGTCGAAGGCGAGTCCAACGACGACCAACTCGTGCGGCCGTACATCTTCAGTGCCAGCCTTTATGCCGGTAACCAGGATGCCCAATCACAGGCTCACCAGCTTTTTGCTAGCCACCAGGACCAGCTAGCTGACCTGCCAGCTGACACCCGGCCGTACATCCTGAAGAACGAGGTGCAGCAACACCCGAGTCAGGAACTGTTTGACCAACTCCTTGACCTTTACCGGGAAACTGCTGATGGGGGACTGAAGGAAGACATTTGCTTTGCCTTGACTAACTTGCCAGACAAGGACCTGCTTGCTCAGTTGGTTAACCAGTACTTCAAGGACGCGGCAACGATCAAGCCGCAGGACCTGCGGGCATGGTACCGTGGAGTCCTCGCAAATAACGATGGTCAGCAGCTTGCCTGGGATTGGCTGCGTGACAACTGGGGCTGGTTGGACGCCACGGTCGGTGGCGACATGGAATTTGCTACCTACATCACCGTCACGGCCGGAGTCTTCCACACTGCCCAACGGTTGAACGAGTTCAAGGACTTCTTTGAGCCGAAGCTGCAAACGCCAGGACTGACTCGTGAAATTGAGATGGACACCAAGATCATCAGCGGGAAGGCCGACTTGGTTGCTAAGGAAGGCGCCGCTGTTAACCGAGCAGTTGCTAATATCTGCTCTAATAAATAGTCTGTAAAGACAAAGATTTTCAATATTTAAGTCTCTCGTTAATGTGATAACGAGGGACTTTTTTGTCGTGAGATTAGTAATGGAGTTGCCCGCATGGTTGGTATCTCAATGCTTGGGGGTGGTTAGGCAAAGCCACCAGTAACGTGCTGACTTAAAAGACACGACTGATGGTAAATGATCGATTAATTAATTAGTAAGCGTAATATAAAAAACGATAAAGAGAGTTGGTTCTTTGCTATTTATTCCTAATTATTTGCCAGTTGACAATCGAGAAGATAATTAACAATCTAATAAAGATATAAGCATATCCAGGCAGCAGTTCGTCGATCATTTGGAAAATCCGTAAAAGAAATCGTTTTCTTAGATTTTTATCTTTACGGGCTGAAACGGGGCAGGTAAAATAGTAAACCGTTTTGACAAATAAAAATATTTTAGTAGACGGAGAAAGAGAATGGTTTCAAAAAGTAATGCTCGGATAAGTTTATTCAAGCAGAGTCAACGGGTTCAACGGTGGGGAATCCGTAAACTTGGGATTGGGGTTGTCTCGGTCATGTTGGGGATAATATTGTTGACAGCGGTTCATACGGACAGTGTAAGTGCTAATAGTCAGTTGGCGACTAGTGGCGAGCACCAACCCAGTGATCAAACGCCGGCAGCTCCCACCGGCCAGTTAGCTGCTCATTCATCGGCCCAGGATTCAACTAGTGATCCGGTAGCGGCAAATAATGACAGTTCAACGACGTCACAGGATGGTAGTAAGGTTGGTGAAGGCACGCGGGTCACCTCACATGACATTCACCAAACACTCGTGATCCACGATGAACCAGATGCAACGGTCAAAATATCAGGGAGTCGGGTTGGCCAGGCGCCAGTCGATGACGGTAATCATTATGGTGTTCCCACCAAATCGGAGTGTTGGACCAATGTTCAGCCGGGTAGCGTGATTAAAGTCACTTATACCGGCTTGAAACATAGCTCCTATGACAACCGTCCGATCAAGAGTGTGGTTTACACCTTTAGTAATTTTGAAGCGTGGCCTGGCAGTGATCGCCCAATGTCGCTGGCAGTTTTCAATAATGTGAATGCCGGCTTTGATATTTTCTACGTCAAAAATGTGAAAGTGGCCATTCAGCTTTTTTATGATGACCAACAGCAACAGCCAGTGAAATTTAATGACCAGTCCAAAGGCTACCTTGTCTTTAGTTCACTTAACAACTACAAAGATGGGAACGGCCAGCATATTGAACAGGTGAAGGTCGATGAAGGGAAGCCACTGACCATCGTTGGTAGTAAGGTCAACCTTCAAAAAAGATGGTTATTTGCGAGCAAACGACGATATTACCTATATTGACTGGTACGATCCGGCTACCAAAACGGTTCACAGGGACGAACGTCAAACCGGAACCCCTTATTATGATTGGGACACCCATGCCAGTGGAACTTATGTGGGTTCAGCACTCCTTGAGTTGACTCAGTCAACACCGACTTTTGAGGTGGGACTGGATCCGGCTGGTGGTGATATTGACTACACGGGTGTTTGGTTCCGGGCAACAACTGCGATTCCCTATACCCCGAAACCGGTGGAGGTTAAGGGGAAGACGGTGACTGAGACAATTCATTACAAGTACCAAGACGGTCAAATGGCTAAGCCAGATGTTGTAAAACACGTAACGTTAGGCCATCAAGTCATTAAAGACCCAGTAACTGGCGAAGTAACGTGGGATCATTGGGAGACTAAGTCCTTTGATAAGGTTTCCAGTCCGACGGTTGCTGGCTACACTCCGGATCAGGAAAACATTGGTGAGGTAACGGTTGACCACAACAGTCAAAACATTGAGAAGACAGTTATCTATACCAAGAATCCGACTAAGCCGGTCCGTCAAAGCAAGACGGTGACGGAAGTTATCCACTACCAGTACAAAGATGGTCGTCAGGCACACGATGACTATGTTGCAGTACCGAAGACCTTTACGCGGACGGGTGAGCAGGATGTCATTACCGGCAAGGTTACCTGGGGTGCTTGGACACCAGCCCAACAATTTGCTCAGGCCAAGAGTCCGGAGATTCACGGCTATACCCCGGACCATGCACAAATTGACAAGATTACCGTTGACCACAATAGTCAGAACGTTGAGAAGACGGTAACCTACACGAAAAAACCGGCGATTGTGGTACATGATCCAGCCACAGTTACGGAACGGATTCATTACGTCTATGCTGATGGTCGTCAGGCGGCACCAGATTATGAAAAGACGCTTAGTTTTACCGTTGATGGAACACAGGATCCGGTCACTGGCCAGATTACCTGGGGTGCTTGGTCGCCAGCCCAAGAATTCGCTAGTGTCAAAAGTCCTGAAATTCATGGTTACACGCCAGACAGGGAAGTCATTGGTGGGGTGTCTGTGGACCACAATAGTCAGAATATTGAGAAGACAGTTGTCTACACCAAAAACGCCCCGACAGTAGTAAAGCAAAGCAAAACTGTTACGGAAATTGTTCACTACCGGTTTGAAAACGGCAGTCAGGCACATGATGACTATATTGCAACACCAAATACCTTCACGCGGACCGGTGAAAAAGATGCGGTTACTGGCCAGATTACCTGGGGTAGCTGGACACCAACCCAACAATTTGCTCAGGTTAAAAGCCCCGAAATTCACGGTTACACGCCAGCCAAGGAAGTCATTGGTGGGGTGTCCGTGAACTACAACAGTCAAAACATTGAGAAGACAGTTGTTTACACCAAGAAGGCACCAACAGCAGTTAGTCAAAGTAAAACTGTGAAGGAAATCATCCACTACCAGTTTGAAGATGGACGCCAGGCACACGATGACTACGTCGCCGTACCAAAGACCTTTACGCGGACGGGCGAGCAGGATGCCGTTACTGGCCAAATTACTTGGGGTAACTGGACACCAGCACAGGATTTCAGCAGTGTGAAGAGTCCGGAGATTCACGGTTACGCGCCGGATCAAGTACAAATTGGTAAGATTACCGTTGACCATAACGGGAAGAACGTTGAAAAGACGGTTGTTTACACCAAGAACGCACCAACCACTGATGTTCCAGTGAGGGACAATCACCAACCAGGTATAACGACACCAAATAAGCCTAGTGAACCGGCCAAGCTGACAAATAAAGCTGTTTGGCCGATTCAGGAACGTCACTCAAGTCATACCCAATTGCCGCAAACGGGTAATGAAAGCAATCATAGTCAGCTAGTGGTGGGGTTGCTAGAGGTGTTCTCTGCCCTGGGGTTTCTTTTCCGCAAACGCAGTAAGTAGGGGGCTTATGTCACAGCCCCATTTTTAAAAGTTTTAGGGATTAAACTAGTGTTTTTTCTCTAAGACTTTTTATTTTAGCAAGAGAGTAAAACGGTCCTGATTTGTTTTTTGGTAATGAATTATGTTAACCTCTTCATACTGTACTTTTTTGAGGAGGTATCAATTTTTGGCTGATTAGTGCCAAAACACAATGAATTATACGAAAAAAGACTATAAAAAAGCACCTTTATCAACAATTCACCTAAAAATTTACCTGACACTGATTCTAGGACAAATTGCCTGTGGATACGCGCTCGGCATCATTGGGACCGGGATTGCGCGTGCTCAGCAGACCATGACAATCAGTGATTTCTGGGTCGGTCTGGTTGGAGCCGGCAGCCTGTTGGGATTAGCTGGGAGTGCCCTGGTTGGCAAGATTGCTGACCAGGTTGGTCGCCGGCAGATGCTGATGATTGATATGTACCTTTTTAGTATTTTTTCGTTGGGGCAATTATTGACGCAAAATATGGCGATTCTCTTTGTGCTCCGGGTTTTGATTGGTTTGATGATCGCTATTGATTATACGGTTGGTAATGCCTGGCTGGTGGAATGGCTGCCCGCCAAACAGAGTGGTAAGCTCCAGAGCCAGTTAATTGTCTACTGGACGCTGGGGTTTATTGCGTCTTACCTCGTAGGAACTTTTGTCGGGGGATTTGGTAGTCATACCTGGCAGGTTATTCTGGCGACTGGCGCTGTTCCGGGGTTAATAACCGCTGCTTACCGTTCAATGTTTCGGCTGCCATCATCACCCAGTTGGCTGGCAAGCCAGGGGAAAAACCATAAGGCGCAAAAAGTTATTCAAAAGCACCTGGGCAAACGCTGGGGACTGTCACTCAAGCAGTTGCGCAACCAAACGCCTGACGATATCGGGTTAAAGACGCTCTTTAGCCCGGCCTACCGGCGGCGGACAATTGTTGGTGGCACCTTTTACGCTTGCCAGGCCTTTGCCTTCTTTGGTGTGTCTATTTTCCTGCCGATTTTGCTGGCAAATATGCACCTGGGCAATGATTTACTGTCCGGGATTATCTACAATATCTGTGTTTTTGCCGGCGTCATGCTCGGCAGCTGGCTCTTTCGCCGGATTAGCCGCCGGGCGTTTTTGATGGGAACCTTCTTCTTGTCAGCTCTCGCCATGATCTTGCTGATTATTGGGCAAGCATGGTCACCACTCGTCCAGATTGGTCTTTTTGCCTGCTTTGCCATTTTACTGTCAGCCGGACTGGTTCTGGATTACCCCTACCCGACGGAACTGTTTGACATTAAAGTGCGGGCCAGTGGGGTTGGTGCTTGTATTACCATCAGCCGGTTTGGTGCCGCCAGTGGGACCTTTTTACTGCCGGTCTTAACTAACCTTGGTGGTTCACGGTTAGCCATGATTGTCTGTATTATCGTACTGCTAGTCGGTGGCTTGGTTTGTCTTGTCTGGGCACCAGAAACTTCACCCCGGTTTCGGCAGAAGTAACTCGTTAATTGTAGTCCCTGTTTTTAGCAGTAAAATAAAGCAACCCTGTTGTTCGTTTGCTCGGACAACAGGGTTTTTCAGTGGGGTGGAGTTCAGTTTTAGTTGCTATCAATACTGGAATAGTTACTGCTATTACTTTTTCAGTAGTCCGCTAACCTTATCCGCCAGGGCGGGGTAGAGTGGTAACACGTGTCGTTGCCATTCTTGCCGCGTAATTTGCAAGCCAATCACGGGCACCAGGTTATTGATATCGTCAGCGGCGGTGGCACCAATTTCACTCGCACCAACGAGCTGATTGTCCTGGTCGTAAACGAGGGTTAATTGGGCATCCTGTTCGTTGAGTCCGGCATAAAAACTGCCACCACCCAGCGAGCGTTCTTCGACCTGGTAGGAAGAGTTGTCAGCCGCGTCATCCGGACTGACTCCCACCTGGGCAATTTCCGGAAAGGCAAAGGCGGCTGTGCCGATAGTTGGGTAGTGGAGAGCAGCGGTCTGCTTGCCTTCCAGCAGCTGGTAGAGGTAGTCGGCCTCTAGTTCAGCCACTGTTGTTAGTTTGGGAACGTTCTGGCTAGTAATGTCACCGATTGCGTAGACACCGGGGACAGTGGTTTGAAGGTGGTCATTGACGTCGATCCCCTTAGCAGAGGCGGCAATCCCGGCGGCTGGCAAGTTGAGCTTTTCAATGTTGGGGACCCGGCCACTAGCGTCAACAACGTAGTCAGTGTCGATCGTTCTTCCCCGGTTGGTAGTCACGCGGAAGGACTGACCATCCTGGTCAACCCGGGTCGCATTTGTGTGGAAGTGGAATGCTACCCCCTGCTTGGCCAACGCCGTCACCATTGCGGCGGCGTACTTGCTGTAAAAACCGCGGAGGATCCGGTCGGAGCGGATTAACATCTCTACCTTCGTCCCGGCAGCGGCGAGGAAGGAGGCTAGTTCAATGGCGACATAGCCGCCACCAATAAAGACGGCGCGGTTGGGACGGTGTTCAAGGGAGAGAACGTCGCTACTGTCGTGCATCAAGTCAGCACCGGGGATGGTCAAGCGGTGTGGCCGGTGACCGGTGGCAATAATAATGTGGTTACCTTCGTACTGCCGGCCAGCAACCTCAATCGTGTGCGGACCGGTGAAGCGGCCGTAGCCTTCCGCCACGTCACACATTTTTTCATAAATCGCCTTGGTTTCATTGGGCCAGGAATCAAAACGGGCCTTCTTGGTGGCCATTAATTGGTCCCAGTCGACAACTGCGGGCTGACTGATGCCGCGGCCAACTAACTGCCGACTAGCTTGAGCCACGTGGATGGCACCCGACAGGAAGATTTTTGGTTCACAGCCGACGTTGGGACAGGTACCACCAAAGAGTCCGCCTTCTACCGCCAGCAGGGACTTGCCGGTTTTAGCTAATAGGCGGGCCAGTTTGTAACCAGCGGGACCGGTACCAAGGATAATGTAATCATATTTTTTCATGTGACGACCTCCGTTTGCGTGCACGTTTGCTGCTCTCATCATAATTGAAAGCGGTGACGAAGAAAAATAAAATGCCTGTTGGGAACATAAAAACTCCCGCCACTTCACAGTAGCAGGAGTTATTGACGTTAGGCATCCTTTTTATAGGTTGTCGCCCATCTCGTACTGGTACTTGGAACTCAGCAGGGTCTGACGGATCAGTGAGCTGAGCAGCAGGTGGGTGCGGTGACTAATTTCGTTCCCCGTGGCGATGCTTTCCTTCGTCAGGTAGGCAGTTAGTTCGTCGCCAGCGAGACCCTTGGCCTTGGCATCAATCTCATCAATCCGGGACAGGCCATAGCTTTGGCAGCCGTCGCGGAAGGCGTTCACTTCGTTGATGAACTGGTGGTAGCGTGGCTCAACAACGACCTCAAGCAACTTGTGCATCCAGTAAGCGGAGTCGGCAGTCACTTCCTGGCTAGCAACCTTGTAGTTAGCCGGTGTGTCAGTGATGTTCGTGTAGAATGGCACATACGGGCTGTAAGCGTAGAAGCCGAAGTTGACCCACTGAATAGCGGAGAATTCGGCTGGAACGTCGTTACGCAACTGGAGAATGCAGGATGATTGGTTCCGGTCGAGGGCAATTGAACGGAACTTCTTTTGCTGCTTTTTATCGCCAGAAGCAAAGGTGTCAAATGGGTCGTATTCGGTGCCGTTGTAGTGCGACGACAGGAACTTTTCGACGTCTTCGACTGCAATCTTCTTTTCTGGTTGACGAAGCCATGGCATATCCTGGCTGGTTGGGTCCTGTTCAATGCTTGGGTTGAACAGCTTTTGACCATACCAAGTCCGTGGGGTGTTATAGTAAGCATCCGCTTCGCTCTGGGTTCCAAAAATGTTGCGGTAGTTAAAGCTTTCTGGCGTTGGGTTCAGGTGGTACTTTTCAACGAAGCTTTGGAGGTTTGGATCAAACATAAAATTGTCCGGGTCGTTGAAATCAATCTCTTCAATGCACATGATGTTCGGGCAGATGGCATAAGAGTTGTCCGGAATCCGTTGGGCTGCCCAGTGGTGACCAGCACCCGTTTCCAGGTACCAGATTTCGTCGTGGTCAGAAAAGGCGATCCCGTTGCATTCGCCGGTCCCGTACTTTTCAATTAACTTACCGAGACGGGCAACGCCTTCACTGGCACTCTTGATAAAGGGCAGGACAACGGACAGCATGGCATCTTCGTTCAGCCCGTTCTTGACCAGCGGGTCGTGGCCAAGGCAGCGGGCGTTGGTTCCTTCGGTTTCGGTGGAACTCATTGCCACGTTGTATTCGTTAATTCCCTGTTCGCCCCAGATCCCTTCGCTCGGGTCACCGTTAGGGGTTGCAGTGTAGCGGCAGCCGTCGCCCTGCAAGTCCATTTCAAAGCCGTTGTACTTGGAAACAAAGTGTTCGTCGTAGTGCTTGGCTGGGACGACAGTGAAGGTCTTCGGGTTGACACCATCATAACCGTCTTCGTCACGGGCAATGATGGTGGAACCGTCCATCGTTGCGCCTTTCCCGACGAGAATAGCAGTACATGAGGAAAGTTTTTTGTTGGCCATTAAATAATCGCTTCTTTCAATCAATCTTTTGCTAATTACTGTTGTTAATCATCTTATACCAATTAGAAAACGGGGGCAACGTTTGGCAACGGGCTCCCGCTAAAATCACAATTTTGTTATTTCCAAAAATGATGGTTAGTGATGAGGACTAGCGTGATCAGACTGAGGATTAGCATGATCAACAGGGTAATCTGCCAGGAGTAGGCAAAGTTGGCTAACGGCAGCTTGACGTTTTCACCGTAAAATCCAGAGACAATTGTCGGAATGGTCAGGACGACGGAAATAATCGTCAGTAGTTTCATTGTTTGGTTCAGGTTGCTATCGAGGACCTTGCTGTAGGCGTTAGACACCCGCTCGGAAACGTCGGACGTCATCTGGGCCATCTCTAGCCCCTGCTGGGCTTCGATAATCACGTCGTCGAGGTCATTTTGCTGTTTTTGCGACAGGTTCTTCAGGCGGCGTTTCATTTCTTGGAGTAACGAAACGTTACCCTTCAGCGAGGTCAGGATGTAGACCAGTCCGGTTTCGATTTCCATGAACTCGGTAATAGCTTTCCGCTCGGTGTGACTTTCCAGGTTTTCCTGGATTTGCTGGCGTTGCTGGTCGGCCCGGCGAATTGGACCAAAGTAGGCCGTCGACAGGCGGTAGAGCACCGGTAATACCAGGTCGATTCGGTCGTTGATGGGCCCCCGTTCTTTGAGGGTGTTGAGCTGCTCGACCATCATCCCGTTGACAAAGTTGGTTTGCGCGTTAGTAAAGGTGATGATATTGTTGGCGGTTAGCATGAACCCGACCGGGGCGGTTTGGGCTGATGAAACGGTATGTGTTGGTACGTAGACGTCAAAGATCAGCAAAATAATCCCGGCATTGGGGTCGACTTCCACCCGTGCCTTTTCGTAGGGGTCAATGGCGTAACCCAGCAGTTCTGTCGTGACCTCGTATTTGTTAACCAGGTCTTCACGTTCGTTGGGCAGCGGCTCGAAGACGCTGATCCACTGGCTGCGGTGGTTGATTTTTTCGGCACTGAGCATGGCGGCCCCATCCTTTCTTTATTCTCACTCACTATTGAACTATTTAATTGCCGAAAAGTAAAGTGACTTCATGGTCGCTAACCGATTGGAATAAGGTATAATGACTGCCAGAAAGAAGGGGATGGAGATGAAGCGCTGGGAAATCGTTAACCAGCTGGCAGCTAGTCAGCAGCCACGACCGCTGCACGAGTTGTTAGCAAAACAGTGGTTGCTGCCACGGCGGTTTGTGCACTACCTCCGCACCAGGCGTAACGTGCTGGTCAATGGTCAGTACCGACCGGTTAATACCGTGGTGGGCCCGGGTGACCAGGTGACGCTCCGTTTTATTGGTGATGAATTTCGGACTGGCCAGTCGTCCTACATTCCCGCGACTCATCCTCAGCTGACGGTCCTCTTCGAAACCCGGGACTTGCTGGTGGTCAATAAACCAGCGGGGCAGAAGTGCCATCCTAATTATCACGGAGAGACCGGGACAGTGATGAACGATGCGGCTGGTTATTTAGCGGGATCAGGTAGTGAGGCCTTTATGGTCCACCGGATTGACCAGCAGACGAGCGGGGCCTTGATTATCGCCAAGAACCCGGTGGTCGTCCCCATCCTTGACCGGTTGATTAGTGCTAATCGGATTCACCGGACCTATTTGGCACTGGCGGAGGGACGGGTTTCACCGGCAAACGGCAGCTGGCGGTGGTCGATTGGCCGGGACCGGGATGATAAACGGAAACGCCAGGTTGGTGGCGTGGGGGCCCAGTCGGCCTGGACTGATTACCAGACGTTAGCAGCAAATGAGCAGGCGACGTTACTCAAATTAAGCCTGCATACTGGTCGCACCCACCAGCTGCGGGTCCACCTGGCCTATGACAGGCACCCGATTATCGGTGATCCGCTGTACAACCCGCGCTATGGTCAACCGCCGTTGCTCCTTCATGGTGCCTGGCTGCGACTAGTGATACCTTTTTCGCAGGAAGAAGAAATTGTTCAAGCGCCAATCGCTAACTATTTTCAACAAAGTTTGCTAAAATACCACATAGGAAAAGTTTAGGAAAACCAAAAATGAAGGAAGGGCATTGATTGTCACTTTTAGTTAAGCTTTACGGGCCGTTTTTCAGTTTAGAAAACTGGCAAAATGTTATTACGTCGGGGCAGGACTGGTTAATTATTTTCTCGCTGGTCATGATCGAATGTCTCTTGTCAGTCGACAATGCGATTGTCTTAGCCGCCCAGACGCGGGTTCTCCCGTCCTTAAAGGAACAGGAAGAATCACTGTTTTACGGCTTGTGGGGTGCCTATATTTTCCGTTTCCTGATTATCGGGGTCGGAACGTTTTTAATCCATTTCTGGGAAATTAAGGTCATCGGTGCAGCCTACTTGCTGTACCTGGTTTACCGTTTCTTTCGCTTTAAGTTTGTGGGCAAGCAGCCGCTGCGCAAGTCTCATCAAAAAAAGACTAAGCTGACGGGACGCCGACTATTCTGGTTTGTCGTCATACAAATCGAGTTTATGGATATCATCTTTTCCGTTGACTCGGTCTTAGCCTCGCTAGCCATCTCAAGTAACCCGGTGATCGTCCTGATCGGGGGGATGATCGGGATCTTGTGTATGCGGGGAATTGCCGAGATCATTATGAAACTGATGCGGAAGGTCCCCGAGTTGGAGCCAATGGCCTATGTGCTGATTGCAGTCATTGCCGTCAAGCTGTTTTTGACGATTCCGGCCATCGATATTGAAATTCCGGCGAACTGGTTTGGGATTTTTATCCTGGCAGTCTTTGCCGTTACCTTTATCATTCACGTTGTTCGGAAGAAGGTTAAGCCGACAACCAAGGAGGAGACTAATAGTGGCAACGATCGCCAATAATGATAACTTTCAGCAAGCTGTTGCGGGGCCACTGACGGTGGTTGACTTTTGGGCGCCGTGGTGTGGGCCGTGCAAGATGATGGCGCCGACGATGGCCAAGTTAGAGGAAAAATATGGCGACCAGATTAAGTTCGTCAAGTACAATATTGACCACCAGACGGAAATTCCCCAGCGGTATAAGGTGTTTAGCATTCCTTCACTGGTCGTTTTCCGGGACGGTGTCGGTAAAGAAAAAGTGACGGGTGTTTACCCGTTTGAAAAACTCGACCACTACCTGCAACGGCAGCTGGCCCGGTAATTAGTTCGCGTGCGGCAGAATGCAGCGCGCGTTTTTTATTAGCTGTGGCTTGCAATCGATTTCAAAACATGTTATGTTAAACTAGAATTAGTACGTAAAACGATTTACAAAGCTTTGCAGTGGACTTAAAGGAGGAATTTTTAATGAGTAACAAGATTGCGGTTCTCGGCAGTATTAACGTTGACACAACTTACCACGTTGGACGTTTCCCACAACCGGGCGAAACGATCTCTGCGATCAGCAAGAGTTCTGCACCTGGTGGTAAGGGCGCTAACCAGGCGGTTGCCGCAGCTCGTTCCGGAGCTAAGACCTATTTTATCGGGAAAGTTGGGGACGACAACGAAGGGAAGTTCATGCTGGAAGCATTAAAGGAGGAACACGTCGACACCGACTGCATCGTGGTCGACAAGGTTCACGGGACGGGGACGGCGCTGGTCACCCTTGATGTCAATGGTCAAAACCACATCATGGTTTACGGTGGTGCCAACCAAGCCCTGCTCAAGGAAGATCTGAAGGAAACTGGGGATGTCCTGGACTCCGTTGACTTCTTAATTAGCCAGTTTGAAACGCCACAAGACGTGACGGCAGCAGCTTTCAAAGAAGCGAAGAAACACGGGGTGATTACTTTCTTGAACCCGGCACCGGCCCACGAGATTGATCCGGAAGTACTCAAGTACACGGACATCATCGCCCCCAACGAAACCGAAAGTGCCATCCTGACCGGGATTAAGCTGGATGGTGAAGATTCGATGCTGAAGACGGCGGAATACTTTGCTGACAAGGGCGTGGACAACCTGTTGATTACCCTTGGCTCACGCGGGGTCTTCTACTCCACACCGAATGGGCATGGCCTAGTTCCGGCCTTCAAGGTTAAGGCAGTTGACACCACTGCTGCCGGTGATACCTTTGTCGGTGCCATGGCTTCTCAGCTCCACACTAACCTCGACAACATTGAAGAAGCCCTGGTTTACGGTCAACGGGCTTCTAGCTTAACCGTTCAGAAGATGGGGGCAATGCCATCCATCCCCTTTGGCGACCAGGTTGAAGAAGCATTGAACGAAAATTAATTACAAAGGTCCTGACTGCCGTTGTTGGTGGTCAGGATTTTTCAACAGCAAAAGGGCGTGTGGCGATAATCGTCACGCGCCCTTCTTTGATTAAAATGGATTAGTCTTCAGCAACCAGTTCGTATTCGTCAGTGGCGGCGTTGAAGTGGAATTCGCACCGGCGCTGGTCGGTTTCCACGTAAATCTTGTGGTAAACCGGCTTGAAGCCGTGCTTGGTCAATTCAACCGTCACTGGACCATTTTCGGCAACTTCAACGTAGTAGTCGTTGTATTCACCCTGCTGGTAGTTAAAGTCTAAGCCGTTGTCCTGGTAGTGGGTTGTTGAACCGCATTCGCCGAAGAGCCGGAAGGTCATTACCTTTTCTGGTTCGTCGCTAACGTGCATGACCTTGTTGCCCCACGGCAGGATTGTGTTCTTCTTGACGAAGAGCGGTAACTTGCTCAGTGGCGCGTCGACCATGATGTACTGCTGGCCAGCGTACTCAGCGTTGTTCCAAAAGTCAACCCAGTCACCAGCCGGCAGGTAAACGAGCCGCTTAGTAGCACCCTGGTTGACAATTGGGGCAACGAGAATGTTAGTGCCAACCATGTATTCATCGTTGAGGTTGCGGGTCTGCTCATCGTCCGGGTAGTTCAGAACCAGCGGCCGCATTACCGGCAGGCCAGACTGCGTTTCGTGGCGGAACTGGTCGTAAAGGTACGGGATGAAGCGGTAACGCAGGTTCAGATACTTCCGGTAGAGGTCCAGCGTCTGCTTGTCAAAGGCCCATGGCTCTTGGTAACGTGACCCTAAAATGGAGTGGTTCCGGAAGAGTGGCACAAAGAGGGAAGCTTCAATCCACCGGGTCAGCAATTCTGGCGTGGTGTCTTCCTGGAACCCACCAATGTCGGTGCCGGCAAAGGCAAAACCGCTCATTCCCAGACCATTCAGTTGCGGAATGGCCAATTGCAGGTGTGACCAAACGGCGGTGTTGTCACCAGTCCAAACGGTCGAGTACTTCTGCGTGCCGGCGTATGCGGCCCGGGTAATGATGTATGGCCGCTTGCCAGTGGCGTTCTTCATTCCTTCATAGGCTGCCTGGGCCTGCAGGTGGCCGAAGACATTGTGCATCTTGGCGTGGGTGCTGATGTTCGTCCCGTCATGGAAGACGATGTCGTCCGGCAATTGACCTTTAGCACGGAAGTTGGCTGGTTCGTCCATGTCGTTCCAGACACCGCAGGTTCCCATGTCGGCAAAGAACTTGACGTGCTTAGCCCACCACTTGCGGACGTCCTCGTTCCCGAAGTCAGGGAAGACGGAGTCGCCTGGCCAAACGGAACCGACGTAGACACTGCCGTCAGGGTTGGTAACAAAGTAGCCCTTTTCCATCCCTTCCTTGTAGATGTCGTATTGGTCGTCAACCTTGACCCCGGCATCGAGGATTGGCATCAAGCGGATACCGCGTTTCTTCATCTTGGCAACGAAGGCTTTCGGGTCCTTGTACTTAGTGGTGTCCCAGGTGAAGTCGCGGTAGCCGTACATGTAGTCAATGTCCAGGTGGATGACGTCGATTGGCAGGTTGTGTTCGGCAAAGCCGTCAGCAATGCTCTCGACCCGCTTGTCGCTTGTACTGTAGCCCCACCGTGACTGTTGGTAACCCAGCATCCACTTTTGCGGTAGTGGCGTGGCCCCGGTCAGGTAGGTGTAGTTAGCAACCACGTCCTTGAGGGTGTGACCGCCGATGATGTAGTAGTCAACATTGCCGCCAACCGCGGAGTAGAAGTAGTAGTTGTCACTTTCCTTGCCCAGGTCAAAGTGACTCTTGTAAGTGTCGTCGAAAAAGAGGCCGTAAGGGTGGCCGTTCTTCAGACCGTACATCACCGGAATGGACTTGTAGAGGTGGGTTTCGGTTTCGTTGTGGAGGACGGGGACGTCACTGTTCCAGTTATCGTACTCGTAGCCGCGCTTGTTCAGGAAACCAGTCTTACCACCCAGACCATAGAAAACTTCGTCGGGGCTGAGTGACTTAATGATTTCAAAGTTAACGTTGTCCGGGTTGGCCTTAGCGTGCACGGCGTGACCTTCTGACATCACCGTCTTGCGGTGTTCGTCGTCCATGTCGGTTGGCAGTGGCTTGCGCTGACCGCGGTAGTCCATGACCAGCGGGTTGCCATCGCCATCGTAGACGTCAATCTTGGCGTCATCGTAGGCCTTAATAAGCAGCGCACTCGTCGTGATTTCAATGTGATCGCCCTTGTCACTGACGGTGTACTTAGTTGTCCGTTTCTTGTCGCCCTCAACCGCATAGGAGTTGGTTGGACAGCCGTGGTCCTGAAATACTTCGACGATTTCGCTAGTCAAAATCTTTAATACCAGGTCCTTGCCCTCTGCGAAGTTCAAGGTGACTTGCTGGTCATTATCCTGGTAGCCGGTTAGCTGATTACTCATGGTGAGAAACTTCCTTTCGGTAAACATGAAGTTACGTAATCTTGTTACACCATTTACTGTACCACTTTCCGTAAACGTTTACAATAGCGACTCACATAGGCTGTAAACGCTTGCCTAAAGGGCGAAAAAACGTATAATAAAGGGGTACGTAACCAGTTTGATGGGGGAAGGAGTGTGAAGAATGAAGGCAACAATTAAGGACGTAGCGAAGGCGGCAAACGTTTCGACGGCGACCGTTTCCCGCGTTCTCGCTAACAAGAAGGGAACTTACCGCGAAAAAACGGCCAGGGCGGTCCGACAGGCAGCAGAGCGATTAGGCTACCGGCGGAACATTTCGGCCGCCCAGCTGGCAGCCCAGGAGACCACCACCATTGCCGTGATTATCAATGACACCAAAACTAATTTTTGGCAGGAAGTACTAGACGGCATTCAAGACGCCATGGATGATTACCAGCGTGATTCAATAATTCTGTACGCGGGTAATAACGATCCAGCTAAGCTGACGGCAGCAATCAACGCCGCCTTGGCCCGTCAGGTGGCTGGCATCCTGCTGGTGGCAGCCAAGGTCAATGATGAGCAGCTGACACTGCTTGATCAGTGCGGGTTGCCGTACCGCTTTGTTTCAATTTACGGGGAAGAAAATCAGCCGGGGCGGTTTACCAGTTCTAACAACATTGAAATTGGCCAACTGGCAACCCGTTACCTCGTCGACCATGGTCACCAGCGGATTGGCTTGGTGGGTATCGACAAGTCAACCACCGGCCAGCAGCGTCTGCTGGGCTACCAGAAGGTGATGTCGGCTGCCAACCTGGTAGTCGAACCCGACTGGGTCCAATACGGCGACTATAGTTTTCTGAATGGGCAGCAACTCTTTCCGGCAATTCGCCGCCTCCAATTAACGGCGGTGATTACCGCCAGTGATATGACGGCAGCGGGGATTATTAAGGCCGCTCGCCAGGCGGGAATGAACTTGCCAACGGACCTGTCGGTGATCAGCATTGACGGGACTTTTGTCTGCGACATTACTGCTCCCCAGCTAACCAGCGTTTCCCAGAATTTCCGGCTAATGGGTCAACAAAGTGTGGCGGACTTACTGAACAATGCCGCCAGCTCCTTCGTTCCAGTGAAGATTGTTGAACGAGAAAGTGTCGTTTCGCGGTAATTCGCAGCAATTAGTGACGTATTGTGGTAACCTATGAACGAATGTTGACAAAGATAAAGGAGCTGTCATCAAATGCGTTTCATTAAGAGACTGCTGGCTTTCGCGATTGCCGTAGTTACGACCTGTTGTTTCACAACGGCAGTTAATGCCAAGCCAGTTCACGTCGACTACCTTAAACCATCGGAAAATAAGCCCTACCCGAATGTTCAACAGTACCCGCAAATGTGGGTTCATGTTGATATTAAGCGGCAACGAGTTTACCTCATGAGCCACCAGAACAAGAAGCTGTATACCATGTATTGTTCCACCGGGAAGCACAACGCCACGCCGACGGGAACTTATCACATTGAAGATATCCGCGGTGAACACTTCTATTCTTCCGCGGAAAAGTGTGGTGGTAATTACTATGTTGCCTGGAAGGGGAATGATTACCTGTTTCATTCTACGCCAGTTGATGCCCATAACCACTACATTAAAAAAGAGGCCAGCTACCTTGGCAGGAAGCCAGCCTCACATGGGTGTGTGCGCTTAACGGTCCCGGATGCTAAGTGGTTTTACCAAAATATCCCCACTGGCACTACGGTTGTGATTACGAAATAAGCTCTTCAGACTAAACTCCCAGGAAAAGGTTGCGGCCTCTTTCCTGGGAGCTTTCTTATTTTCTGAGGAGGTTGTGAGTTTGAAGGTAGTGGCGGGCAACCTTCGCGGCGCTCTTTTTCTTAACGACAACCTGGTAGTTCATCTCCTGCATTTCCCGGGTGGTAATCTTCCCCACTAACTTGTTTAACGCTCGGACCACCGCTGGGTTCTTCTTGGCAAAGGACTCCTTCATCAGCGGTGCGCCCTGGTAAGGCGGGAAGAAGTGCTGATCATCTTTGAGCATCACTAGGTTGTACTGGGGAATCTGCGGATCAGTGGTGTAACCGTCGACCACGTTGACCTTGCCACTGGCAATCGCCTTGTAACGCATTGCTGGTTCCAGGGTTTTAATGCTGCCAAAGTCGTAGTGGTAAGGCCCCTTTAACCCCGGGTAGCCGTCGTGGAGCTGGTAGAAGTCACGGTCAAAACCGGCTTTGACCTGGTTATTATAGGCGGCTAGCTGACTCATTGTTGTTAATTGGTGTTCCCGGGCAAATTGCGGACTAACCGCCAGTGCGTAACCGTTTTGGTAGGCCATCGGTTTGAGGTAGCGCATTTGGTAGCGACGGGCCAACTGGCGCTTGGCTAGCTGGTAAGTTTGCTGCGGGTTGTTGCCGGTCTTATTTTTTGTTTTGATAATTTGCTGGTTGACGGTTCCGGTGAATTCAGGGTAGATATCAACTTGGTTACTCTGCAGGGCCTTAAAAAGGAAGTTGGTTCCGCCAAAGTTAGGCTTGAGAATGACCGTCGCCCGTGGGTCTTCCTGTTCAATCAGGTCCTTGTACATATGGATGAGGATGTCGGGTTCGCTACCCATCTTACCAGCAATAACAATTTTGGTTGGTGTAGGGCGGAATGTCTGGACGATTTTGGTGCCACCAAATCCCGCTAGCAGGACCAAGATCACCACTAGTCCAGCTTTCAACCGTTTGCTATTCTTACTGATGAACTTTAGCAACCAGCTGAAAAAGAAGGCCAAAAGGGCTGAGAGCAGCGCACCAATGACGACGTAGGTGTTGTTATTGGACTGGATCCCGGTCAGGATAAAGGTCCCCAAACCACCGCCGCCGATGAGGGCCGCCAGCGTGGCGGTGCCGATAATCATCACCAGCGAGATCCGGATGCCAGAGAGGATCATCGGCATTGCCAACGGCAGTTCTAACCGTTGCAGCTTCTTCCACTTGGTGAGCCCAAAGGCGGTGGCCGCTTCTTCAAGGTTTGGTGCGATGTCGGTCAATCCGGCATAGGTGTTTTGAAAGATTGGCATGATGGCGTAGAGGACTAGGGCAATAATTGCCGGCACCGTCCCGATCCCCACTAGCGGGATCAACAAGCCGAGGATGGCTAAGCTGGGGATCGTTTGGATGATCCCGGCAGCCTGGAGGACGGCCTCAGCGGTTTTGCGGTGGTCCTTCAAGATAATTGCCAGGGGGATAGCAATGACCATCGCAATGAACAGCGAAATCAGCGAAATTGTAATGTGCTGCTGAGTCGCCTTGAGAATCGCTCCCGATTGGCTGTGGAGGGTGTTCAGAATGGAATTAAGCACGTTCTTCCTCCCTTCGGATCAAGTAGTCCCAGACAGCTTGGCGGTCAACCAAGTAGGCTTGGTGGTTACAGCGGACAACGAACTGACGGTCATCATTGTCGCGGCAAAAAGCGAGGAGGTCCTCGACTTTTTGGCATGTGACGACTTTTTGGACGGGTGGTTCCCCCGTCATTGCTTGTCCTAGACCATCTGCCAGGAGGTCAGACAAGCTAAAGTGAAACCCGTGACCATGGAAAAACTGCCGGACAAAATTGGTGGCCGGATGGTTGATGATTGCTTGCGGGGTGCCCACTTGTTGGAGGACACCATCTTTTAACACCGCAATTTTACTACCTAAGCGTAATGCTTCGTGCATGTCGTGAGTAACAAACATGATGGTCGTTTTCGTCTGCTGCTGTAACTTCAAAACAAGGTCCTGAAGTTGTTTGCGGACAACCGGATCGAGGGCACTAAATGGTTCGTCCATCAGGATTACTGATGGTTTCGCGGCTAGTGCCCGGATAATCCCAATCCGTTGTTGCTCACCGCCGGACAACTCATCAGGCATCCTAGTAGCATAAGTTATGGGATCAAGATCAACGGCTCTCAGTAGTTCACGGGCTCGCTGATGACGCTTTTCCTTATTAATTCCCTGCTGTTCTAGTTGAATAGCAATGTTGTCTTGGATATTCAAGTTGGGAAAGAGACTGCTGTCCTGGAGAACGTATCCGGTCGCCAGCCGCAATTTCTGCAGATCATAGTCCTTAATCTTTTTTCCTTGATAATAAACGTTGCCGTCAGTCGGGACGGTGAGGCGATTAAACATTTTGAGGAGGGTGGTCTTCCCGCTGCCGCTGGGGCCAACGAGCACAAAGAGTCCTCCCTGATTAACCGTGAATGAGACATCTTTGATAACGGATTGATCGGTGTATGTCTTCGCCACGTGATCGTATCGAATCATTGTTACCTCCTTGGTGTAACTTCGAAAGTTACGATAAGAGTACATCATAGCCTAATCCAAGTCAATATAAAAGCATAGTTGAAACTTGATAAGTTACAATCAGCGGAGTATATTGTTAGTTAGCAAGATAAAGTCAAGGGAGGTTGACTGATTGAAAATTTCCACGCGATATAGTGATGCGATCCATATTCTCGCCTACTTGAACATCTATCACCAGACGAAACTCTCTAGTGAAAATATTGCGGCTAGTGTGATGACATCGCCAGTGGTCGTTCGTCGAATTATGGCTGCCCTCCAGAAAGCAGGGATTATCACAACAGTGCAGGGTTCTCCTAAGCCGGGTTTAGCTAAGGATCCAGATGAAATTAACTTATTAGATGTTTACTATGCCGTCGAGGGTGATAGGCAATTATTTGCCGTCGATGAAAAGACAAACCCTCAGTGTATTGTCGGTGGCAACATTCAAAAAGTCCTTGGCAATTATTATCAAGAGGTTCAAAATGCCGCCTTGGGGCGCTTAGCACGGATTACGTTGGGTGATGTAATTGACGACATTTTAGTTGCACAGAAAAAGAAGGAGGCAGAGTAATGAGATACTTGTTGACTGGTGCTAGTGGCCACCTAGGACAACGGGTGGTTCAGCAATTGGCATTCTTAGTCAGTGGCGGTCAACTACGGGTTGGCGTCCACAACATGAAAAAGGCAGGATTATTTGATAGCAATCAGGTTGAGGTGGCGCACCTTGACTACTTTGACCAGGAGTCAATTGATCACAGCTTTGCTGACGTTGACGTCCTTATTTACATTCCTAGTATCACGTATAACCTGGTTCGGCGAATTCAAGAATTTGAAAATGTCTTGGCGGGTGCAAAACGCAACCACGTCGACAGCTTCATTTTTGTCAGTTTCTTTGCTGACCAGGTTAATAATCCCTTCCAAATGTCCCCGTTTTACGCCTACGTACCGCGACGATTAGCCGGTAGTGGTTTGAACTATGCTTATGTCCGTAATTCACTGTATGCCGACCCGTTGATTCCGTACCTGCCGGAATTAATCGAGCGCGGGCACTTAATTTACCCAGTTGGTGACCAGACAATGAGCTTTATCAGTCGGGATGACAGTGCCAGGGCGATTGCTAGTTTAGCGACTCAGCCGACGATGCGCGATCATGGTCAAAGTTACCTGCTTTCAATGGTAAGAAATTACAACATGGTGGAGCTAGGAAAACTAATGTCGAAAGTTACCGGTAGGCATATCGGCTATCAACCAGTGACAGTCGAAGAATTTGGGAAGCTTTACCATGATGATGGTGGGGCCGAACTGGCTTCCATGTACGCTGCCGGCGGCATGGGTCTTTTAGCTGAAACGAGTGATGACTACCACCGATTGACGGGGGAAGAACCGGTGGGAATAGAAGAATATCTCCGTGCTCATTATCACGCTTAAACAAACGTAGAGAAAAAGGGCTGGAACCATTAGCGGTTCCAGCCCTTTGTGAGTTCTTAGAAATGATTATTTAACCTCGTGCGCAGCGACCCCTTCGTGGATCTGGTGAACTGCAACTGCACCGATCAACATGGAAATGCCGGCGATCAGCATCATTGTTGGTTGGTTCTTGCCAGTCATCGGGAAGATGACGAAACTGAGCAGTGAAGCGACAATTTGCGGCAGGCAAATCCCGATGTTGAACAGTCCCATGTAGGCCCCTTCGTTTTCACCATTCAGTGAAGACGTCAGCAGGGTGAACGGGATAGTGTGGATAGTGAAGTAAGAAATCCCGAAGAGGATAAAGGCGAGGATGGTGAGCATCTGGTTGTGAGCCAGTGAAACCAAGATCAGGCCGACACCACCAAGGGTTAAGCCCAGTGCATACCACTGTTTCCGCGCGTTGGACTTGGACTTGGAGTAAAGGAATCCCCAACAAATACCGGCCACACTAAGGATGGCAGTTAAGACCCCGTACCAGTTACCAGCGGCCTGGAAACCAGCGCTCGTGGGGTTAGTAGTGTGCCAAACATTCTTGGCCAGCGTCCCAGTGGAGTAGGTCCAGACGTACATGACACCGACCCAGCTGAAGAACTGAACGAGACAAATTTCGTAGAAGGCCTTTGGCGCGGTCTTCAACAGGTGCCACAGTGAGACTGACTTCTTGTTGGCGGCCGGGTCAATGCCGTGGTACTTAGCGTACGTTGCGGGATCGTATTCCTTAACGTTGAAGACGGTCCACATACTAGTTAAGAACAAAACAGCAGCGGCAACGATGTAGGCCCAGATAACGGTATTAGGAACAACACCCTTCTTGGCGGTGTTGTGCATCCCAAAGGCCGTGAAGATAAACGGCATCAGTGAGGCTAAAATACCACCAGTGTTGAAGAAGATTTGTTGCCATGACCAGGCAAAGTTCTTCTGCTTGTTGTTGACCATGTCACCGACGATCATCCGGAAGGGCTGCATACAGATGTTGTTGAACAGGTCCATGAAGCAAACGGCAAAGGCAGCAAAGACCATTGCGGCCATGGAACCGTAACCGAAGCCCAGCGAACCGGAGAACGGCAGCATTAACAGAACGAGGGCCGCAATCGGCGCCCCGAACAGCAGGTATGGCATTCGCCGACCAAAGCGGTTCCAGGTGCGGTCGGAGTACTTCCCAATTAGTGGCTGAACAATCATCCCCATTAACGGGGGGAAGATGAAGAAGAAGCCGAGGGTGTTGGGGTTAGCACCGATGGACTGAAAGATTCGACTCATTTGGGAACTCTGTAGCGAGAACCCCATGTTAATTCCCAAGAAACCAAAGGTAATGGCAAAGATCACCCGCTTGGACAGATCCGGCAACCCGGCGTCCAGGTCAACACGTTTTGTCTGGTGAGACTCAACATGAGGCTTTTGCTGTCCCTGATGTGACATATCCATATTTACACTCCCTCAAATAATTGCAGCTTTCTCGTTGACCAGCGAAGAGAGCTTGCTGACCAAAAAAGATCACAAAGAACGTCACTTACAGTAAACGTTTACATTTAATACACTTCAAATATTAGCACCTTTTGTTAATTTTTCAAGTATTTTTTGTAAACGTTTACGATGCTAAACCGTCGTTCATTATTTCACAATAATTGTTTTAGTTACGGACTATCTTCACTATTTGCAGGTGGAGAACTCTTGTGAAACAATCCGCAAGTCCTTGAACAACGGAAGAAAGCGGTGAAATGGTATACTTAATAACATAAGAGGTGTTTGGAATGGATAAACAAACAGTAACATTGAGTAACGGCGTGAAAATGCCGAAAGTTGGGTTGGGTGTTTGGAAGTCAACTAACGACGAAGCTCGGCAAATGGTTGAAGATGCCCTGAGTAATGGCTATCGCTTGATTGATACGGCCAAGCAGTATGGTAACGAAGCCGGCGTCGGTGAGGGACTTACCCGGGGGCTGAAGAAGAACGGTCTCAAGCGTCAGGATGTCTTTTTAACTACTAAAATTTTTAATGGCGACCAGGGTGACTACAACCGCGTCCGGATGGCCTTTAACGAACAACTGGAACGGTTGCAAACGGACTATGTTGACCTCCTTTTACTGCACTGGCCAGTCTACAACAAGTACAACGAAAGCTGGCGGGCCCTGCAGGCAATTTACGAGGAAGGACAGGCACGGGCAATTGGTGTCTGCAACTTCAACGTGGAACACATGACCAACTTGATGGACCACGCGATCACCACTCCGATGGTCAACCAGCTAGAATTTAACCCGAAGATCCACCAGCCGGAGACAGTGGCCTTTTGCCAGAACCACCAGATTCAGCTAGAAGCCTGGTCGCCGCTGGGTAACGGGAAGTTACTGGACAACCCCGTCATTAAACAAATTGCCGAGAAGCACAACAAGACGGTTGCCCAGGTAGAGCTCCGCTGGGAACTTCAGCAGGGGTTGGTGGTCATCCCGAAGACCACTCACGTTGCCCGGATGAAGGAAAATATGGATGTCTTTGACTTCGAACTGGATGCCGATGAAATGGAAGCCATCGCGGAGCTGGATGAAGAAAAGCACGCGATTTGGTACGACAAGTTTAAGTGGTCTGGTAACCAAGATGGTGTCGATGACTACATCGCCACCCCGGGTAACTACTAATCACTCATTTGAAACAAGAAAACAGCCCCGCATTGTTGCGGAGCTGTTTTTTGCGTCCTTGCTAATCAGCCCAAACCTTTTTGGCAACGTTGAACGCTGACCAGGCGTTGGGCCAGCCAACATAGAAGGCGAGCTGGGTAATTATTTCGGCGATTTCGTCCTTGGTAATGCCGTTCTTCTTGGCGGTTGCCATGTGGTACGGCAGCTGCTCGAAGGCGCCCTTGGTAATCAGGGCAGTAACGGTCAGAAAACTGCGGTCCCGCGGACTGAGTTCTTTTTCCCGTGACCATACTTGACCGAAAAGGACATCATCGTTTAACTCCGCGAACTTGGGTGCAAAATCACCCAATTGATCGCGACCGGCAGTTTGTTTCTTTACCATCGTGCTTCCTCCTTATCCTTATTCCGGCAGTTGTTCATACTCTGCGTCGCTGACCTCTTCACACCACTCGCTAGTCCCCTTGGTAATGGCGATGTGGGAGAACCAGGAGTCCTTGCTGGCACCATGCCAGTGTTTGACTCCTTCGTGAATGACCACCACATCACCGGGGTGGAGCTTTTGTGCTGGCTTGCCTTCTTCCTGGTACCAACCTTCGCCGGCGGTCACTAACAGGATCTGGAAGCCATCGTGGTGGATGTGCCAGTTGTTGCGGCACCCAGGCTCAAAGCTAACGTTAGAAATGTTGACGTCGATATTGTCGTCGGGACTGACCAGTCCATTAAGGTAGCTGGTACCAAGGAAGTACTTGGCGTAGGCGATATTTTGCTCACCAAAGCCGAAGATGTCGTTCTTAACTGCTGTTTCGTTTTTTGCCATTGTTCGTTCCTCCCTGAATTCTTTTGTTATCATTATTGTCGATTACCCGGGGATAAATGTAAAATACCTTCTTTTAGGTCACTGCTATGCAAAAAATGAATAGGTGCTCTCCCTTGCCCTCCGGAAGGAAAACCATATAATTAACTAAGCGGAGGAGATTGCTATGAACGAACGCTATAAAAGTGTCTTTGACATTATCGGACCGATCATGATTGGCCCGTCTAGTTCCCATACTGCCGGAACCGTCCAAATTGGTCGGATGGCCCGGGCAGTTTTTGGGGGAACGCCGGCAGAACTGACGGTTCATTATTACGAATCATTTGCCCATACCCATGCGGGGCACGGGACCGACTACGCAATCGTGGCGGGCGTGATGGGTATGGCCACTGATGACCGACGGGTACCAATGGCAACCCGGATGGCGCGAACCAGCGGGATGAAGGTCTCCTTTATTGAAGAAAATATTCCCAGCCCCGTTGGGCACCCGAACACGGCCCGTCTTCTCTTGTCCAACCAGGACCACAGCCTGAACGTTGAGGTGACCGGGTGTTCGATCGGCGGGGGGACAATTGAAATTCGCCACCTGCGCTTCAACGATGTTGAATTTGACCTGCCGGGGCAACTGCCGGTGATTATTTTTCGGGATACCCGGCGGAATAGCCGCCTCCATACCAGTCTCATGCGGCTAATTGATAAGCTAGCGCCATTTACTAGCCAGCAGACTGCCCGGGGGCAGCGGGCGACTGTCTATGCCTTTACGTTGAAAAACCGGCTAACACCGAAAGTGATGGAGCGCTTGAAACTAGTGGTTCCTGACCTGATTTTTATGCAACCGGAGGACTAAGAAATGTACCAGTCAATCAAGGAATTAATTGACACAGCCACTGCCACTAACAAACCAGTGTCGGAGTTGATGATTGAGCAAGAAATTGCTACTTCCGGGGCCAGCCGGGACGTCATTTGGCAGAAGATGGAGCGTAATCTCCGGGTAATGGAAGACGCTGTTGCCCGTGGAAAGAGTGGTGAAGGGGTGCATTCACCGACGGGATTAACGGGCGGTGAGGCCGTTAAGATCCAGCGCTACGCGGAAAACCATCAGCCATTAAGTGGCAAGGCGATGATGGGCGCGGTGGCAGACGCAATTGCGACTAATGAAGTCAACGCTGCGATGGGGATTATCTGTGCCACACCAACTGCTGGTTCCTCAGGGACGATGCCGGGGGTCCTGATGATGCTCGACCACCGCTTAAAGTTGACCCACGAGCAAAAGGTGCGGTTTCTTTTTGCCGGGGGTGCTTACGGATTGATTATTGCCAACAACGCCTGTATTGCCGGCGCTAGTGGTGGTTGCCAGGCTGAAGTAGGGAGTGCTTCGGGGATGGCTGCTGCGGCTGCCGTCGAAATTGCTGGCGGGACCCCCGTTCAATCCGGGCACGCCCTGGCAATTGCCCTCGCCAACTTACTGGGACTAGTGTGCGACCCGGTTGCCGGACTTGTTGAAGTACCGTGTGTCAAACGCAACGCGATCGGTGCCGGTAATGCGCTGATCTCCGCTGACATGGCACTGGCGGGGTGTACCAGCAAGATCCCGGTCGATGAAGTAGTAGCGGCGATGAACCGGGTTGGTCGCTCGATGCCGGCGTCACTGCGGGAGACCGGCCTGGGTGGCATTGCTGGAACCCCAACGGGGCAGCGTCTGCGGCGAAAGTTATTTCATGAAGAATAAGTCACAGTGAATTATAAAAAAGATGGCAACAACATTATTTCTCAAGGAAAAAGTGAGACGAAATGTGATGCTTGTCATGACATGATGTCGGTATTCTACCGGTGTCATGCTTTTTTATTTAGGGATAATTTATTCTGTCTTACGTTGGTATTCATAGTAGCTGAGGATGTTGCTGGGTACCAAAAAGACCCGCAATGATTAGAAAAATCTTTCTAACCATTGCAGGTTATTTCACTTGAAGATAGGTGTTCGTCATTTAGTTCTTTCCAACAACTTTTTGAATTTCATCAATAAAGGCATTTTCTAGTCTTGTTGTTTGGCGGTCTTTTCGCCAGACTAAGATCGAGCGAATGGGTTGGAGGTACTGGAGCCGGCGAAAATGAATGCTCCCTTCCCGGTAGTCTGGCTTATCGAAGGTCAAGGCTAAGCCGATTCCTGCATTGACCATTGCTCGCATATTGTAGTGCATGTCGTAGGTGCCAACAAGATGATAGTCATCAACGTATTCGTCAAGATAGGACACTAGCTGTGAGCTGGAATCTAGTTGCCGGGGGATGATCAGGTTTTGACCACGAAGGTCAGCGGCGTTGACTTCAGTATGGTCGTCTAGTGGATGACCGGCAGGGAAGGCGACACCCCAGTGATCTTCGATTGGTAACGTAATTTTATTATATTCACTAGAACTGTCATTAGTTGAAATGACACCGAAGTCAAGGCTACCACGATCAATACCCTCAATAATCTGGTCACCGTCGAGACTGCGGTAATTAATTTGAACACCGTTACCAGTATCAATTAATTTTCTGAAACTAGGTAGCAAGAATTGATTTGCTTGGTTCTCACCGGCACCAATATTTAGTTCACCAGCGAGTGTTTTTCCTTGGACCAAATACTTTTCTGTATTATTAGACAGCTCGAGAATTTCTTGTGCGCGGTGATATAAGAAATAACCATCTTCGGTCAAAAAGATCCGTCGTGGCCCACGAATAAACAACTGCGTCCCCAACTCTTCTTCGAGATCTTTGATTTGCCGCGACAATGTTGATTGTGAGATGTGCAAGTGGTTAGCCGCCCTGGTAATCCCGTGCTGGTTAACAATTTCAACAAAGTAATTTAATACACGTAATTCCATCAGATTCACTTCCAGACGTTACAAAGTGGCAACTATTCTAACCATTACTTTTAGTCATGATAAGACATCTTATATAACTATTTTACATCCAATGGTGCCCTCGTTACAATTAAAACTGTTGAAAGAAGTAAAAAAGTTTTGAAGGACGAAAGGTGATTAATTATGGCTGATTTATCAAACAAGGTTGTTGTCATTATGGGGGCTTCATCTGGGATTGGGGCTGCGACTGCTCGCCGTTTAGCTAAGGACGGTGCAAAGTTAGTAATTGCTGCTCGACGGGGTGACCGCTTAAAGGAAATTGCGAGTGAGTTTGCTGACGGTCAAGTGATCCCAGTGCAAGCTGATGTTACTAACTTCAAAGAGGTGAAGGCAGCGATGGCAACTGCGGTCAATAAGTTTGGCCGGATTGACGTACTCTACAATAATGCCGGGATCATGCCATTATCGAATTTAAGTGAAGGGCACCGTGATGAATGGCAGAACATGGTTAACATTAATATCATGGGTCCATTGAACGGGATTGCTGCTGCCTTGCCGATTATGAAAAAACAAGGGCAGGGTCACATTATCACTACTGATTCTGTTGCTGGTCACGTCGTGGCCCCTGGAATGGCGGTTTACTCCGGCACAAAGTATGCAACGCGGATTATTATGGATGGTTTACGGATGGAAGAAGCGCCAAACCATATTAAGACCACGATTATCACTCCCGGTGCAACACAAAGTGAGTTAACTAGTCACATTAGTGACCCGACAACACGCAAGGCCAACACTGATTACTGGGACCAAGTAGACGGGTTAAGCGCCGACCAAATTGCCCAAGCCGTTGAATTTGTCATTGCAGCGAAGGATAACATGTCCGTTTCGGAAATGATCGTTCGACCAACATTGCAAACAATGTAATTCTTAATAGGAAAGTGTTGCACAATGACTAAATAGCAAGTGGTTTCATCAAAGGCCCGTCTTATACTGAATACGGAAAATTAGTAGTAAAGGAACTCTTTCAGAATAGTTTGTAATTGACGAGGAGGGTAAACGAATGGCTGATACATTAATCATTTATTATTCCAGTACTGGTTATAATAAAAAAGTTGCTCAATTAGTTGCCGATAAGATAGACGCTGATGTATTTCAAGTAGAGCCTGTCAAACCTTACAGTAAAGATATGTGGGCGGCATGGGATGTCGCCAAGAAGGAGCGTGACGAAGATAGTCTGCCTGAGCTTAAAACGGGATACCCAGAGATGAGTCAATACCAACGGATTATTTTCGGTGGCCCTGCTTGGGGGTATACCCTTGCTAACCCGCTGCAGACTTTCTTAAAGAATGCCGATTTTGCTGGGAAGCCGGTCTATCCCTGGGTGACCTTTTATGACCATGATGAAAAGTACTTAGCAGACCTTAAAGAACAGCTCCATAATGGGCAAGTTCACGACTTACTTGAACTCACTATGGGGATTTTGGGCAATGATCAGACCCTTAACAAAACACTCGATGATTGGTTAACACAGATTCAGTGATGGCAAGAGAAGTGCTGGGGAGATTCTCCTTGGCACTTTTTCTGGATGATAAAATAAAAAGAAGAGGTAAAGAAGGTGAACGTAAGTGAAAAAGTCACGTTTAGAAGCATTTACAGATGCCATCATTGCCATTATTATCACAATTATGGTCTTAGAAATTAAAGCACCGGACGGCGGCAGCTTTAGCAGCTTATTGACGGAATGGCACACAGTTTTTGCCTATGCGGTAACATTCTTTTTGATTTGCACCACCTGGTACAACCATCACTATTTAATTAATAACGCTAGTTGGATCTCAAAGCGGTCTTTTTGGCTAAACTGTTTGTGGCTATTTATGATGTCATTTTTCCCAGTGGCAACAAACTGGGTCGGAAATTTTCCCACTGCCACGGCACCAGAATATTTTTATATTCTTGTCTATGCTTGCTGGGGAATGACTTTTTACTTTTTAACTATGAGTTTGGTGAAGGATAATCCTCATAATGCCCAGAAAATCAAAAAAATGTTAAAGGGATCTTTTGGGGTGGTAGAACTATTGATTATTGTGATTGCTTTTGTCGCGGTCAACTTTTTGCCGCTAGCCGGCTTGTTATTAACGCTGTTTGATGGCATTATCTGGTCGATTCGCACACCAAAGGGTTCGGATCGTTTTAAGGGGTAAGGTGCTTTCAGGATGGCGGAGTTCTTTTCAGATCGTATAAACAAGGAGTACCCTCACAGATATCTGCGCCTGCTCGGAGTAAATAACCAACTGACCTTTTTGCACTTCGATTAATAGTTTTGATGGTACCTAAACAAGCACGTTTCGAATCCCCACCAAAAAAAGAAATATTTTCATGACTAAACAACAAATACGGGGCTGTGACATAAGCCCTTTATAATGAGTGAACCGTTCGGAATGCTCAAAATTCCGAACGGTTCTTCTTTTTTAG
>NZ_CAKPXS010000009.1 GCF_934202235.1 uncultured Limosilactobacillus sp. | reverse complement strand
CTCGTGCACAGGGTGTGCCGGGGACGACGACTGGCAGTCTGGGCGTTGAACATGCTGATCCGGCAGTCATTAAAGCGGCGTTAGCCCACCTCTACACCACGATGACTGGTCAGCAGTCGAGCTGGCAAAAGAGTGATCTGATCCGGGCGGGACTGGTTGGTTCTTCCCGTGCTAGGTATCGTCGGGAACGACTAGGCCAGTTGCTCAATATTGGTTATGGTAATGGTAAGCAGCTGCTGAAACGGCTCAATATGTTTCAAGTGAGCCGGTCTGACTTTGACCAAGCGATGAAGACGATCGAAGAGGAGGAAACTCGTGAGTAAACAGACAGCGATCGGCAGTTTCGGCCGGACCCAGGAAATCTTGAAGAAATATGGCATCCGCGCCAAGAAGAGCTACGGTCAAAACTTCCTCACCGACGTCAACGTGCTGAAAAAAATCGTGGCGGCCGCTAATATCAGTCGCGACGACAATGTGATCGAAATTGGCCCCGGAATTGGCGCCTTAACTGAACAACTGGCGCTAGCTGCGGGACAAGTGTTGGCCCTGGAGATTGACCAGTCTCTGCTACCGGTGCTGGATGATGTTCTAGCACCGTATGACAACGTGACGGTGGTTAACCAGGACGTGTTAAAGGCCAATTTGCCAGAATTGATCCAGCAGCACTTTTCTGACCCGCAAAAACCGCTCAAGGTGGTTGCTAACCTGCCATACTACATTACCAGTCCCATCCTGATGGGGTTACTAGCTAGTCCGGTTAATTTTGACTGTATCTGCGTGATGATGCAAAAAGAAGTGGCCGAACGCTTGGCGGCTAAGCCGGGGACCAAGCAATACGGCTCCCTAACACTAGCAATTGAATACCACGGGCAGGCGCAACTGGCATTTGGTGTTTCACGGCATTCGTTTGTCCCAGCACCAAACGTTGATTCCGCCATTGTGACGATCACTCCCCGCCAGCAACCACTAGCACGGTTGCCGTTTAACCAGCAAGCACTGTTTAAGGTTATTCGTGGTTGTTTTGCTCATCGGCGGAAGAGCTTGCGCAATAACTTAAAGAGCCTCTTTGGGAAGGACGCGGCGGTGTTGGCGAAGGCGACAGCTGTTCTGGAACAGTTAGGGATTGACCCTCAGCTTCGGCCAGAAAAGCTGACTCTGCTGCAGTTTATCGACCTCACTAATGGTCTTCACAATGCGCAACTGATCAGCTAGTTTGCCATAACATATGTTCAAATTGACACTTTTGTGAAACGCGCGTATACTGTTTCACACGAGGTGAATTACGTGCCAAACACAATTGATGGCATTAAAGAGCGTATTAATGCAGAGAAGGGCCAAGCAGTGCTGGTAACTGCGCAGCTAGGCCGCAACCGGGTCAAGAAACAACGTGGCGTGATTGCCGAAACGTATCCCGCTATTTTCGTGATTAAGTTGTCTCCTGAATCAGCAATTGGGACGATGGATCATGTTTCTTATACCTATACCGACATTTTAACCAAGGAAATTGTGGTGGATTTTCCTGCCGCTGAAGTTGAAGAATAAGAAGTCGTGGAAAATCCGCGGCTTCTTTTTCATTATTGTTGAAACGATGGACCAGTCATCTGTATAATTTAGGAGAAAATCCGAACGAGGAGGGGGTGAGTCTTGATGAAGCTGCAGGAAAAAGCGCCAGCAAAAATTAACTTGGCGCTCGACACGCCGATGCGCTATTTCGATGGCTTGCCGCGCTGGGACATGGTCATGACGTCGGTCGATTTAGCGGATTATGTTACCGTCGAGACCCACCAGCAACCAGGGACGATCCGTGTCTTTACTGATAGTTGTTACCTGCCAAATGACCAGCGAAACCTGGCTTTCCAGGCCGCTCATATCCTCCACAGTCGTTTTCACCGCACTGATGGGGTGACGATTCGGATTAAAAAGAAGATCCCGGTGGCCGCTGGCCTTGGTGGGGGCTCTAGTGATGCAGCAGCAGTTTTAAGGGCGCTTAATCAAATCTGGCAGCTGGGTCTCAGCCGACATGAGTTGGCGCGGCTGTCACTAAGTATTGATTCTGACGTGCCTTACTGCATTTACAGTCAGACGGCCCACGTTACCGGACATGGAGAACGAGTTGACCTATTACCGGCTTTTCCGCACTACTGGGCGGTGATCGCAAAACAAAAGATTAGCGTGTCGACTCCGGCCATTTTGCGACAAATTAACTATGAACAGATTCAGCACCTGCAGGTTGATAAGCTGATCGAAAAAATTAAGGCAGGCGAATGGGCAGCAACCTTTCAGTACATGGGCAACGTCTTAGAACCGGTGACGGCGGCCCAGTACCCGCAAATTACTAAAATCAAGGAACAAATGATCCGGCTTGGTGCTGATGCGGCACAAATGAGCGGGACGGGGCCGACAGTCTTTGCCCTCTGTCATAATGAATCCCGCGCGCGCCGGGTTGAAAACGGCTTGCGGGGATTTTGTCGCGAAGTGTACCGGGTGATGTTGTTATAAGAATGATGAGGGGACGAACTTGTCGTGTTGAAACGATTAATGCATGACCGCTTTATCCGTGGGGTGACAGGCCTAACCGCCTTCTTAGCGGTCATTTTGTGTTTGATGATTACTGACTGGCGACCAACTTTTCACCGTCAAAAGCCGGTGAGGATGGTTACCAGTCTTGGTGTTTATGGCAGCGTGGCCCGGGCGGTGGCTGGCCAACATGGTCAAGTCACGACGCTAATTAATAGTACGGCAGTGGACCCCCACGATTATCAGCCATCAACAGCTCAGGCCGAAACAGTGGCCCGGGCAAATATTGTGGTGGTCAACGGCCTTGGTTACGATTACTGGCTGAACAAGCTCGTGGCTAGCAATAGTCATCGGTTAACGATGATTAACGTTGCGCGGCAGGTGGCTGCTAAACACGCGGGTGACAACGAGCACGTGTGGTACCTACCATCGACCCTCCCCCGCCTAGCCGACCGACTAGCCACGCAATACTCTCAAATTGACCCTGACCACGCAGCAAATTATCACGCCAATGCGCGTCGTTTTAAGCGGCAGTTAGCTCCAGTTCAGCGGGCAATTGCGACCGCCAAGAAGAATGCTCGGCGGGCTGCTAATAAGCGGGTCGCTGTTACCGAGCCGGTCTTTGATTATGCCCTGAAAGACTTAGGTTATTCGATTAGTGACCCGCATTTTGCCAAGGCTATCGAAGACGGTAGTGATCCCTCGCCAGCCGACGTTCGGCAACTGCAAGAGGACCTCGTTCATCACCGCGTTGCCTTTTTGGTGGAAAATACCCAGAGCAGTGGGAAGACCATTAAGAACTTGGTCCAGCTGGCGCACCAATCAAATGTCCCCGTCCTCAAGGTGACTGAAACAAAGCCACAAAAGATTAGCGACGTGAAGTGGCTGCTTGGTGAGTATCAGCAATTGATTCGCATTCAGGAGAAGGAGGGTTCGACATCGCACTAATTTCAGCCGATCATTTGACGCTCGGTTATGGCAGCCACGTGGTTGTCCGTGACCTGAGCTTTGCTATTAACCAAGGTGATTTCCTGGTTGTCATTGGGGAAAATGGTGTGGGAAAAACCACCCTGGTTCGTTCTTTGCTGGGCTTTTTAGCACCGCAGGGGGGAACCATCAATCAGCAAGCGGGATTACGGATTGGCTACGTCCCCCAGTTTCGCAACCTTGACGCCGAATACCCCTTGTCCATCCGTGACTTTGTAGCGCTGAACCTGCCCAACACAATCCGTCCCTGGTTATCACGGAACGAACGACACCAGTTGCAGCAAATCCTGTCACAAACCAAATTGGCGGCGATTGCTGAACGGCCGCTGGGTTTGGCCTCCGGTGGGGAAAAGCAACGGGCTTACCTCGCGCAGGCGCTGCTGGCCAAGCCTCAATTGTTGATTATGGATGAATCCACAGCCAGTTTAGATAACGAAATGAAGTTTGAACTACTGGACCTGGTCAGCCGTTTTCAACAGCAGGGCCTCTCAGTGTTATTTATTACTCATGACTGGGAGTTAGCCAAACACTACGGTACTCGCTACCTGCACTTGATGCCGCAGAAATATGAACAGGGACCGATCAATGAGCTGCCAGCCAGCAGCGAGGAGGGTGACGAATAATGTTTCAACTAAGCTTTATGCGTCACGCTTTTGCGGCCGCGACGATTATTGCGGTGGTCAGTGGGATGATCGGCGTCTTTGTTGTTGCCCGCAATATGTCGTTTCTGACGCACACCCTGTCTGAAATTGGCTTTTCCGGGGCAGCGTTTGCTGTTTTTATGCAGTGGCCTGCCTTGCTGGGAATGCTGTTATTTACGACCCTCAGCTCGGTAATTGTTGGCCAGCTTAGTAGTGATGAAACCCGTCGTGAATCAGTGATTAGTGCAGTCTCTGCGCTCTTTTTGGGGCTGGGGATCCTTTTCCTGTCGTTGAGCAACAAGACGGCCAGCTCGGCCACCAGCATTCTTTTCGGGAGCGTCGTGGGCATTAGTTTGCCTGAGGTTTGGCAATTGGTGATCCTCTCGGTGGTAGTGATGGTCGTTTTGCTCCTTTGCTACCGAATGATGAAGTTTGATTCATTTGATGATGTCGGGGCGCGGGCTAATGGATTGCCGCAGCGGCTGCTGGCAATTGTCTTTTTGATCCTGGTGGCAGTGGCTGTCAGCGTCGCCGCCCAGATTGTCGGCTCGCTGCTAATTTTCATTTTGCTGACACTGCCAGCTGCCAGCGCTAAATACTACACCCACGGGGTAGCGAAGATGATGCTGCTTGCCGTGTTATTTTCGCTGGTTGGTACCTGGTTAGGCCTGTACTTAGCGTACTTAAGTAACTGGCCGGTGAGTTTCTTTATTGCAACGATTGAAGTGCTGATTTATTGCAGCGCACTTGCTTATCGTTGGCGGGTTAATAATTAAGTCGAGAAATAAAGGTTTTTACCGAAAAAGCAGGACGAAAAGCCGAACATTATGGTATGATTTGATGGTAATTTGTTTTATTTGTCCGGAAAAGGAAAGGTTGAACGATGAAAGTTAGACGGAGCAATCGTTTAGTTGATATGACGCATTACTTCATGGAACACCCGCGCGAGCTGGTTTCCCTGAAGTTTTTTGGTGAGCGCTACGGTGCCGCTAAGTCATCAATTAGTGAAGATTTAAGTATCGTTCGCAAAACATTCCACAAGATGGGGGTCGGCAAACTGGCGACGCTCCCGGGAGCAGCTGGTGGGGCAGAGTTTACACCCTGCTATTCCCAGCAGCGAGCAAGCGAACTGATTAGTTCGCTCGAAGAGGCGGTTGATGATAAGAGCCGGCTTTTGCCTGGGGGGTACGTCTACTTGTCTGACCTCCTGGGCCGTCCTGATATTTTACGGGCAGTCGGCCAGTTAATCGCGACGCAGTATGTTGACACCCAGGTTGACGTTGTGATGACGGTGGAAACAAAGGGAATCCCAATTGCCCAGAGCGTGGCGATGTATTTAAACAAACCGTTTGTCATTGTCCGCAACAGTTCGCATATTACGGAAGGCTCAACGGTCAGTGTGAACTATGTTTCTGGCTCATCCAACCGGATTAAGAAGATGGAGTTATCGCGGCGGACGCTTTCAGCGGGCGCTCACGTGGTGGTCGTTGACGACTTCATCAAGGGTGGCGGAACGATTAACGGGATGTACTCGTTAATTAAGGAGTTCGGCGCGCACTTAGTTGGGTCAACGGTTTTTGCCGAGGGTCAGTTTACTGGTGACCGCTTGGTTAAAGACTGTACTTCACTGATTAAGGTTCACGCGACGGATGCAGCCAACTCCGCGATTGAAGTTGGTCCTGGTAACTACATGGAAAATGTTTTTAGCCAAAAGGAGCAATAAAAAATGACTGAACGAAACGCAATTATTCTGGCAGCTGGTAAAGGAACCCGGATGAAGTCCAAACTGTATAAGGTGTTACACCAGGTTTGTGGTAAATCAATGGTCGAACATGTCTTGGAGCAGCTCCAGCAAGCGAAGATTGAGAACATTGTCACCGTCGTTGGGTTTGGCGCTGAGACCGTTAAGGAGGCGCTCGGCAAGCGGACCCACTTTGCCTTGCAAAAACAGCAGTTGGGGACCGGGCACGCCGTCATGCAAACGGAAGACTTGCTCCGCGATTCCACCGGTGAAACGATTATTGTCAGTGGGGATACGCCACTGCTGACTGCTGAGACCTTCCAGAAATTGTGTGAATACCATGAACAGCGTCATTCGGCCGCCACAATTCTGACTTCCAACGCTCCTGACCCAACAGGCTATGGTCGGATCGTTCGTAACGACGTGGGGATCGTTGAACGGATCGTGGAACAAAAGGATGCTAGCAAGGAAGAACGGGCGATTCACGAAATTAACACTGGTGTTTACTGCTTCGATAACCAGAAGCTGTTTGCGGCACTGAAGCTGATTAACAACGACAACGCCCAGGGTGAATACTACCTGACCGACGTTATTGGAATCCTCAAGAGTGAGGGTGAAATTGTGACCGCCTACCGCGATGACGACTTCAACGAAACGATGGGGGTCAATGACCGGATTGCCCTTGCCCGGGCCAACGAACTGATGCGCCAGCGAATTAACACCAAGCTGATGAGCGAGGGCGTGTCGATGATTGATCCTGACCACACCTATATTGATGCCGGGGTGAAGGTTGGTCGCGATACCGTGATTGAAGGTGGTGTGGTTATTAAGGGCAAGACAGTCATTGGTAGTGACTGTTTGATTGGTGCTCACTCCCGGATTACGAATTCAGTCATCCATGACGATGTTAAGGTGATTTCATCGACACTGGAAGAAGCTGAAATGCACACCGGGAGCAATATCGGGCCCAACAGCCACTTGCGCCCGCAAGCTGAAATCGGCAAGAACGTTCATATTGGTAACTTCTGTGAAATTAAGAAGGCTTATATTGGTGACGGGACTAAGGTTGGCCACCTGACCTACATTGGGGATGCCACCCTTGGCAAGAACATTAATGTTGGCTGTGGAGTGGTCTTTGTTAACTACGACGGGGCTAAGAAGCACCACACCAACGTTGGCGATCACGCCTTTATTGGGAGTAACTCCAACCTGGTGGCACCAGTTAACATCGCCGCGGATTCCTTCATTGCCGCTGGCTCGACGATTACTGATGATACTGCCCGGTTTGACATGGCTATTGCTCGTTCACGGCAGACAAATAAAAAGGACTACGCAAAAAAATTACCGTGGTAAGCTGTTGCGCTTTGTCGCAAAACTACTTATGATGTAAGCGTATGCGTATTGTTTGAATTGGAGGATCCGATGAAAGAACGTTATTTTGATGACCGGTTGAAGATTTTTGCGCTCAACTCCAACCGCCCGCTGGCCCAAAAGATTGCCGATTATGTCGGGGTTGACCTTGGCAAGTTGTCCGTTGACCGTTTTTCTGATGGTGAAATTCAGATTAACATCGAAGAAAGTATCCGTGGCGATAACGTTTACGTTATCCAGTCAACTTCCGCGCCAGTCAATGATAACTTGATGGAGCTGCTGATCATGATTGACGCCTTACGCCGGGCATCAGCTAATACGATCAACGTTGTTTTGCCATACTATGGTTACGCTCGTCAGGACCGGAAGACCCGTTCGCGAGAACCAATTACTGCGAAGCTCGTTGCCAATATGATTGAACACGCTGGTGCGGACCGGGTACTGGCCCTCGACCTGCACGCGGCCCAAATTCAGGGCTTCTTTGATATTCCGGTTGACCACCTGATGGGTGCCCCGCTGCTGGCTGACTACTTTATCGCCAACGGGGTCGCTAAGGATGCCGTCGTTATCTCACCGGACCACGGTGGGGTGACCCGTGCTCGTGCACTTGCTGAATTTTTGAAGGCACCGATTGCCATTATTGACAAGCGGCGTCCACGTGCCAACGTTGCCCAGATTATGAATATTATCGGGGACGTTCGGGGCAAGAAGTGCATCATGCTCGACGATATGATTGATACTGCGGGGACAATTACCCTCGGCTCAAAGGCCTTGATGGAGCAGGGCGCAACGGAAGTCTATGCTGCAGCCACCCACGCTGTGCTCTCCGGACCAGCCATCGAACGATTAGAGAAGTCACCACTGAAGGAAGTGGTCGTGACTGACTCCATCAAACTGACACCGGAAAAACAGATTGATAAGATCAAACAGGTATCAGTTGCGCCATTAATTGGGTCGGCGATTAAGCGAATTAACGAAAACCGGCCGGTGAGCCCGCTCTTCCACAACCGCTTTACCGAAATGGATGACGAGAACGACCAATAAAAATACCGAGAAAAAGTAGGTTTGTTGTTGACATCGGATGAGAATGCCATTAGAATACAAACTAACAAAAAGAAAGGAGACGAATTACATGCTAAACTTTGCGCTGTCAGCTGAACTTTGTGCTACTTGTTGTCCATGTTGCAACAAGCGATTTGACATGCCCAAAGTTCAGTAATTCGTATTCCAGTTAGTCGGTAAAATAAGGGGATCGTTTCCCAGACTAATTAGACCTGCGAAGTCTGATGAGGGCTTGCAGGTCTTTTTTTAGCTACTTTTACTTACTAAAAATAAGAATGAGGAGGTAATCGTTATGGATTGGAGTGTCATCTCACAAAGCCTGCCAAACTTTATTGCCGGTTTTAAATTGACCCTCTGGTTATCATTTGTTGGCATCGCCGGGGCGATTGTTGTTGGGATTATCAGCAGTCTGATTCAGTACTTTCAAGTACCGGTGATCAACCGGGTAGTGACCGCATATGTGGAACTAGCGCGCAACACGCCGTTGCTAATTCAGTTATTCTTCTTGTACTACGCCTTCCCAGTGATTGGTTGGAAGATGTCGGCGGAAACCGCGGGAATTATCGGGTTGGTTTTTCTTGGTGGTGCATACATGGCAGAAGGTTTTCTTGGCGGCTTTAACGGGGTTGATAAGTCACAAATTGAGAGTGGTGAAGCCCTCGGGATGAATAAACTTCAGCTCGCCCGTTACGTGGTTTTCCGGCAGGGGTTGGCATTGAGTATGCCGGCGCTGGCCGCCAACGTCATTTTCTTGATTAAGGAAACGTCAATTTTCTCGGTGATTGCCATCCCGGAACTGACTAACACGGCGCTCGACTTGATTGGCATGTATTACCGATCAAATGAGTACCTTTTCGTCCTGGTGATCGCGTACGCCATTATCCTGATTCCGTTAATTATCTTCTTCGACTGGTTGGAAAGGAGGGTTCGTTATGGCACATTCGGGGATTAACGTGTTATTTGAGGGGAGCAACTTTACACGGCTGATGGGCGGACTTTGGACGGCCGTCTGGATCGCAGCACTTTCACTGATTATTGGTTTAGCCTTGGGAACACTGTTGGGACTGTTAAGAACCAGGCGGAACCGGTTCGTTCGCTTACTGCTATTGCTGTACCTGGAATTCTTCCGGATTGTCCCGACAGTAGTGTTGCTCTTCCTCGTTTACTACATCCTTCCACGGCAGTTTCATGTTAATTTACCGGCCACGTGGATGGCGGTCCTCGCCTTCGCCTTGTGGGTGTCAGCGGAATTCAGCGATATTGTCCGGGGGGCGCTCGAGTCGGTACCGGTTCATCAGAAGGAGACTGGGTTGGCACTGGGAATGAATGACTGGCAGTTATTTCGTTACGTCTTACTTCCGCAGGCTCTCCGGCTAGAGTTGCCAGCAACGATTAACCTGGCAACGCGGGTGGTCAAAACGACTTCATTGCTGATGATGATCAGCATTATGGATGTGATCAACGTTGGTCAGCAGATCATCGAGGCCAATAACCAAACCTATCCCACAGGTGTTTTCTGGGTTTACGGGTTGATTTTCTTCCTCTACTTCATTGTGGACTACCCGTTATCACGGTGGTCAAAACGACTGACAAACAATCATTAACTGAGGAAAGCAGGTGACAAGATGACAGAAGAAGTATTACGGGTGGAACACCTGAATAAATTTTATGGGGACTGGCAAGCCCTTTATGACATCAACTTTCAGATTAACCGTGGTGAGGCAGTAACCCTGCTGGGACCGTCCGGTTCGGGGAAAAGTACCCTGTTGCGAACCTTGAACGGTCTAGAAGATTTTCAGGGTGGCAATATCTACTTCCATGGTCAGAGGGTTGAACCGACTCACCAGCAGTGGCTGGCGCTCAGGCAGAAGATCGGGATGGTTTTCCAAAGCTACGACCTCTTTCCTAACTTAACGGTGATGGAAAACATTCTCCTGGCACCGGTAAAGGTTCAGCACCAGGATGAAGCGGTGGTCAAAGAAGAAGCCATTGAGTTGCTCAAGCGGGTGGGTCTCGCTGACCAGGCCAATTCGTATCCACGACAGCTCTCCGGTGGTCAAAAGCAGCGAATTGCGATTGTCCGGGCACTGGCGATGCACCCGGAACTGATGCTTTTTGATGAAGTAACGGCTTCACTTGACCCGGAGATGGTCCGTGGTGTGCTGAATATCATTAAGGAGTTGGCCGATCGGGACCACATGACGATGATTATCGTGACACACGAAATGAACTTTGCGGCACAAATTGCCGACCGGGTCTTATTTTTGGACCAGGGCAAGATTTTGGAAGAAACACCAGGTCAACAGTTCTTTGACCACCCGCAAACTAAGCGGGCGGTAGAATTTCTCGGCAGTATGGATTATTAAGTGAAAGGGAGTAATGAGAATGACAATTAACTGGAAAAAAATCGTCAAAGCTGCTTTGACTGTTGCGAGTGTTGCTGCGCTAACGATGAGTGCCGTGGGCTTCAAGTCAACGACTGCTAATGCTGCTGCGAAGGGCAGTACGGTCGCGGCAATTAAAAAGCGGGGTGTCCTCCGGGTGGCGACCTTTGGTGACTTGCCGCCATACGGCTGGGTCAACAAGGATGGCAAACGGGTTGGCTATGACGTTGCCCTTGCTCGGCAGATGGCTAAGGACATGGGAGTGAAAGTAAAGTTCGTCCAGGTTAACGCCAACAACCGGGTGGACACGCTGAACTCTAACAAGGCTGACATTGTCCTGGCTAACTTTACCGAAACGCCAGAAAGAAAACAGGCAGTTGATTTTGCTAAGCCGTACATGAAAGTCTCAGTCGGGGTTGTTTCGCCAAAGAACAAGAAGATTACTAAACTGAGCCAGTTAAAGGGCAAGAAACTGATTGTGACGAAGGGGACAACGGCGGAAAACTACTTTACGGCCAAACAAAAGGGCGTTTCCCTGCTGAAGTTCGACTCTAAGACCCAACAGTTTAACGCGCTGAAAAACGGGCGGGCAGCAGCGCTGGCAGATGACAACTCCTACCTCTACGCCTGGGTCAAGAAGAACCCGAAGTACACGGTGGGAATTAAGAGCGTCGGTCCTCACCAGTACATTGCACCGGCAGTGAAGAAGGGAAACCGTTCGCTACTCAAATGGACCAATAATGAAATTAGCAAGCTGAACAAGCAGGGCTTCTTTACCAAGGACTTCAACCAGGAACTCAAGCCTTACTTCGGCAGTGAAGTTAAGCCAAGCGATATCGTTTTAAAACAAGGTAAATAAGACTAGTTCATGAGCCGAAAAAGTGGGCACGGCAAAACTGGTCTAGCCAAAATAATAACCAGGAAGTTGGGCTTGACAACTTTCTGTTTTTTTTGGTCTAATTAACTAAGGAATTCTTAAGAAAATTTTTCATTGGTCGTCGTCCGAAATTTAACTGTTAAAATAGGGACGAAGAACAAGGGAGGGTCCATTATGAAAAAGATTAATCGTCGAATTGCCAGTGGAGCAGTTGTTTTGCTGATGGGGACAATGCTGGTCGGCTGTGGCAGCCACCAGGCAACAAGCACTTCCAGCAGCAATTCGTCGTCGCAGCAAACGTTGAGTCCTTCCGCTAAAGCGATTAAGGACGCAAAGAAGTTTATTAAGGAGGGCCGTTACCAAACGGCGCTGGACCGCTTAGATGATGTTCATTCACCGTCGCAAAAGGTCAAGGATCTCAAAGCCGACCTGAAGAATTACTTGCAGGCTCAGGATGCTTACTCTAACCAGCAGTACAGTCAGGCGGCAGAATCAACTAAGACGACCCAGTCAAACAACAGTCGGCTGCAGTCTGCTACCAAGGCACTGCACGCACGGGCAGTTCAACAAACCGGCGGCCCAACGCAGTCGCAGGCCAATGCTAACCGCAAGGCTAACGACCAGGCGGTCATTGCCTTTGCTAACCAGATGGGCTTTAACGACAGTCATTACCAGATTATCACCCAGAGTCACACTAATGGTCTTTACCGTTATGAAGTTCGCCATGATAATGATGATCATACCGTTTCTAACCTGGTCGGAATTTTTGATTACAATCCGCAGACCAAGACCGTCAAGAAGGTTAATAATTAAGCCATGTTAAACAATAGCGGGCAGTGTACTGGTATCAAACCGGCACACTGCCCGTTAATTTTGCTTGACGAGTCAAACAAACTTCTCTTAAGCTCATCCTTGACTTTTAACGACTAGTTGAATACTATAATGTATTACTTAATTTTCAGGAGGATCCAGATGAGAGAAGTCGAAGCGCGAATCTTAGTCGGTCAAGGCGAACGAAACTACCAAGGAAAAAGGGAGATTACTTTTCTGGGAATTAAAGAACGGGTGCCGGTCGACGATGACCAGCAGAATGCTGGACGCTACCGGGATGTCATCCTCCATCACACCTTTTTCAACATTTTTGAAGACAACGAAGACTATCCAGCCGTGAAGGCCCTTCTTGAACGCTGCAAACAAAATAGCAATTATGCGAAGATCATTTTGCGATTAACAGTTAACCAGGACAACGTTGTGGTAACAGTTAATCGGGCTTTCTTGAACCAGGCGAAGGCCAAGGTTGCCCAGGGATTTCAAACAAGCAGCGACAGCATTACCGATAGTGCACCGACGGTTGAAGAACTATATGGTTCTGACCTCGATAACTATCCGGGATAAGCAGTGAGTACTGTGGTTATGCATGAAAGGGAGCGTCATCATGAATAACAAAAATAACGATCTTGGTTCTTTCATTATCAAGCTAGTCTTTTGGCTTGGTGTGATTGCCTTAGTTTACTTTGTGGGGACGTGGGTGTGGTAACCGCCTATTACTGGTTAAAGGATCTCTTGGCCAGTTTGTGGGACACCTGGACAACTGTCCTTTCCTTCGTGGTTGTTTACTTCCTTTACCGGCTGTTTGGCGGGTCAACCATTATTGACCACATGTTTGCCAAACCAGCAAACCCCAAACAAAAATACATGAATCAGGGGATGGCTGAACCCACCCACCTTCGTTACCGAAAACGAGCACTGGGCGATGACGGCTACTACCACGACATTACCATTGACAGGTATGGCGCCCGTGATGAACATGGTTCACGGGTGACGTACCATGACCATGAGTTTCATAAGTAGTATTGCCAGAGAAAAGTAGTGAGGTGTGCGATGCCCTTTATTGTCAAACTGATTGGTGCTGTTTTGCTGCTCTGGTTGGTTGTGAAAACAGTGCTGTTTTTGTACAACGCGTTTCTTGGCTTGTTCAGCGTTTTACCCACCCTCCTGGGAGTGGGAGCAGTCTTCTTCTTTCTGTTTTGGATCCTCAAGTCGGGAGTATAAAAATAATCCCTCACGGGCGGTAGGTCACGCGTCCGTGGGGGATTGTCATTTCTAAGCTGCTAATTGGTTTCAGCAGACGTGGTTATTTTTGATATGACTTTGGAATTCTTCGTAGTAGGGAGCAAACAATTCCAGGTCGTTGGAAGTTGACAGCATTTCCTTGGGGAAGAAGAAACGCTGGTCGCCGGCTTCCTTGCCGGAAACACTCTTGACCAGGGTGGAGACGGTTGATAATTCTACCAGTTCACCATCAGGCTGAATCAGTTCAATCTGTGTCTGGGGTTGGGCTGTTTGCGGGTGGTAAGTATCATAGGGGAGCTTATACGAGGCGTTGGTAGCCGTGTAATAGGCACTGTTGAATCCCGAGGCCTGAATAATTTTGCGAAGTTTTGGCAGGAGCTTGGCCGTTTGGTCATCATACTCGGCTGACTTCAGTGGTCGCCGGTCCAAGAAACGGTGAGCGAGGTCGGCTAGGATGGTGTCGCGGGAATGCTTCCACTGAGTGAAGTAGGTGGTTAGCGTCCCGTCGTCTAGTGCCAGGTAGTCGCTGAGAGTGAACTTGTTGCGGAAGAACGGCATGAGCAGTGCAGGACTGAATTGCTCTCGTTGCTGGTCGGGGTGGTTATACAGCCAGTGGGCCCGTTGCAACAAGTGGTCCAAGATCACTTCTAAGGAACGGGTGACCGGGTGGAAATAGACCTGGAGGTACATTTGCAGCCGGCTAATGATATAGTCTTCGACCGCGTGCATTCCCGACATCTTAAAAGCAATCCCTTCCGCTGTCGGCTGCATTACCTGCAGAACACGGTCTAGGTCGAACTTACCATAATTGGTACCAGTGTAATAAGCGTCACGTTGAAGGTAGTCCATCCGGTCGGCGTCAACCTGGCTAGAGATCATCGACACTACCTGCGGGTTAGGGTAGTCGTGACTAATGACGCTGGCCACCTGGTCAGGAAAGTCCTCACCAACCCGCTTCAGGATGCGGTTGACGTTGGTCGAGGGGTCGGTAATCAGCCGCCTGGTAATCAGTTCGTGGTCGGTATGGAAAATATGCTCGAAGGTGTGGGAAAAGGGGCCGTGGCCGAGGTCGTGCAACAGGGCCGCACAAAGGGCGACGGGCCGCTCATTATCGTTCCACAAGCCGTCACCATCGACTTCACTCGGGTAGTTACGGTGGAACTGGTCGCAAAGCCGCCGGGTGATTTCGTAGACCCCCAGGCAGTGACCAAAGCGGGAGTGTTCAGCACCGTGAAAGACAAGGCTGGTCGTTCCCAACTGTTTGACCCGCCGCAAGCGCTGAAATTCCGGGGTGTTGATCAGGTCCAGGATAATCTGGTTATCAATGGTAATGGTACCGTGGATCGGGTCACGAAAAACCTTTTCGTGCCGCAGTTGTTCGTCGTAAAAACTCATTAAATACCTCCGTCAATTATGTCTTATCCACATTATAAGCAAAGATGGGTAAAAGACCAAGGGCGGCAGGCTTGACAGCAGCGCGCTTCCTTTGGCAAGATAGGAACGATTAAAGGAGGATGGGTCATGAAAGAGGTTATTCCAGTAAAGGTCAAAATGACATCGCAGATTAACCAGGATGGTCAAACGGAGCGCTTTTCGTTCGAAGAGGATGGTCAGCTGGCCACGGTAGGTGGCAAACACTACCTACGTTATACCGAACACCAGCAGGGGGTCGCAACCCCGGTACAGTTCCGCTTTGACGATGACCGGGTTCACTTGCGGCGTGCTGGTGATCGCCAGACCCACCTGGTCTTTGACCGGAAAAACGCGACATCCAGCCAGTACCAGACTGCCTATGGTCCGATTGAACTGCGGGTTCACACTACCCAGCTGATAGTAGCTTTCGACTGGGACCAATCTCAGGGGCAACTAGAGCTTAAGTATGAACTGCGGTCGGCAGGAACACTGGTTGGTTCCTACCATGTTTCATTGCAATTTCACCGTTAATCATGTAAGATGTAGGTTAGACTTTTTTGAAGGGATGTGTACCATTTTGGATCTGAAGGTTTTTGACGGCCAAGATAAGTCCGAACTGTCGATGGTTGAAGTGGCTCATGCTATTCTTGCACAGCATGGCGAAGGAATGTCATTCGTTGACCTAACTAACGAGGTCCAACAGTACATGGGAAAGAGCGACGAAGAAATTCGTGAACGACTCTCCCAGTTCTATACCGACTTGAACATCGACGGGAGCTTCATTTCCCTTGGTGACAACACGTGGGGTCTTCGTTCATGGTACCCATTCGAGTCAATCGACGAAGCAACGATTGGTGATGATGAGGATGAAGAAGAACGGCCAAAGAAGAAGCGCCGCAAGGTCAACGCCTTTTTGGCGGGAGCCGATGACGATGATGACGTGATCGACTACGATAACGACGATCCAGAAGATGATGATCTGGATGACACTGATGATGACACCACCAGTGATGACGACTTTGATGAAGATAATCCCGACACCGATGATGACCTTCCCGATGCAGGCTTGGAAGATCAGTTGTCCGAGTTGAACGATGAAGACCTGGATGACGACGATGATGATGAATAAATCCGATTTTTATCTTGACTAAATCGCTGATGCCCTGTACTATTTTTCTTGGGCGCCTGAGATTAATCAGGCTTAAATCTCGTCATAAAAGCTCCCTGTTTCATTAGAAATGGGGAGCTTTTTCGTTGTTGGCAGCGTGCAAATGAGAAAAGGAGATTCAAGATGACCAAGTATATTTTTGTTACTGGCGGTGTTGTTTCGTCACTGGGCAAGGGAATTGTTGCTGCGTCCCTTGGCCGACTGCTGAAGAACCGGGGGCTGAAGGTAGCTATTCAGAAGTTTGACCCTTACATTAACGTTGACCCGGGAACCATGAGTCCTTACCAGCACGGGGAAGTTTTTGTTACTAACGATGGGACAGAAACTGACCTGGACCTTGGCCATTATGAACGGTTTATCGACAACGATTTAAACAAGTATTCAAACGTCACGACCGGGAAGATTTACTCGGAAGTACTGAAAAAGGAGCGGCGTGGTGACTACCTGGGCCACACTGTTCAGGTGATCCCACACATTACCAACGCCATTAAGGACAAGATCATGCGGGCTGGCGAGAGTACTGATGCCGAAGTGGTCATTACTGAAATCGGGGGGACGGTTGGTGATATTGAATCACAACCGTTTATGGAAGCGATCCGCCAAATGAAGAAGGAAGCGGGCGCGGACAACGTCCTCTACATCCATGCCACCCTGGTACCATACCTGCGGGCCGCTGGTGAAATGAAGACCAAGCCAACCCAGCACTCAGTTCGTGAATTGCGCGGTCTGGGAATCCAGCCAAATATTTTGGTTGTGCGGACGGAAAAACCAATTACTGACGCTATGCGGAAGAAGATCGCGCTCTTCTGTGATGTTGACCCAAAGGCCGTGATTGAGTCCTTAGACGTCAACACCCTTTACGAAATTCCGCTGAACCTGCAAAAGCAGGGCTTCGACCAGCTGGTGTGCGACCACTTCAACATTGATGCTCCGGAAGCTGATATGCGTTCCTGGACGGAAATGGTGCACCACATTGAACACGACCTCAATAAGACGGTCAAGATTGCAATGGTTGGTAAGTACACCAACCTGCAGGATGCTTACATTTCAGTCAACGAAGCATTGCGCCATGCCGGCTACCCGGTGGATGCCAAGGTCAAGATTGACCACTTTAATTCCGAGACGATTAACGAGGACAACGTGGCCGATAAACTGGGCACTTATGACGGAATTTTGGTACCCGGCGGCTTTGGGTCCCGCGGGGTTGAGGGAATGATTACTGCCATCAAGTACGCTCGCGAAAATAATGTTCCATTTCTGGGAATCTGCCTGGGAATGCAGACGGCCTGCATCGAATTTGCCCGGGATGTTCTTGGCTACCAAGATGCTAATTCGACCGAATTTAACCCGAACACCAAGCACAACATTATCGACCTGATGTCTGACCAGGAAGATGTTGAAGACATGGGTGGGACCCAACGGTTGGGTGCTTACCCGTGCAAGCTAGTACCGGGAACAGTTGCGGCGGCAGCCTACGACAATCAATCAATGATTAACGAACGCCACCGTCACCGTTACGAATTCAATAACAAGTTCCGCCAGGAAATGGAAGATCACGGACTGGTAATTTCCGGGATTAACCCGGACCGGAACCTCGTTGAAGTAGTTGAACTGCCAGAAAAGAAGTTCTTCGTGGCTGCGCAATACCATCCTGAATTCTTGTCACGGCCGAACCGTCCGGAAGGATTGTTCAAGGCTTTCGTGAAGGCGGCAGCAGAAGGTAAATAGTTTTCTAATTTTTACGATTGATTACCAGAATTGGTTGTAATTGCGGTGTTTTTTTCTTATGATATTTACTGACTGTTTTTCCAGTCTAAATAAGCGTTAAAATGATTTACTAAAAGTGAAACGAGGATATCAGTAATGAAAAAGATGATCATTAAGGGAGGAAACCGCCTGTCGGGTGAAGTGACAATCGGTGGGGCAAAGAATAGCACCGTTGCACTCATTCCCGCTGCTATTTTAGCCGACACGCCAGTGCGTTTCGATACCGTCCCGGATATTTCAGACGTTCATAACCTGATGATCATTCTGCAATCAATGAACGTGACGTCATCATTTTCTCACGGGGTGTTGGATATTGACCCAACACAAATTGTTGAGGCAGAATTACCGAGCAAGGCCATTAAGTCGTTACGGGCTTCTTACTACTTCATGGGCGCCCTGCTGGGCCGTTTCCACCGGGCGACCTTAACCTTCCCCGGCGGTGATGACATTGGTCCACGGCCGATCGACCAGCACTTGAAGGCGTTTCGTGCCCTGGGGGCAACGGTTGACGAAGACCACGGGACGGTCCACCTGGATGCCCATGACGGTCTGCATGGTAACCGGATTTTCCTCGACGTGGTTTCAGTTGGGGCAACGATCAACGCCATTCTGGCAGCTGTACGCGCTGAGGGGACAACGGTAATTGAAAATGCCGCCCGCGAACCAGAAATCGTTGACCTCACCACCTTCTTGAATAATATGGGGGCGCAAATCCGCGGTGCGGGGACCGATGAAATCCGCATTCACGGGGTCGGAACCCTCCAATCAATGAACACCCACACGGTGATTGCTGACCGGATTGAGACGGGCACTTACCTCTCGCTGGCAGCCGCGATGGGCGACGGGGTGATGCTCAATAACGTTATTCCGGAGCACCTGGAATCATTTACCAGCAAGATGATTGAAATGGGTGTTGACTTGCAGATTGACATCGATAAGATTTACGTCCCGCGGACGGAGAATTTGCATGGGGTCCACGTCAAAACGATGCCCTATCCAGGATTTGCCACCGACCTTCAACAGCCCCTTAGCCCGTTGATGTCGTTGGCGAGTGGCAAGAGCACAATTGAAGATACGATTTATCCGGAACGGGTTGGACACATCCCACAGCTGCAGAAGATGGGGATGAACATCCGCAACCAGGACGGGCTGATTACGGTTGAACACACCGACAATCTTCATGGTGCAGAAGTACAGGCCGGTGAAATCAGGGCAGGGGCTGCTTTGACCATTGCCGGTTTAATGGCCAAGGGGACAACAGTTATCCATGGTGCTGGTAACATCCTGCGTGGTTACGACCGGATTGTCTGGAAGCTCAACCGGCTGAACGCCGACGTCACGATTGTTGACGACGACTAATTCGCTGAGGGTGAAAATTAACCCTGGTGGTTGCAACATTGGTCAAACTATGATATTCTACAAAAGTTGACTAACGACAAACTATGTTTCAAAATGATTCATGGCAAAGGAGAAATACATTATGAAAAAAGGAATTCATCCAGATTACCACATGGTAGTTTTTGAAGACTCATCAACGGGCTACAAGTTCTTGTCCGGCTCAACCGCTACTTCAAGCGAAACGGTTAAGTGGGAAGACGGTAACGAATACCCACTGATCCGGGTTGAAGTTTCTTCAGATTCTCACCCGTTCTACACTGGTAAGCAGAAGTTTAACAAGGCCGACGGTGCTGTTGAACGTTTCAACAAGAAGTACGGTCTGAAGAACAACTAAAGACAATTTCGGGATATCGGCGGCGGTTGCTGTTAACTGTTCCGTTAAAAAGAGAAAACGTCCGTTGGTTCACCGACGGACGTTTTCTGTTAATGAGGTGGAGAAATGAAGAAGAAAAAGGGTTGGTTACGCTGGACCGCCGCCGTGCTTCTTTTGCTGGTCAGTCTGGTTTTAATTTTCAACCAGCAAATTAAATATTACCTTGTCGGGTCTTACCGGCCGCAGCTAACGTCAGCGACGATTAAGAAAAATAGCCAGAAAAAAGCTTCCTACAACTTTAGCAACGTCAAGGACCTGAACTTGCAGTCAGCTGCTCAAGCTCGCGCTAGCAAGCAGAAAGTCAACATTATTGGGGTAGTTGCCGTTCCGGCCATCAAGATGTCGGTCCCGATTGCCAAGGGGGTCGATAATACGACCCTGGCGCTAGCGGCTGGGACGATGCGGCCAGATATGAAGATGGGTGAAGGAAACTACGCACTGGCGGGTCACAATATGGCTAATGGTAGCAAGATTCTCTTTTCACCACTTTATTACCATGCGAAGGTCGGCCAAAAGGTGTACCTGACGGACCTTGACAGGGTTTATGAATACAAGATTTATGAGCGGAAGTTTATTCCCGCGACCGACGTTCAGGTCGTTGATAATACGCCTCAAAAAATTATTACGATGGTTACCTGTGATGCAACGGGGGCTAACCGCTTGCTCATCCGGGGAAGTTTTGTTAAGTCGGAGAAGTTTAAGCAGGCACCACGGAGTGTTCAAAAATCGCTGAGTGAAAAATACACCAATGGTCAATAGCGGGAAAGTAAATGTGGCCCGGCCACTCGCGTTATGCGAAGTGGCGGACCACATTTTTATTTTAACGATTGACTTCTCTTTTCAGCTTCGCTAACCAGGTTGGCAAAGCGACGGCAAGACTGTTGTACGTATCTTCAAAACGGTGGGTGTACCAGGGATCGGGAATTGATTCACCTTTTCGCTCTGGCACGAGGTCGAAGATACCACACAACTGAGCGTGGTGTTCCTGTGGCGCCCGGGAATAGATATCTTCCATGTTCATCTCGTCCATCCCGACAATATAGTTGGCAGAAAAGTAATCATCCTGGTTTAGCGGCCGGGAAATTAGTCCGTCAGCACTAATGTGGTGGTTGGCTAGACAGCGCCGGGCACCGGGGTGGGGACCATTCCCCTCTTCTTCATTACTGGTTCCCGCTGAGTCAACTTGAATTTGGTCACTAAGTCCGGCGTCAGCAACCATCTGACGAAACATGGCCTCTGCCATCGCCGAACGACAAATGTTGCCCAGGCAGACAAATAAGATTTTCATGAATTGACACTTCCCTTTCCGCACATATTAACCTTATTGTACACGATCTAGCGTCATGGCACATTAATCGGCGAGAAATCGTGTGTTTCACTGGCAAACCTGGTAAAATGTCATAATGAGACGAATGATATGTGATTGTGAGGAGGAAAGACCAAAATGAGTACAGGATGGATTATTGCAATCATCGTCATTGCCGTGATCGTTGTTTGGTACGTGATGACTTATAACGGTTTAGTGGCAATGCGCACCCATGTCCAGGAATCATGGAGCCAGATTGATGTTCAGTTAACCCGGCGAAACGACCTCATCCCCAACCTATTAGCAACGGTGAAGGGTTACTCTAAGTATGAACAAGGTGTCTTTGACAAGATTACCAAGCTGCGCTCTGAATTAGCCGGTGTTCCCGAAGAAAACCACCAGGAAAAGATGACCGTCGCCAACCAGTTGACTGGTGCTTTGCATTCGTTGGTGGCCGTAGCGGAAAACTACCCGGATCTGAAGGCGAGCGCCGAGTATACCAAGCTGATGGAAGAGCTGACTAACACTGAAAATAAGATCGCTTACTCTCGTCAGTTATACAACAGTACGGCGGCGGCCCTCAACGCGAAAATTCAGCAGTTCCCGTCAAAGATTGTCGCTTCACTGGGGCACTTTACCGCAATTGATTACCTCAAGGCACCAGAAAAGGCTCAAGAAGTGCCGAAGGTTTCATTTGACGACTAACAAAACAAAGGAGAATGTGGCTTCATGCTGTATCAGCAAATTGCCAGAAACAAACGTAAAACGGTACTTGTGGTTGCCGTTTTCTTTTTGCTTTTAGCACTCGTTGGCGCGGCAATTGGTTATGTCTTCGCCCGTACGGCAGTCGGCGGAGTGATTGTTGCGGCCATTTTAGCACTCATCTACTTATCAGTAGTGGGTGGACAGTCCGCTGACATGGTGATGCGGATGAACAACGCGCAGGAGCTTCACGACGCAAGCCAAGCACCAGAATTCTACCACGTGGTTGAAGACATGGCGCTGGCTGCTAACGTTCCCATGCCGCGGGTGTTTATTATTGATGACCCCAGTCCCAATGCCTTTGCCACCGGGAGCGACCCTCAACATGCTGCCGTGGCGGCAACAACGGGACTTTTATCCCAAATGAACCGTGAGGAATTAGAAGGCGTCATGGGTCACGAAATGAGTCACGTCAGAAATTATGATATTCGCCTGCAAACGGTTGCGATGGCGCTTGCTGGCGCGATCACCTTTCTGGCTAACTTTGCCAGCCATGCGTGGTGGTTTGGTGGCAGTCGTGATAGCGACGATGATGGTGGCGGCATCTTTGTTGCTGTAGGGGCTATTTTATTGATTGTCCTTGCACCACTGGCGGCCACCCTCGTCCAGTTAGCATTATCCCGTAACCGGGAATACTTGGCCGATGCTGGCTCTGTGGAATTGACTCGTAACCCGCAGGGGCTAATCGCCGCCTTGACCAAGTTAAAAGAGGCGCAACCGATGAAGCAAAGTAGTGCCGAGTGCGCATCACTTTACATCAGTTCGCCACACCTGAACGCCGTCCACGGACGTGGTTTGAGTGCGCTCTTTGACACTCACCCGCCGCTAGATGCGCGAATTGCTCGTCTGAAGAAAATGTAAGATTGTTTGAAAGAGGATTTAACGATGAAGATGAAGATTCGGGAAATTGCCAAGGCACTCCAAGTGCAAAACGACGTTTCCCAGTGGGAAGATATTACCGTTAGCAGCGTCTCATTCGATAGTCGACAGATGACGCCTGGCGCCTTGTTTGTCCCCTTAAAGGGAAACAATGACGGTCACCGTTTCGTTGGCAGTGCCTTTGAACATGGTGCCGTGGCTACTCTGTGGGCTGCTGATCACCAACCAGTTCCGGATGATCATCCGGTGCTGGTCGTCGACGACCCATTGGCGGCGCTGCAAAAGCTGAGTAAGTATTATGTTCACAAGATTAACCCGGTCGTGGTGGCAGTTACCGGGAGTAACGGTAAGACGACGACGAAAGACTTAACTGCCTCGATTCTGGCCACCCAGTACAACGTTATTAAGACTCACGCTAACTTCAATAATGAAATTGGTGTCCCAGTAACGTTGCTGAACATGAATGCCAATACCGAAGTGGTCGTGGTTGAAATGGGGATGGACCGGTTCCAGCAACTGGACCAGTTGAGCAAGCTGGCCAACCCTGATGTCGCCGTCATTACGATGATCGGGGAAGCCCATATTGAATTTTTCGGGACCCGTGACCGGATTGCTGATGCCAAAATGGAAATCACTCACGGCCTCAAGGAAGATGGCGTGTTGATTTATAACGGTGATGAGCCATTGCTGCGGGAACGGACAAAGGAACTTAAGCAAGGGACTTACACCTTTGGCCGTGAATTGGGGAACGACCTTTACGCCACGGCGGTTACGGTTGGCACAAACCAGTTGACGTTCACTACTAATGCCTGGCCAGACGACGAATTCACTGTTCAGTTGACCGGTGAATACAATGTTGCCAACGCCCTGGCAGCGCTCGCCGTTGCTAAGCGGTTGCACATTCGCCCGGCTAACATGAAAAAGGGACTGGCGCACCCAAACCTGACCGCCAACCGGGCAGAATGGCTGACGGGAGCGGCTGGCGAAAAAGTGCTATCTGATGTTTACAACTCTAACCCGACGGCAGCCCGTGATGTGCTGGAAACACTACAGCAGGTCCCAGTCAGTGACGGTGGCCGGCGGATTGCCGTTCTGGGGGACATGCTGGAGCTGGGAAAAGCATCTGCTAAGTTGCACGCTAGCTTAGCTGAGGTGATTAACCCGGCCACGCTCCAAGAGGTCTACTTAGTGGGCCCTGAAATGGCCGCCCTCCGTGACCAGTTGGCTGAAGACGGCTACCCGGTCAGCGCAATTCATTATTATGGGGCTGACCAACTATCACCCCTGGTGACCGACCTGAATCACGATTTGCATGAGGATGACGTCATCTTATTAAAGGGGAGTCACGGGATTCACCTGGAAAAGGTTCTGGCAAAGATTATGCCGGCAACCACGGAAGAACAGTAAGGGAAGCGGCAATGGCCGCCTTTTACAAGGAGGAATTTTTTGAAATTTAGTGAACTAGGCCTGTCAAAGAGCCTATTGAAGGCTGTTAAACGCAGCGGTTATGAAGAAGCGACGCCGATCCAGGAACAAACGATTCCGATGGTGCTGGCCGGTGATGACGTTATTGGCCAGGCCCAAACGGGGACGGGGAAGACTGCCGCATTCGGCCTACCTATTATTGAACACGTTGACACGAAGGATCCCCACTTACAGGCCTTAATTATCTCGCCAACTCGGGAACTGGCAATTCAGACGCAAGAAGAATTGTTCCGCTTAGGACGTGACAGCCACGTCAAGGTGCAAGTCGTTTACGGCGGGGCAGATATTCGCCGGCAAATTCGGAGCCTCAAGAGTCATCCACAGATTGTGGTGGGGACTCCCGGACGGATTCGTGACCACCTGCGGCGGCACACTTTAAAGTTAGGGACAATTAAGACACTGGTCCTGGACGAAGCCGATGACATGCTCGACATGGGCTTTTTGGAAGACATCAAGGCGATTATTGATGAAACACCATCTGACCGGCAGACACTGCTCTTTTCTGCAACGATGCCAGATTCGATCAAGAAGATCGGCGTGCAGTTTATGAAGGACCCGCAGATGGTTAAGATTAAGGCCAAGGAACTGACTACGGACCTGGTTGACCAGTACTATGTGCGGGCGCGCGAACACGAAAAGTTCGATATTATGACTCGCTTAATCGATGTCCAGGATCCGGACCTGACGATCGTTTTCGGTCGGACCAAGCGACGAGTTGATGAATTGTCACGTGGTTTGATTATGCGCGGCTACAATGCGGCGGGAATCCACGGAGACCTGACGCAGGAGCGGCGGACGAAGATTATGCGTCGCTTTAAGGCCGGCAAGATTGATATTTTAGTAGCGACGGATGTTGCTGCGCGGGGACTGGACATTTCTGGTGTTACCCACGTTTACAATTACGATATTCCGTCAGATCCGGACAGTTACGTTCACCGGATTGGCCGGACTGGCCGTGCCGGGCACCACGGTGTCTCGCTGACGTTTGTCACCCCAAACGAGATGAACTACCTTCACGAAATTGAGAAGCTAACGAAGGTCCGGATGCTCCCATTGAAGCCGCCAACGGCAGAAGAAGCCTTTCGGGGTCAGGTTGCCTCGGCGTTTAACGACATTGATGAACTGATCGCTAAGCCAACTAATGAGCGTTATGAGGAGGCAGCGCACAAACTGCTGGAGACACATGATGCGGTCGACTTGGTGGCGGCACTGCTGAACACCATCACCAAGGATGATGCTAGCCAGGTGCCAGTGAAGATTACACCGGAAAAGCCTTTACCGCGTCGGCACCGGGGACACAATAACTACCGTCATCGCAATAACCATCGTGGTAAGTACCGTGGCCACTCGCGGCATGGTTATCACCGGAATGATCACCGCCGGGATGGCGGCCACCACAAGAAACACCGTTTTAACATGCGGCGTAAAGAAAAATAAGGTGTTAAGATAAATAAATCCGCTAACGACCAGAGATCGCTAGCGGATTTTATTATGGTTTACTTTAATCAGCTAAGAGGTGTTCAAACTCTTGTTTGAGCAGTGCTGCTTCAAAGTCGTAGTGATGCAGTTGTTGCTGGTAATCTGCTGGTGACGCAGTCGGGTTGAGTGACAGCTGTGGGTTTGTGGCAAGCTGCTGGGCGTGGAGACCAGTGAGAACCAGTTTCATGGCCGCTTGGGCCTGAGGACCACCGTGACCGCCAAAAGTGACCATCGCGACTGGCTTATCTGCCCACTCAGCAGATAGGTAGTCAATAGCATTTTTTAGCACGGCCGGGTATCCCCAATTGTATTGCGGGAAGAGGAGGATGATGCCGTCGTAATGGTTAATTAACTGCTGCCATTTTTTCGTATGTGCTTGCTCATACTGGCCCATGGCGGGCATTTTTTGTTCATCCAAGAATGGGAGGTTTACCTCTCGTAAGTCCATGGTGGTAAACTGAACACCTTTGCTGGTTGCAAGCTGTGAATGAAGCCAGTGGGCGACCTCTGGGCTACGTCGTCCAGGACGGGTTGACCCGATAATAATTGCAACGTTTTTCATTGTTAGTCACTCCTTTGTTGGCGGGGCAAGGACCCTTGCCTTTCTACTTACTAATAATAAGTTAAACGGAAATGTTCGTCAAGGGTTAAGTTACCGCACCAACAGTTGTCATTGGCGAGGCGATTGACTATACTGAAGTTTGCAGAAAAAAGGGTAGGGAGTGAAAAGATGATTCTAGGTTTTGGGATTGACCTGACCGAGTTGGACCGGATTCGACAGGTAGCTGAACGGCAAAGTAAGTTTGTTGACCGCGTTTTAACAGCCGGCGAACAAAAGCAGTACGAGTTATTTCACGGTCAACGAGCAATTGAATATCTTGGCGGCCGGTGGTCACTCAAAGAATCATTTGCTAAGGCGTTACAAACCGGCATTGGGGCGTCATTGGGCTTTCATGATGTGGAGATTTTAGACAACAACAAGGGAGCACCGGTCGTTACTAAGTCGCCATTTAATGGTCACATTAAGGTATCGGTCAGCCATACGGCGGGCTTTGTAATGACGGCAGTGATTTTAGAGGAGGAGAATGGCAAATGACGGTTGGCAGAATGCGTGATGCGCAGTTGACAATCAACTTGGCGGCAATTCAGGACAACATCGCTTCACAAAAGGCAGCCCTTGCTGCGGGGAGTCACGTATTCGCGGTTGTTAAGGCAAACGCGTACGGCTGTGGATTAATTCCTGTTGCTCAAGCAGCGGTCCAGGCCGGCGTGGATGGTTTTTGTGTGGCAATTTTAGATGAGGGGTTAGCGCTTCGCGAAGCGGGGATTAACCAGACTACCCTGGTGTTAGGAATTACCCCGGTCAAATATGCAGCGCTGGCTGCCAACCAGGGAATCTCCTTGGCGGTGGGGTCGGTCGAATGGCTGGACGCATACCGGCGGATGGCGCGTCAGCAGCACATTGCTAAACCTCTGAAAGTCCACCTGGCGTTGGACACTGGGATGGGGCGGATCGGTTTTACCACTCGTGAAGAGTTTCGTCAGGCACTTGCCATGGTCCAGGGACCGGAGTTTGACTTTGAAGGAATTTTCACCCACTTTGCCACTGCCGATGGCAGCGATGAAAAGTATTTCCGCCGTCAGTTTCGGCGCTGGCAACAGTTCATGACGGTCGTTAAGCACCGGCCACGCTACTGCCACGTGGCTAATTCGTCCGTCGGCCTGTGGCACCACGATGTTATTATTGGCAACACCGTGCGGATGGGCATTAGCATGTATGGTGAAAGCCCGGCGGGACGGGCAATTGCACCAACAATTCAACTAAAACCGGTGATGGAGATGTCTGCCAACCTCACCTATGTCAAGCTCCTGCAAGCTGGCGATTCCGTTGGGTATGGCAAGACTTATACTGCCCAGCAAAATGAATGGATTGGTACCTTGCCAGTCGGTTATGCGGATGGTTATCCCCGACGAATGCAGGGCTTTCACGTGCTCATTGCTGGTCAGGAGTGTGAGATTGTTGGCCGCGTCTGCATGGACCAGTTGATGGTGCGGTTGCCAAAGAAGGTCCCTGTTGGCACCAGGGCGATTTTTATCGGGCATTCGGGCAATCAGCGGATCACACTTAACGACATCGCAGATTATGCCGGAACGATTAACTACGAAATTATGACAATGATGGGCGAACGACTGAAGCGAGTCTATCATCATTAATTAACAAGCTCCTCACGGTGGCGTTATTTGCCAACGTGGGGAGTTTTTAGGAAGCTGAATCGTTGGTTTCTTCTTGCTGGTGTGTCACAATCAAGTTATGATTCTTTGTCAGGAGGGGATCAAATGTTGATTAAGTACCCACCCACACTTGTGGCGCAAGTCAAGCAACGGGTAGCTGGACGCCAGTTGGAAGGTTTTGTCCCCGGCAGCGGTCCCCAGCGACCGCTAATCGCCCTCGTGGGGGAAGCGCCGGGACGACAGGAGGTCAAAGACGGCCGGCCGTTTGTCGGTAGTTCGGGCCAGGAACTAACGAAAATGATGAAGTTAGCGGGACTCAGCCGGGATGAGGTCTATATTACGAGTGTTGTTCGCAGTCGGCCCTTTGCCAGCCGAGAAGTGCAGGAGAAGCGGACTGGTCAACTCATCATGAAGCACCCTAACCGGACCCCGACCAAGAAAGAGGTCTTAGCTTACGCCCCGCTCTTTGACTGGGAAATTCAGCACGTTGCACCGCGGGTGATTGTTGCCCTTGGCAATACTAGTCTCCAGCGGTTGTTGGGTTCGCATTACACGGTTGGTCAGTTCCACGGGCAAATCCTGCGCAGCGCGATTCTGGAAACGACCGCGGATCAGCAAGGGTACCAAAAAAGCACCCAGCAATACTGGGTGCTTCCGATGTATCATCCTGCTGCCTACCTGTATGCGCGCCGGTTAGAGCCGGTTGTCCGAAGCGATTGGCAACGATTTGGTCAGTGGTTACAGCAACTGGCGGGGACTAATTAAAGTTCGTCGGGTGCAGGTCCTCCACTTTAGCAACGGTGAAGCCATGACGGTGGAGCCGTTTTTTAATTCGTTCCACCGTTTTAGCGGTGACACCAGCTTCCAGGGTAAACAAGATGACTTTCGGTGACCGGTCTGGTGAGGGGATATCTAGCGAGATGACGTTGCTAATGGAACAGAAATGACTGATTTCCTTGGCCGCCTCGACTAGGTTACCACGTTCGTCACGTTCGCTGGTCACGGTCAGGACGTAGGAACCTGTTTTGACGTTCCACCCCTTCGCGAGCATCCGCAATAAGCGGGTGTGGGTAAGAATTCCATAAAAGTGGTTATTACCGTCCAGGACGGCGATGTACGGCAAGTCTTTGAGGGTGAAAAAGACCTTAAAAAAGGCGTCGTTGATGGAGATGAACTTGGTAGCGTTCTTGAGTAGTACCGTTACCGGGAGATTCATGTTGCCGTGCCGTGACTTGTGGCGGTAAATGTGAAGTTTATAAATGTTGCCACGGAAGATGGTCCCACTAGGGTCGAGGATTGGTACACAACGGTAGCCTGTTTCTTCCAGGATCTGGAGAGCGTCGTTAATTGTTGCCGTTTCTGGCAAAGTTGTGAGTTCTTCTTTTGGCTTAATGAGTGAATCAAAAATCATTTATTTCGCCCCGTATAAGAGATTGCGCAGGTTTAACATCATTTTTTGCCACTCCATCATATCATATTTTAATAAGTTTGTGAGAATTAGATGAGAAAAAGTGCGAAAGCCTTTTCGGTGGCAATATCTTTGGTTTTTGTTAACGTTAAGGTATAATGAGTCTGACTAGCTGGACGGGGGTCGTGCCCCGTGCGGCCTTTTTGCGTTTACTGATAAAGGAGAGTAAGTAAGATGAAAATGATTGTTGGACTGGGTAATATTGGCAGTCGTTATGACGGTACCCGTCATAACACGGGCTTTATGGTGGTTGAACAACTAGCTCGTGACTACCACATGGGAGCCTTTACCCACGATAAAACTGAGTCGGTGTCAGTGACCAGCTTCATTGATGGTGAAAAAGTGATGCTGGTGAAGCCCACGACCTATATGAACGATTCGGGCCGGGCGGTGAAACCGCTGGTGGACTATTTCAACTTAGACCTGAAGGACCTGGTGATTGTTAACGATGACCTCGATATGCCAGTGGGCAAGTTGCGACTCAAGACGCATGGTGCTTCTGGTGGTCACAACGGTTTGAAGAGCATTATTAGTGCGCTTGGAACCAAGAACTTTAACCGGATTAAGTTGGGAATTGACCATCCGCAACACGGGACGGTTGTTTCTCACGTTCTCGGCCGTTTTAGCAAGGAAGAACAAGCAAAGATGGCGATGACCATTGCCCGTGCCGAGCATGCTTTATTGGACTGGATTCGCGGGGATGATTTTGCCGAGTTGATGAATAACTTTAATTAAGCGTAGCAGTGAAAGGAGGGCGTCATGGATCTCACGGAATTATTAGGCAAGAGCAGTGAGTTTCAGCAAATTGATGCAGCCATTAAGCCGGGAAAGCGGCAGTTAGTGACAGGGGTGGCCGGGTCTGGGATGACCTTACTGTTAGCAGCGTTGTTTGGCCGCCACCGGCACTGCCAGTTAGTGGTCGTTGACAGTCTGTTTCATATGGAAGACTTGGCGGTGGACCTTACCAACTTGTTGCCTGAAGAACGGGTTTACCAGTTTCCAGTGGAAGAAGACCTGCCCACGGAAATCGCCACCAGTTCGCCGAACTACCGGGCTCAGCGGGTGCTGGCACTGAACGCCCTCCTTTATGATGAACACGCAATCGTCATTACGACTGCCGCCGGGATGCGGCGGAACCTGGTGGACCCGGCCGCTTTTAGTCAGGGAACTCTCACCATCAAAGCAGGCGGTGAAGTGGACCCACAAAAAATCAGCGCCCAGCTCTTAGCAATGGGTTACACCCGGCAAAAGATGGTGTTGCGGCCTGGGGACTTTGCCATTCGTGGTTCAATTATTGATATTTACGCGCTGAACACCGACAACCCAGTCAGAATTGACCTCTTCGACACCGAGGTGGATTCACTGCGGTATTTTGATGCCAGCTCGCAACGCAGTATCAGTAACCTGGAAGAGATTACCATCCTGCCAGCTACTGACTTTCTGGTTTTGCCCGACCGCTTGCCAGCAATCATCAAACAGCTGGGAGTGGACCGTGACCAGTTACTAGCGGCCATTGATACCAAGAATGACCAGCAGCGCGACGCCATTGCCGGGAAGTATAACCAGTTGTTAAGTGAACTGAAAAAACAGCAGGTACCGACGGAACTGCTCGCTTACACCAACCTGGTCTACCAAGAGCACCACAGTCTGGTTGACTACCTGGACAAGCAGGGCATTATTTACGTTGCCGACTGGGACCGGATCAAGGAAAGGCTTAAGCGGTTGGCGGAGAGTGAAGAACGGTGGCTCAATAGCCAGGTCAAGGCCCACCAGCGGGTTGATAAGGAACCTCTGGGTAATGACGTGGCGGCACTGATTAAGCAGCCAACCCAGTCACTAGTCTTTTTGGCCCTTTTAAAGAAGGGGATGGGTGGTGCCAGGCTCGACCAGCTCACTGAACTGACTTCCCGGACGATGCAGCGGTTTTTGGGTCAAATGCCACTATTAAAGGCCGAACTGAACCGGTGGCATGAGCAGGGCCAGACGGTCGTCTTGATGGCCAACAGTCCTGAGCGACGCAAGCAAGTTGCCCGCACCCTGGATGATTTCCATATTCCGATTGTCGAAGCGGCGCAAGACCAGCTGCAAGAACACCACACCCAATTAGTCGACGCCAGCATGGCTAACGGCTTTGAAATGCCAGCCGCTAACCTGGTGGTCATCACTGAAGGGGAAATGTTCAAGCAGGTTAAGAAACGCCACCCCCGGCGCCAGCAGCTCGCTAATGCTGAACGGATTAAGTCTTACACTGACCTCAAGCCGGGCGACTACGTTGTTCATGTTAATCACGGAATTGGCCTCTTTGCGGGGATTAAGACCCTGGAAGTGGATGGGGTTCACCAGGACTACATTGTGATTGACTACCGCAACCACGACCAGGTCTTTGTTCCGGTGACTCAGTTGCACCTGGTCCAAAAGTACGTTGGCGGCAGTGAAGACCGTCATCCCCGGCTTAACAAACTGGGTGGCAGTGAATGGGCCAAGACAAAGCGGCGCGTGGCGGCCAAGATTGAAAACATCGCTGATGAATTAGTGGACTTATACGCGAAACGCCGGCTGGAGAAGGGGTATGCCTTTCCCAAGGATGATTACCTTCAAGAACGGTTTGACCAGGACTTTCCTTACACTGAGACGCCCGACCAAAACCGCAGTATTAAGGAAATCAAAGAAGACATGGAAACAACTAAGCCGATGGACAGGCTACTGGTCGGCGATGTTGGTTACGGGAAAACCGAAGTAGCGATGCGGGCGGCTTTTAAGGCGGTTACTGGTGGCAAACAAGTGGCCATGCTGGTGCCGACGACAGTCCTCGCTCAGCAACACTATGACACGTTTTCGGCACGGTTTGCCGGTTTCCCGGTCAAAATTGAAATGTTATCGCGTTTTAAGACCCGGCAGGAGACCAAGATGATCGAGCGCGATATTGCTGACGGGAAGATTGATATCGTGATCGGGACGCATCGTTTGCTTAGCAAGGATATTAATTTTCACGACCTGGGCTTGTTGATCGTTGACGAAGAACAACGTTTCGGCGTTAAGCATAAGGAACGGCTCAAGCAGCTCAAGGCCAACGTGGATGTCCTGACGCTAACCGCAACGCCAATTCCGCGGACTCTCCATATGTCATTACTAGGTGTTCGGGACCTCTCTGTTTTGGAGACACCGCCAGCTGGTCGCTACCCGATTCAAACTTACGTCATGGAACAAAATGCGGGCGCTATTCGTGACGGGATCATACGGGAAATCCAGCGTGGGGGGCAGGTTTATTACCTGCATAACCGGGTGAGCGACATCGAAAAGGTGGTGGCCAACTTGCAACAGCTGGTTCCCGAAGCCCGGATTGCCTATATTCACGGCCAAATGACAGAAAACCAGCTGGAAAGTGTACTTTATGACTTTGTCCGTGGTGAATCAGATGTCCTGGTGACAACGTCAATCATCGAAACCGGGGTCGATATTCCCAACGTCAATACGCTCTTCGTGGAGAATGCCGACCGGCTCGGGTTGTCCCAACTCTACCAGATTCGGGGACGAATCGGCCGGAGCAACCGGGTCGCCTATGCCTACTTTATGTACCAGCCCAATAAGGTGCTGACGGAACAAGGCGAGAAGCGGTTGGCGGCCATCCGTGATTTTACCGAGTTAGGCAGTGGCTTTAAGATTGCGATGCGTGACCTCTCAATCCGTGGCGCTGGTAACTTGCTGGGAAAGCAACAACACGGCTTCATCGATTCTGTCGGTTACGACCTTTACTCCGAAATGTTGGCTGATGCTGTTGCCAAAAAGCGGGGTGAAAAACGCGCAGAAAAGACGAATACTGAAGTCGAGCTGGGCGTTGAAGCATACCTGCCAGACGATTACGTTAGTGACCAGCGGCAAAAGATTGAGCTGTATAAAGATATTCGTAAGGCCCATAGCGACGAGGACCTGCTTAATTTGCAGGGTGATTTGATCGACCGCTTTGGCGATTATGGACCAGCGGTAGACAACTTGTTGAAGATTGGTAAGCTGAAGATGCACGCCGACTTAGCGATGTTAGATAAGATTACGCGTCGCCGCGACCAGCTAACGTTGCGGTTCTCGCAAGAAGCTAGTCGCACCTTAACCGGTAAGCAAGTCTTGTCACAGTTAGCAAAGACTAAGTTCAAGGCCACCCTTGACCAGGATGACGACGGCCGCTTGAGTTTGCGGCTGGTTATCCAACCATGGATGAAGGAAGCCGATTGGCTAGACCAGCTCCAACTGTTAGTTAGCGGTTTAGCAACGCTCATGCAAGGAGAAGGTAATGAAAACAAACCAACACCTGCACCAGATCATTAATGGGACGCTGGTCCTGTCTGTTGCCGGGTTACTAGCCAAGATCCTCGGTGCAGTTTATCGCGTGCCGTTTCAAAACCTGGTCGGTGATACTGGTTATTACGCTTACCAGCAGATTTATCCTTTTTATGGAATTGAAGTAACGTTAGCGCTTACCGGCTTGCCGGTGTTTATCTCGCGGCTGGTGGCTGAACAAGACGATCGCCAGGAACAATTGGCGGTGGCACGCTTGTGCCGGCGACTGCTCGGGGTAGCGGGGCTCGTGATCTTTGCTGTCTTAACAGTTGGCAGTCATTTTTTGGCGAGAGTCATGGGTGACACCCACTTGAAGTCGGTGATCATCGGCCTGGCCCCCATCTTCTTGTTAATGCCCTGGCTGGCGGTGGGACGCGGTGTTCAGCAGGGAATGTTGAACATGTACCCGACGGCGATTTCCCAGGTGGGGGAACAAGTAGTTCGGGTGACCTGGATTATTGGCGTAGCGATGCTTGCAACTACCCATCACTGGAACAGCTACCGGATGGCCAGCTGGGCGATGGTCAGTGCACTGGTGGCCGGGATAGTGGCGTTGCTGATTTTACTCGTGACCAACCGTTTGCTGTGGAAAAACCAGCAACGTCACCCTGCACCGTTAACAGGGACGCAACTGACTAAACGGCTGCTGACAGAAGGCGTTTTATTATGTTGGCTAGCGTCAGTTACGGTGATCTTGCAGTTAGTGGACTCGTTTACTGTTAAGCGGGCATTGGTAGCCGGCGGGTTGAGTGAAATCGCCGCCCACGCCAGCAAGGGTGTCTTTGATCGGGGTCAGCCCCTCCTCCAATTGGGGTTGGTGATCGCTACTTCTTTGTCAGCCGCTTTATTGCCATCCCTTGCAGAAAAGTGGCACGAAGGTGACCGTCAGACCTTTGCCCATACCTACCGCGTCCTCTTCCATGTCTGTATAATGCTGGCCACCATGGCCGCCTTTGGGATGATGATCTTGATGCCGTTCATTAATACCTTTTTGTTCAAAAACAGCAGGGGGAGTGGGGCGCTCACGGTGTTAATGCTGGCAATTCCGCTGGCAGCGTTAGTGTCTGCCTTCTGCGCGGTTCTTCAGAGCATTCATAGTCTGAAGGCCATGACGGGTGGGTTGGTTGCCGGCTTAGTAGTAAAGTGTAGCCTTAACTACCCGCTGACCAGGAACTGGGGGATTGATGGCGCCGCCTGGGGAACGGTGATTAGCCTGCTAGTGACCGTGATGATCGTTTGGCGGGCCTTGCCACCAGTGCTGCACCAGGGAGACCATGACGGCAGATTCGTTAGTAAATTACTAACAATTACAGCCATTATGGCGGTGCTGGCTGGTGGTAGTGCATCGTTGATGAGCTGGTGGCTTGGCGCTGGCCGCCTTCATGCGGCCCTCGTTTTACTGGTTGCCATCAGCGTGGGGATGGTCAGCGCCGGCTGGCTAGTGCTTCACTGGCGCCTGCTGACTGAGGAAGAATTAACTGCGTTACCGGGTGGCGAGCGCCTGGCAGCAATGATTAATAAAGAAAATAAGGAGAACGATAGTAATGAGACTCGATAAATTCTTAAAAGTTTCGCGGATTATTAAGCGACGGACAGTTGCCAAGTCCATTGCCGACCAGGGACGAATCCTGATTAACGATAAGCAGGCGAAATCATCCAGTTCGGTCAAGGCCGGGGATGTTTTAACCATTAAGTTTGGTAACAAAACCGAAAAAGTGAAGATCAACCAAATTGTCGAAACGACGAAAAAGGCAGAAGCCGAAAAGATGTACACTATTGTTGACGAAAGTTTTAAGGAAGACTTTTCCAACCCGTTTTAATGGTGACTGCCGAGAAGCTGGTAGCGGTAAAAAAGTGAAAGCGCGTCCTTTCCCGTAAACATGGTCTTTTTCTTCCTTATCACTAGACAAAGATCATGTGAGCTTGTTATAATTAATTTTAGTTATATTTATGGAGGGGTTGTAATGTCTTTTTCGCATGACCGGGTTACCGCGATCAATACGCCATATTCACGGCAACAGAATGCTCAGATGCAGGCCAATCAGCACTATATCAAGAAAGTTCATGCGAAACGACGGCGGGTTATCTTGTTGGTAACTGGCTGTTTGACCTTGCTATTTGGCATTCAAATTTTGGTTAATCACCACACCTTGTCAACAGTTAATTTGCAGATTGCGGGGACGAAGACAGAATTGGCTGCCAAAAAGAAAACCAATCGTCAGCTGAAAGCTGAGGTTAAATCGCTGCATGACCCGGCTTACATCCAGCAAGTCCTTCGGCAAAAGTACAATTACTCCAAGAGTGGCGAAACAATTTATAACTTTGCCAACTAATAATTAATGAACCAATAGTTGTGGTTAGCTTAGGTCCTAACCACAACTTTTTTCTTAATTAAGGGCGGCAAAGCAATGATGTCATATGTTATACTCAATGTTATTAAGATAAGTAAATTAGGAGGGCCATTAGGTTCATGGCAATTGAAGTTGGCGACAAGGTCGTCGGTAAAGTTTCTGGAATTACGAATTTTGGTGCATTTGTTGATTTAGATGACAACCAAACCGGGCTGGTACACATTAGCCAGATTTCTGACAGTTTTGTGAAGGATATTCATGATGTGCTGTCAGTTGGTGACTCGGTAACAGTGAAAGTGATGAAGATTGGCGATGATGGGAAGATTGCCTTGTCCATGAAGGCGGCACTTCCGGAAGCAGAACGTCACCATGAAGACCATGGTCACGGTGGGCACCGCCACTTCCGGCGCGACCACCACGATAATAACTTCCACCACAATCACGAAGGCCATGGTGGTGGTTTTCATGGTCGACCAAATGGTGGGGGTCACGGTGGCTTTAATAACCACCATTCTCACCGCCAGAATGAAGACTTCAATGACATGCTGGCCGATTATATGAAAGAAAGCGAGTCACGTCTTTCCACGCTGAAGCGACAAACTGATGGTAAGCGCGGTGGCCGTGGCGGGCGGCGTCGGTAATGAGCAGCTCACTATATGAACAATTTAAGCGGCACCTCCAGGAGGACCGCTTTTTTAATACCGCTAAAACGGTGGTGGTCGCTGTTTCGACGGGAGTTGACTCGATGGTGTTGTTAGAACTGCTGCAGCGGTTGCCGCACCACCCACGGATTGTTGTTGCCCACGTTAACCATGAACTACGTCAGCAAAGCTGGGAGGAAGAAGACTACCTTCGGGGTTATTGTCAGCAACGAGCTCTGGAGTTGCACGTCATTCACTGGCGAAAGGCAGACCACCCAACTAGCGGGATCGAAGCGGCTGGCCGCCAGGTCCGCTACCACTTCTTCCGGCAGCTCAAAGATGAAGTCGGCGCCACGGTGGTGATGACCGCCCACCATGGGGACGACTTAGCGGAAACAATGTTGATGAAGCTAGTCCGTGGTGGTCAGTTGAGTCAGCTAGTGGGGATTGCTGCCGACCGGCCTTTCTATGGTGCGACCCTTATTCGCCCGTTACTGCCGTTTGTTAAGTCCCAGCTTTATCACTATGCGCAAGAGCACCACGTGAAGTGGTATGAAGATGTTACTAACCGCGACCTCGGGATTGAGCGCAACCGGTTCCGTCACCAGGTACTTCCTTCCTTGGTCAAAGAAAATCCTGCCGTTAAACGCCACCTCTACGAATACCACCATGATTTAGCAGACCTCTTAGCATTTCGTGACCAACAGGCAGACGCAATTTTAAAACAGATTAGCAATGGTGAGACCCTCCGGGTAGCTGATTTTCAGCAGTTAACACCGCCAGCACGTCACCAAGTCCTCATCAGGTGGCTAACTCGGCGGGGCTTGGTTGACTTTAACCGTGAACAACTGCGTCAATTGGACCAGTTATTGCTGAACCGGCAACGACCGCAGGGAGAGCTGGCCTTGGCGAACGGGCTCTTGCTAAAAAAATCATACCGGTATGCCCACGTGGTGATGGCCAGGTCAAATCAGCGTCCGCAAGCATGGCGGGCTGTGGTAAAATTAGGCCACTGGTTAACAGTCAACGACCATTACCAGGTGGCAGTGCTGCCAGCAGCGGCCGTCGATGACAAGGTACAGAATGTTGCTGAGATATGGCTGCCGTCACAGAAAATGCCGCTAATGTGGCGGACTTGGCGTAGTGGTGACCAACTGCGGTTAAAGGGTGGTGGTCACCAAAGCGTTGAGCGGGTGATGATTAATAATAAAGTTCCGCAAGCACAGCGTCGCCGCCAACTGGTCCTTGTCGATGCCGATGACCAGGTCCTGTGGGTGGTCGGCTATAAGACCACCTGGCGCGAACGCCCGCACGGGTTACCGGCTAGCTGGCAGGCAGTTCGATTGGTTGAACAAAGACAAAAGACGGAGGGATCACATTGACAATGAACAACGATATCGAGCGGGTTATCTATAGCCAAGAAGACATTGCCCAGCGCGAAACGGAGCTGGCAAAGCAAATCTGCGAAGATTACCGTGATAAGAAACCGATCATTGTATCGGTGTTAACCGGCGCAATCTTATTTTCCATTGATATGTTGGAGCGGATGGATATTTACGCTCAAATGGACTTCGTTGATGTGTCAAGTTTTCAAGGTGGGGTCAAATCCACGGGCAAGATTAAGCTAATTCATGATTTGAAGAACGACATTAAGGGACGCAACGTTCTGATAATGGAAGATATCGTTGATAGTGGTCGGACATTGAAGTTCTTGATGGAACTCTTAGCTGATCGTGGTGCAAAGAGCATCAAGGTTTGTTCTTTGCTGGATAAACCGGAAGGGCGGCTGGTAGATATCCATGCTGACTACGTCGGCTTCAATGTTCCCAATGAGTTTTTAGTGGGCTACGGTTTAGACTACCAGGGCTTTTACCGGAACCTTCCTTACGTCGGAGTTTTAAAGCCCAGCGTTTACGAAAACTAGTGTAGATAAAATATTGGTCAAAGATAGTCAGGTATGATATTATGACCAACGTTAGTAGTAATCAGACGGTGTTGCCGTCGGATAGGAGTTATGTATGAACAATCGCCGAAATAATGGTTTTGGTCATAACATACTCTTTTACTCCGTCATCTTCTTGTGCCTAATGGGGATTGCCTACTTCTTCTTCGGAGGAAATAACGGTAATGGCGGCCAAACGAAGACCGTTTCCCAAACCGAGTTTATTTCGGAGTTAAAGAGTAATAAAATCAAAAATTTCCAGGTTCAGCCCAATGGTGGTGTTTACAAGATCACTGGGGCTTACCGCCATCCGCAAAAGACGGATAGTAGTTCTAACAATGGTTTGAGCATTCTGGGATCTCAGTCGGGAAAAGCTAACAACTTCCAGAGCTCTGTCTTGCAAAGCGACGTCACGGTAAGCCAACTACAAAAGTATGCTGACCGGGAAAACGTCAAAATCACGACACACGCAGAGGAGTCTAATAGCTTTTGGATGAACCTGCTGTTGACGGTCCTGCCGCTAGTCATCATGATTTTCTTCTTCTACATGATGATGGGGCAGGCCGGGCAAGGTGGCGGTCGTGGCGGAGTGATGAACTTCGGTAAGACCCACATCAAGCCTTCTAACAGCAAGAAAAACAAAGTGCGTTTCTCTGATGTTGCCGGGGAAGAGGAAGAAAAGCAGGAACTGGTCGAAGTTGTTGAGTTCCTGAAGAACCCCCAGAAATTCTCCCGGTTAGGTGCACGGATTCCATCTGGTGTTTTGCTGGAGGGGCCTCCGGGTACCGGTAAGACCTTGCTAGCCAAGGCGGTCGCCGGTGAAGCTGGGGTGCCATTCTTCTCCATTTCCGGGTCTGACTTCGTTGAAATGTTCGTCGGGGTTGGTGCCAGCCGGGTACGTGACTTGTTTGAACAAGCGAAGAAGTCTGCACCAGCGATCATCTTTATCGACGAAATCGATGCCGTTGGTCGGCGCCGGGGGTCCGGCGTCGGCGGCGGTCACGATGAACGTGAACAGACGCTGAACCAGCTGCTGGTTGAAATGGACGGTTTCCAGGGTGATGAAGGGGTCATTGTAATGGCCGCAACGAACCGTTCGGACGTTCTTGACCCGGCACTGTTGCGTCCAGGCCGGTTTGACCGGAAGATTTTGGTTGGCCGTCCTGACGTCAAGGGTCGTGAGGCCATCCTGCGTGTCCACGCTAAGAACAAGCCATTGGCAGCTGACGTGGATTTGAAGGAAATTGCCAAGCAAACACCAGGTTTTGTTGGTGCCGACCTTGAAAACCTGTTAAACGAGGCCGCCTTATTGGCTGCTCGTCGTAATAAGGACCAGATTGACGCTGCTGACTTGGATGAAGCCGAAGACCGGGTGATCGCCGGTCCTGCCAAACATGATAAAGTAGTTAGCCCACAAGAACGGAAGACGGTGGCCTTCCACGAAGCTGGGCACACCATTGTCGGTTTGGTATTGAATGACGCCCGGGTTGTTCACAAAGTGACGATTGTCCCCCGTGGTCGTGCCGGTGGTTACGCTATTATGCTGCCACGGGAAGACCAGATGCTGATGAGCAAGAAGAACGCCAAGGAACAGATTGCCGGTTTAATGGGTGGTCGTGCTGCTGAAGAGATTATCTTTAACTCACAGTCATCGGGTGCTTCAAATGACTTTGAACAGGCAACGCAGATTGCCCGGGCAATGGTTACCCAGTACGGGATGAGCGATAAGATTGGGCCAGTCGAACTGGTTACTAGTGGTGGAATGACACCTGGACAGTCCTATGGGCAACAACCATACTCTGAACATACGCAGGCCATTGTCGATGAAGAAGTCAAACGCTTGCTTAATGAAGGACACGCAACTGCTCACAAGATTATTGAGGAACACCGTGAACAGCACAAGCTGATTGCCGAGGCGTTGTTGAAGTACGAAACGTTAGATGAAAAGCAGATTCTTTCGTTGTACAAGACGGGGAAGATGCCGGCCAAGGACGCCGCTCAAGAGTCTGATGAACAACGTGCTGCAACCTTTGAAGAATCCAAGCGTGAATTGGAACGTCGCGAAAATGAGCGTCATGATGAGGCAGCTGACCAGCGGTCGGAGGACCAACAGGCTACTGATGATCACGACGACTCAAATAAGTTGTAAAATAAAGTGGAAGCAGTTGGTGTTCGGACCAACTGCTTCTTTTCTTAGGAGGAAACGATGAGATCAACAGATTATTTAGTGAAAGCAATGAGTAAGGATGGCCAATTCCGCGCTTATGCGGTCAACGCCACCCAGTTAGTTCAGCATGCTCACAAAGTTCATGACACCTGGAATACGGCATCAGCTGCATTTGGCCGGTCGTTAATTGGCACCTTGTTGTTGGCAACTTCCGGTCTGGATAAAACACAGGCAATGACGGTCAAGATCCAGGGTGACGGGCCTGTCGGTGCGATCGTGTGTGATGGGACCGCGGACGGTGTTGTAAAAGGCTACCTGCAAAATCCACACGTGAGCTTACCAGAAAATGCGCAGGGAAAGCTGGACGTCAGTGGGGCAGTTGGTGAGCAGGGAACGCTAACGGTGACGAAGATGAGTCCGGATGATAAAGAACCATATTCTGGGGAAGTCAAACTCGTGTCAGGCGAACTGGGTGACGATTTCACTTACTACCTGGCACAGTCGGAACAAATTCCGTCAGCGGTTGGACTGTCTGTTTTTGTTAATGAACACGATGACGTTACAGCGGCGGGTGGCTTTCTGATTCAGGTCCTACCTGGAGCAAGTGATGATAACATTGCGCGAGTTGAATCATCCTTGAAGAAGCTTCCCCTGGTATCGCAACTTTTACGTGAAGGGAGTACGCCGGAAGAGCTGCTGACGAAGATCTTTGGTGAAGGCCAACTGAAGTTTTTGGAAACGATGCCGGTATCTTACCGTTGTGACTGTAGTAAGAAACGGTTTGCCAGGGCCATTGAAGGCTTGCCGACAAGCCAGTTAAAGACACTGATCAATGAGGACCATCATGCTGAAGCTGTTTGCCGTTTTTGCAAGAAAAAGTATGAGTTTAGTGAGGAAGAATTGAAGAAGTTGCTTGAACAGAAAAAGTTGAATAAATAAATCGAAAAAGATTTTATTCGTAAAGACCCGTCAAATTGTTCTTTGGCGGGTCTTTTTAATTGCTAGTTGCGGTTTAAAGCCGAACGACTATATTGCAGGAACTTAAATTGCTGGCATTTAACGAACATTAGCTATTAAATAGCGCCTATTTGCTTGTTGACTTCTGGCTAGTTTGTCTGTATATTAAATACCGTTGTTGAGGCAGTTAGCTAAAACAACTCAGCTCATCGAAACAATTTAAAAAAGTTGTTGACTTTAGATGATTGAGCTGGTAAAATTCTTAATTGTTGTCACGATAAGTGATAGCGAGGTAGACCTTTGAAAACTGAACAAAGTTTCGACGAACACAAATGTGCAGGGTCCTTGATCTTCGGATCGAGGCAAA
>NZ_CAKPXS010000008.1 GCF_934202235.1 uncultured Limosilactobacillus sp. | reverse complement strand
GCATCGTCCAGGACCGCATTGAAGCGGGAACTTTCATGGTCGCGGCAGCGGTCACTAACGGTAACGTGCTGGTGAAGGGCGCCATTGCCGAACACAACCAGCCGTTGATTGCCAAGTTGGAAGAGATGGGAATGACGGTCATCGAAGAAGATGCTGGTATCCGCGTCATCGGGACCTCGGTGATTTTGCCGGCTGATATTAAGACCCTCCCCTACCCGGGCTTCCCGACAGATATGCAACCACAGATGTCGGTTTTACAGCTGCTAGCTAACGGGACGTCCGTCCTCAACGAAACGGTCTTTGAAAACCGCTTTATGCACCTTGAAGAACTACGGCGGATGAACGCCGATTACAAGATTGAAGGGTCGACTGCCGTCTTAAACGGTCCGACGATGTTTAACGGTGCCGAAGTGGCGGCAACTGATCTCCGGGCCGGGGCGGCACTGGTCCTGGCCGGCTTAGCGGCGAACGGGATTACCCAGGTTTCCAACCTGAAGTACCTCGACCGTGGCTACTACCACTTCCACCAGAAACTAGCTGCATTGGGCGCCCAGATTGACCGGGTCGACCTCGACGACCAGACAACCTTGACCATTAAGGCATTTGATAAGAAAACGCAAAGAAATTAGCATTACTGGCGCACTAACCGTGTTCATTATCCGGTTGGTGCCAGTTTTGTGTTACAATAATGCGTAGCTTTTAAACCGGAAGGAGAAATAACGGCAGATGGCGACTGATATTGGGATTGACTTAGGGACTGCCAACGTCCTGATTTATGTACAGGGTAAGGGAATTGTACTGAACGAACCCTCAGTAGTGGCAATTGACACGAACACAAACAAGGTTCTTGCGGTCGGGTCTGAGGCCTACCGGATGGTGGGACGGACCCCAAGTAACATTCGGGCGATTCGGCCCCTCAAGGACGGTGTCATTTCGGACTTTGACGTTACCCAGGAAATGCTGTCGTACTTCATCGGCAAGCTGAGTGTGAAGGGCTTCATGTCCAAGCCAAACATCATGATTTGTGCACCAACGAACATTACTGAAATTGAGCGCAAGGCGATCATTCAGGCGGCTGAACAGTCTGGCGGCGGCAAGGTTTACCTAGAATACGAACCAAAGGTGGCGGCCATTGGTGCCGGTCTGGATATCTTCAAGCCCCAGGGAAACATGGTTATTGACATGGGTGGTGGCACTTCTGACATTGCCATCCTTTCACTGGGTGACATTGTTTCTAGCCAGTCCGTCCGGATGGCCGGTGACAAGATGAACAGTGACATTACGGCCTACATCAAGAATAAGCACGGGTTGGTGATCGGTGAACATACCGCCGAGAAGATTAAGATCGAAATTGGGACGGCGCTACACGTCGATGACCCGAAGACGATGGAAGTCCGTGGTCGCGACGTGGCTACCGGGATGCCAAAGCAGATTGAAACCAACGAAAACGAAATCGAAGAGGCACTTCACGACACGCTGGAACAAATCGTCAACGCGTCAGTGGCCGTTCTCGAGACGGTGCCACCGGAACTGGCTAGCGACATCATTGACCGCGGGATTATCCTGACGGGGGGGACGTCACTGCTGCACGGGATCGACCAGCTGTTTAGCTCCCACCTGAAGGTGCCAGTCGTGGTTTCCGAAGACCCATTGGACAACGTGGCGAAGGGTGCCGGTGAAATGCTGGAACGGATGCAAAGTAACCAGGCATCACCAGCAGAACGGTCGGAAGAAAGCGACGAGACGGCGAAAAAGGGCGGTTTCTTTTCCCGCTTCTTTAAGAACTAGGATTTAACTAACGGGTGAGAACGTGTCAAAAAGAGAAAAAAAGGTTGAAGTAAGCGTCAAGGATATCGAGCGGGATGGTCAGCCCGTCCAACAGGTCTTTATTCGCGGCCGGCTGATTGGTGAAGTGATTACCAATGGCCAGCGGTTTAAGGCCATCATGCTCAATGACGGGAGCGAATTTGGTGTTCGGTCCCAGGAAGAGGGCCTCGAGGTCGTTCTTCAGCAATTCCATCTTCACCAGTATTAAAATAACGGGACCCGTGGCTGCTAGCTTTGGGGCCCGTTTTCGACCAATTCGAGGAGAGTTGATTTATGCAGCAAGCAAAAGTAAATCGCGGCGACGACGAGTCCCGGATCGACTGGGGCATTATCTTCTGTGTCCTATTGCTGGCGTTGATCGGGCTGGCATCAATCTTCGTTGCTGCTTATCATGATAAACAGCAGGTCAGCATTGCCCGCCAGGTAGTTACCCAGCTGGTGTGGTACCTGATCGGGACGGTGATGATCGTCGTGATTATGCAATTTGATGCCGAGCAGTTGTGGAAACTAGCGCCGATTGTTTACTGGATCGGGATCTTTCTGATGTATGCCATCCTGGTCTTTTACAGTCGGTCGTACTTTGCCAGTACAGGGGCCAAGAGCTGGTTTGCCGTTGGTCCGTTTACCTTTCAGCCGTCGGAAATTATGAAGCCAGCCTATATCCTGATGATGGGGCGGGTCATTACCACCCATAACAACGAGGTTGGCACCCATACCGTTAACAGCGACTGGCACTTAATTGGGAAAATGTTTTTGTGGCTCTTACCGATCCTGATTTCACTGCACTTCCAAAACGACTTCGGGACGGCGCTAGTGTTTTTCGCAATCTTTGCGGGGATGGTCCTGGTCTCCGGGGTGACCTGGCGGATTATTGTGCCGGCAGCGATCATTTTAGCGGTTGTCGGGGGGACGGCCCTTTTCCTGGTAACCAGTGACTGGGGACGGACCATTTTGGAGCACCTGGGCTTTCAGGCCTACCAGTTCAACCGGGTTGACACCTGGCTCCACCCCAACGCCGATACTTCCAACCAGGGTTACCAGCTGTGGCAGAGTATCAAAGCGGTTGGTTCTGGCGCCCTTTTTGGGACCGGCTTTAACAATTCCCACGTTTACGTTCCGGTTCGTGAATCAGACATGATCTTTTCGGTGATCGGTGAAAACTTTGGCTTCTTCGGTGGTATCCTGCTGATTCTGCTGTACTTTTTGCTGATTTACCTGATGATCCGGGTGACGTTTGACACCAAAAACGAGTTCTATGCCTACATCTCGACAGGGGTGATCATGATGATCCTCTTCCACGTCTTTGAAAACATCGGGATGAACATCGGGCTCTTACCACTAACCGGGATTCCGCTGCCGTTTATTTCGGCCGGTGGTTCCAGTCTGGTCGGTAACATGATTGGGATTGGGATGGTCATGTCGATGAGGTACCACCACCATTCCTACATGTTCAGTAATAAGAAAGACTTCCGGTAGGTGGTTGAAATGAAGCAGCATGATGACTGGTGGGTGGTCAAGGATCCCACGAAGAAGGGAACCGTGGCGACGATTGGCTTTCGCAACGACCGTTTAAAGGAGTGGGGACAGCTGCTCTTTTTGGACCTGCCCAACGTCGGTGCTTTCCTGGATAGTGGCGACTTTTTCGTTTCCATTGAAGCCACGCGGGAAATTACCTTTTCGGCAGCGCCAGTGGGTGGCCAGGTAATTGCAATTAACCCGCTGCTGAACGGCTGGGTTGACCACCAGGCAACCGGGAGCGAGTGGCTGTTAAAACTGTTAATTCAAGACTAAAGTTAGCGGAGCTGTTGACGACTTGTTCACAGCTCCGTTTCTGTGAGAGGAGGAATTCAGATGAGCGATGTCGCGATTGACGCGGCCGCAATGGCGTTGGACAATCTCCATGACCAGGCGCGTCACGGCGACTTGTTTGCCAAGCTAGGCGAAGAGGTCGGCAAGGTGGTCGCGGGGGTGCCACAACGCAAGCGGACGCGGGTGGCCCTGCCGCGGGTGAGCCCCGGCTACAAGAAGGAAATTGAGCGGTTGGCGAAGCGGGTGGGCAAACAGCCTCTGCCGGCGATTAGCGATGATTTTCTCCAGCAGATGCTCGTCGCCTTTCAGGTGCGCAACTGGAATGTCCGCGCCCGCTGGACATACTACGTTTGGAGTACGATGCTGGCGACCGGCGTGCTGACCGACAGTCAGATTCAAACTTCCCTGCAATGGGCGCTGTCACCGGATCACTTGTACTCGCACGTCCTGGAGCCGGACAACAACGCGGTTTTTACCCGGGCGATGGCGTTGGCAATGATTGTCCTCTTCTTGTATACTAATGCCCGCCAGATAATCACTATCCCAGACGATGATGTGCGCCGGTTAGGTGACGCGGTGGCCCTGCTGACCGTCCTGGAACACGATACTCGCGGTTTTGTCCGCCGGGATGGCTGGGCCCATATGATTATCGAGCTGGCTAACGCTCATTATGAACTGGTCAACCAGCCGCAAATGACCCGTGGTGACAACCTCTTTTTCCTCACGACGGTCATCGAGTCCTACCGGCACTTGACGACGCCGGTGGTCAGTGGCGAAGGGGAACAGCTAGCGATGCTGATTGTGGAGCTACTCAACCGGCACAAGATCTACCAGCAGTATTTTAAGCACGAACTCCGTCGCTGGGCTAAGTGGATGGATCGTGAAAATCCGCTCGTTACCGAGCAGCAGTGGACGCAGCTCTTTAATTACCGGCGGCTGATGCAGGCGCTGCTGGTCAATAGTGACCTGCCAGATGAGATTGGCCGCTTGATTGCCAACGGCGGTCAGCAGGAAAACTCGTCGCGGCAATAAGCACGTTGCTTGTCGCTGGTGAGCATGGTATACTTTAGTTTCTGGAATTTAACGGTAAAAATAACAAACAGAATAGGTGGTTTAAGTGATGACAACCAAGAAACTCCACGTCGCGCTGCTGTTCGGGGGCAACTCGTCGGAGCACGACGTTTCCAAACGTTCAGCGCACAACATTTACGATGCAATGGACAAGGATAAGTACGACGTCTCCTTATTCATGTTTACAACGGATGGGATTTTACTGAACAACGAGCAGTCACTGCGGATTTTTAATGGTGAACCTGAAGACCAGGTCGTTAAGGAAGCTTACGCGACGATGGACACTTCCTCGCCGCTGGCCCCGTTGATGGCGCTGAACACCGTCAAGGACATTGACTTCTTTTTCCCGGTCATCCACGGTAACCTGGGAGAAGACGGGACTGTCCAGGGACTCTTTAAGCTGCTCAAGAAGCCGTACGCTGGTTGTGACATTGCTGCCAGTGCAATCGCCTTTGACAAGGACTTAACGAAGAAGATCTGTGACCAAGCGGGGATTCGCAACGTGCCGTACGTCCTGCTGACACCGGAAAACCGCGACCAGTACAGCTGGGAAACTATTCAAAACGAACTGGGCTCGATGGTCTTCGTGAAGCCGGCCAACCAGGGCTCCTCAGTCGGGATTCACAAGGTACAGTCGGCTGACGAATTCAAGGCAGCCCTCGATGACGCCTTCCAGTACGACGTTAAAGTCTTGGTTGAAAAGGGGATCGACCACCCGCAGGAAATTGAAATTTCAATCTTGGGGAACCAGAAGCCAATTGCTTCGAAGACCGGGGCGGTCCGCGTACCAAAGGGTGACCCGTTCTACGACTATGAAAACAAGTTTGTCGATGCCTCCCAGGTGGTCTTCGACTTGCCGGCGAAGATTGACGATCAGTTGGCAACTGAAATCACCAGTATGAGTTTGAAGGCCTTCCGGGCGATGGGGATGACCGGGCTGTGCCGGTTTGACTTCCTGGTTGACAGTAACAACGTACCATACCTGAGCGAACCTAACACAATGCCGGGCTTTACCAATATCTCTCTGTATCCGCAAATGTGGGAAGTGTCGGGAATTGACTACGCGACCCTGATCGACCGGATCATCAAGCTGGGCTTGGCAGAATTTGAGCGGAAGAGCAAGATTAAGCATAGTTTTAAGAAGCTGGGCACCGAAAAAGTCGGTGAAAAGAACTATACTGAAAAATAACTCAGCGGTTAATAGTTGAATCAAGGTTGCAGCATCAGCTTGTTGCAACCTTTTATTGCGTCACGGAGGCGGAGAACATGGTAGAGTGGCCACTTTTTAGCTACTGCTGGATTGGAATTATGGGACAGTTAATCGCTAACGACCTATTGGTAGGACACCCGGGCGACCAGCTGGGCTTTACCGCGCTCATGGTCGCCCTGCTGACTGCCGTCGTGGCACACCGGCGGGGCGTCAGCGACCCTCGTGAATGGTGCTGGCTGACCGCCGGGACAGTCACTAACTGGCTGTTCCTCTTGCCAGTGGGTGGCCTGGGGTCCACGATCAGTGTTGAAGCACTCCTGCCGCTGCCGACACCGCTGTTACGCATACTGATCCTGGACCGCTGGAAGATTATTCCCGTCCTCGTTGTCATCTGGCTCCTGCTCGGTGGCTGGTGGCTGAGACGGGGCCGGCGCTTCGTCCTGGAACGGACAGGTGGTTGGTTGAAGGGCGTGCCCTGGGATGGCAAGCGGGCGCTAGCAATGGTGGCCCTGACGACTGGGTTCATCTGCTCTGGCATCCTGGTCCAGCACTACGGCGCCGACCTTCTCGCCGCCAGCTGGTGGCTGCTGGTCGTGACCATCCTGCTCTCCTACTGGCTGACAGTGATCGTTAAGTGGTTTTGGCAGTTGCCGGATGAAAAAGGTGACAGTTGGTTAACGTCATTACCAGTGAGGGTGCTGAGCGCTGGTCTGGCCATCGCACTCGGGGCGGTCATCATTAACCAGCAGGAGGCGACGGCGATCATCAACCACCCGCTGGTAATTTCGCACCGGGGCGTTAATGGCAATAACGGGGTGCCGAATACCATCCAGAGCCTGTCTTCAACTGCGAAAGGACACCCGGAACGAGTGGAAACCGACGTCCAGTTGACGAAGAATGATCGCTTTCTGACTTTTCATGACGGCAACTTACGCCAAATGACTGGTCGCCGGGGGACGGTTCACCAGTACACGCTGGCGCAGTTAGCCCGGCAAACAGCCGTCGCTGATGACTATCAGACCAAGCTGACACCTTTTAGTACCTACCTCCGCTATGCGAACCACCACCGGGTTCCCTTACTGGTGGAATTGAAGCCGCAAAAGGGGGTGGCACCGGCAACAACCGTTAAGTACTTCCAGCAGCAATATGGGCTGGGAGTTCACCAGCCACGATTCTGGCTCCATTCGGTAGATATCAAAATTGTAACAATCGTACAAAAACGTCAACCGAATGCTAAAATTGGAATAATCTTTCCATATGTTGTTAGCCAGCTACCGCTAAATGGTGACTTCTATTGTATAAATTATCATATGCTCAATAGAAATTTAGTCGAAACATTACACCGTCATCATAAAAAAGTATATGCTTGGACTGTTGATCGGCCGGCAGATGCGTACCGAATGAAACAGTTGGGTGTTGATGGTATAATAACTAACAATTATGAAAAAGTACTTGAAATTTCTCGTAATAACAAGTACATTTTAAGTAATCAAGTAGTCGGAAAACTGTTTGAATTATTTTAAATATATAATCTATTTCAACAAAGAAGGTAATAGCATGCAATTACGGGGCGAAGAACTACGTAAAATCCGTCGTAAGCGAGGCCTGTCTCAAACGGCTTTGGCGGAAGGTATATGTACCCAGGCAACGATTAGTCTGATGGAAAAGCAAAACCGGATTCCCAAGATGAACATCCTGACGGCCATTTGTGCCCGGCTGGACATTAAGACTGACCAGATCATCAAGAGCGATGATGTGTCACTGACGAGCATCTTTGACGAAACCAGTATTCTGCTGGTTCACGACGAATACGAAGCGGCTCGTAAGGAATTAAAGAAGATCAAGGTTAAGCAACTGAGCACCGACGTTGATAAACAGCTGTACTACTACCTTCTGGGCCGTATTCAAGTGGCGAGTGATCCGGTGGATGAGGCCATCTTTAACTTTGAACTCGTGCTGACCCAGTTCTCGACGACCAGCGCCAACATTTACCTGGCGATGACGACGGTCGGGATGGCTCTGGCATACGAAAAGCGGGGTAATAAGGAACGGGCGCAGCGTTTCACCATGCGGGCAGTTAACCTGATTGACGATAAGCAGTTGATCGGTGGTAAGCAGCAGTGGGTAATCCTCTACCATGACATTACTTCACTCTACCTGCGTCTCGGCCAGTACAAGGCGGCTTTGCAGACGGTTAACCGCGGGATCCGCACCGACCAGGCCGACTCCTCACTCTTCTTGCTAGACGACCTCTATGAAATGCGCGGCCAGGCTGAGCTGGGGATGCACGAAAATGACCAGGCTAAGCAGGACCTGCAAATTGCCGACAGTCTCTCGATCATTATGCAAAATGATGACCGGACGAAACGGCTCGACCAGCAGCTGGCAGCCATGTAAGGCAATAACAATGAAGCGGCACAGCGCCGCTTTTTTTGTGCCTTGACGGCTAGCGGCAAGAGGGGTACTATATTGTATTCCGCTGCGGCGGACATACATTGAGGAGGCACTATTATGCAGGTTGATTCCGCAAAGTTTAAGCAGCTGTGTTACGCATCGATTATCGACTACTTAAAAGCTAAGCAGATCCCCTTTGAGTCAAATGGCCAAAAAGGTTACTACCACCTGAAAGATCACGACTCACTGGTCGTTGTGGCGGCCGGCACTGGTCACTACCAGACCGACACTTTCTTCTGGAACTCACGGGGGCTCTCGGGAAACCTCTACCGGTTCATTACTGAGTATCTGGGCATTCCAAAGGGAAAGTTTGTCGATGAAGTTCTCGCCACGCTGGGGAATGATGCTGGACCTAGTGGTGAATTGACTCATGACCACGAGACTCCCTTTGATGAAAGCAAGTGGGCGGATACTGGCTACCACCAGCAAGTGGCGACCTTCCTGGAAAAGCAGTGCGCCTTTTCACCAGCACTCGTTGACCGGTTGTTCGACCTCGACCTCTTACGGCAGCTCAGTAATGGTGACGGGGCGTTAATGTGGCGTGACAGCCCCCAGAAGATCGTCGGGGCCAGCCAGCTCTTTATCCAGTACCAGGAGGACCAGCTGGTGACGCGGACTTGTCGTGATTCTAAACACTACTACGGCTTTAACTTTGGCTGCCACTACCACCCAGGCGATAACTACACCCTGCTAGTCTTTGAAGACCCGTTGCGGGCACTGGCGTATTACCGCCTGCTGGTCGAAAGTGGTGACACCGCCGCTTACCGTTTCTTATCGGTTGGTGGTTCGGGAACCCGCTTACCGGCCATTGTCAACTACATTAAAGACTGGGGTTGTCCCCAGGCAATCAGGCTGTGTGTTGATAACAGCGATGCCGGACTGATAATGGCGGCTAAGTTTTACGCCGATTACCAGGGAAATGGCGACACCGTGACCTTCTTAGTGGATAAACAACAGCACCAGGTACAGGTCAGTTTTGACCAGGCGAAGGCCGCTGCCGGTAACTTCCTCCGCCAATATGCCGAGCAGGCTGGGGGACCACAGGAAATGACCTACCAGCAGTTCCTGGCTGCCTTTGACCAGAGCCGTCACGAGGGTGCTGCCCAGCAACTGGTAGAAACGACGCCCGGGATTGGTTCAAGCAGGGATCAGGGCGAACCAACTACCGACCAGTCAACTGGCAAGACAGTCTTTGTCGACTTCGATGATCTCGACCTGCCATTTTAAAGCAAAAAAAGCATCAGCACTGTTTTGTGCAGTACTGATGCTTTTTAGTTGTTACCAGCTGAGACTGTCAGCCGAACGGTCCCGTTGGCTCTGGGAAAGTTGGCTAGCGTACTGGTTGAGGAGCACCCGGTTGTACTCGGTGAGGATGTCAGCAATTGCGGCAATTTCCTGCTGGTTGCTGGTGTCAGTGAAGAGAAAATCTTCGGCACTATAACCGCCGTGAAAGTAGTTATTGCGAAGAACACGGACGTAGTTAAAAAAGATCCGCAGGGTCATGGCCAGATCGGGGGTTGGTAAGGTCGACTGGTCCAGGTGACGGTGGTAGGCGTTGACGGCAGTGAGGAGACCGTTGATGGACTGGCAATAACGCTTGTACATGGTCGTTTCACCATCGCTATCACCGCTAGACGCGAACTGCTGAATGGTTTTGACGTGTTCCTCTTTGAGACTGGCAGCCCGCGGGTAGGTGATCACTTCGCCGTTCCGTTTTTGGTGGAAAATAATCGGCCCAAAGTGCATGAACAGCGGCAACAAGTCGTCATCGACGTCGTGGTCCTCGTTGACCATCTGAAAGAAGGGGACGATAAAGTTTAGCTGCATCCAAGTGTAGTTAAACTTCTCGGCTTCCGGGAAGGCAAAGCGCTGCGGGTGGCCGTCCACGAAACGGGCTTCAGTCCGGGCAGCATCCGCAACTAATTTGATGACCCGGCGCGGTGGCAGGTTCAACACAAACCGGGTTGCCAGTTGGTTAGCCCCAGCAAAGTGGAGCGACTGGCTAAAGACCTTTTCCGCCATGTACTGGAGTGTCCGGGCATCGTTGTCGCCGCGGTTTTCGGCGGTCATTGGTCGTTGAAAGATGGTGGAATAAATCGTGTTTAAGCACCGCCAGGAGGAGTCGAAGCGGTGACGGTTATCACTACTGGTGGCACCAATAAAGTTTTTGAGGGCGACCAGCAGTGGTTGCTGGAAGCGGTCGGTGATGGAAAAGAGGTCGCGAGCATTAGGAATGCCGGCTGCTAGCTGGAGCTGGTGGTCGCGGTGGTCAAAGGGCTGGTTCAGCTGCGCGGGGGTAATGCTTTCCCGCTGGTGAAAGTGGTCAGGGAGTGACTGTTGAACAGGCGTCTGGAAGTCAATTTGGCTGACGATGAAACTGCCATGGTAGATTCGAGTCGCATAAAAGAGGAGGGCCTTTTCTAACTCGAGACGGAAATTACTGCCGAGCCCGAGAACGTTTTCGGCGTGCAGGCTAGCAGTCGATCGCCTGGTTCCCCACAGGATGACGCAGTCTTGCAAGTCATTATGGACAAAAGTCAACCGATCTTGGTTGTTAAAAAGATAACGCTGGTTGGCGGTGGGGTGGCGCCAGCCAGTGTAAGCGGTATTGATACCACGGCTAATGCTGTAACCCTTTGTGGGGACGGTCGCAGTCAGCCAGCGCTTGGCATCAGCCGTTAATTGCTGGTTGTCAAAACCGCTGGGAAAAGCGAGCTGGACGGTGAAACAAAAATCCTGCTGCTGATTATTTGTTTGGTAAGCCATTTCGGATCCTCCTGCAAAAATCAATGGTTCTATTTTAAGACACCTGGAGGCAAAAAGAAAAGCCCGCATTGCGGGCTTTACTAGTCATTGATGAAACTTATTGACGGTGGTGAGTCTTTTTCCGCCCGTTCTTTACGGGGATTGGCTGGTTATCCAGGTCCGTCCGTACTACCAAGACATCACAAATCGCTGTCCGGGTAACAAATTCGGTCACTGAACCAATCAGAATCCGTTCCACGGCGTTCAGCCCCGTTGCACCAATCATAATCAGGTCGGCATGCATCTTTTGCGGGACGTCTCGAGCAATGATCGTCTTCGGCGCACCATATTCGATAGTGTAGGAAACGTTAGTTAATCCCTGCTTCTTGGCGAAGTCCACGTATTCGTCCAGCGTCTTCTTGGCGGTTTCAGTAACTTGTTCAACCATTGAACTATCGAAACTGGAAATGTTTTGGAACGCCCGCGTGTCAACGACATGAAGCAACCTTAATTCGGTATCATCACCGTTACGTTTGGCAACGGCAACAGCCTTCTTAAATGCCAATTCCGCTTCCTGGGATCCATCAATTGGAACCAGGATGTGTTTGTATTGTTGTGCCACATCAATAACCCCCTCTCAATTATTTCTACTATTATCATACACCAGGTTCGACCAATTGGTAAAGGTCCTTGATCGACTATTTTTACGGTCATCAGGGCCAAAAAGAAACCGGTGGTTTAAAAACCACCGGTGAGAACTCCGTTCGTGCCGTTAATTGTCATTCAGTGTTGACCTGTGTGTAAAACAGGTGGGACTTGGCCGCCAAGTTTCCAACTACCAAGTGAAAAGGCATGTTGTCCGCGAGACGATACCGCTGCCCCAATATTATAAGACTGTAAGGCAAACCTGCGTTTAGACAAGGCGTACACAACAGAATTTCTACTTGTATGGTAGCATGACCAAGCTGAAAACGCAATCAAAGCGTGTTTAGCAAGAACATGACCAGCTAACTATTTATTGAGTCCCCGTTCCTGGGACCGTTTCAGTTTCCAGTACTGGGCTTTAAAGGCGGCTTCAAAGTTGCCGTTGCCTTTCGGGCTGAAGTACTGGGCGTTTTTGATCTTGTCCGGCAAGTATTGCTGAGCGACCCAGTCCTGCGGGAAGTCGTGGGGGTAACGATAGTTCGTACCGTGTCCCAGCTTGGCAGCCCCCTGGTAGTGGGCGTCCTTGAGGTCCGCCGGCACTTCACCGGTGCCACCGCGGTGGATCTGGGTGATGGCCTTGTCGATGGCGGTAATCCCGGAGTTGGACTTCGGTGAGAGGCAGAGTTCGATCACCGCGTCAGCCAGCGGGATCCTCGCTTCCGGAAAACCAAGGCGCTCTGCCGCCTGCACCGCCGTGACCGCTCGTTGGGCCGCCGGGGGGTTGGCCATCCCGATGTCTTCATAAGCAATAACCATTAGCCGCCGGGCGATGATCGGCAGGTCGCCCGCTTCCACCAATCTACCCAGGTAGTGGAGGGCGGCATCGGTATCGGAACCCCGGATTGACTTTTGAAAGGCTGAGATCACGTCGTAGTGGGCGTCACCATTGCGGTCGGCGGCGATGGCCTTCTTTTGGATACTTTCTTCAATTACCGGTAAGGTCAGGTGAATGACACCGTCGTCAGCCGGGTCAGTGGACCGGGCGGCCAGTTCCAGACCATTGAGGGCGGAACGGAGGTCGCCATTGGTGGCAGTACAAAGTAGTTGCAACGCTTGGTCGGTCAACTCCAGTGACATTTTTCCCAACCCGCGGGTCTTATCCGCAAGCGCCCGCTGAATGGCGACTTTGAGATCGGCTGGACTGAGCGGGTGAACCGGAAAGATTTGCACCCGGCTGCGGATGGCGGGGTTAATGGCGATGTAGGGGTTCTCCGTCGTGGCCCCGATCATGATGACCCGGCCGCTTTCCAGGTGTGGCAAGAGGAAGTCTTGCTTCGTCTTGTCCAAGCGGTGGATTTCGTCCAGCATCAAGATGACCGTCCCGCTCATCCGTGCTTCGGCAACGACGGCCGCCAGGTCCTTCTTGGTGTCGGTGGCAGCGTTGAGCTTACGGAAAGCGTACTTGGTCGACCCCGCAATTGCGCTGGCAATACTGGTCTTGCCCGTACCTGGTGGTCCGTAAAGGATCATCGAGGAGAGCATCTTGGCCTTGACCATCCGGCTAATAATTTTTCCGGGGGCGACCAGGTGGCGCTGACCGACGACCTCATCGAGGGTCCGCGGCCGCATCCGGTAGGCAAGCGGTTCTTGCACGGTAAAACTTCCTTTCCTACTTAGTGAAAGAGGTGGTGCCAGCCGGTCGTTGACTGTTGGCCGACCTGGTGGCGTGACGGTTGGCGACTGGCGCCCCTGGCTACCTTGGCCACGTCAACCGGCGACTGGTAGACCGCGTGATCATCGGCGATGACGATTGCCAAATCACCTGGCCGGGTGTGGTAGAAGGGGTCGGTTTTGATGGTAAAGCGATTGCCAACCTTAATCACCACTAGCTGGTAGGGGTGGGTTAACTTGCTGGGCAGGTTACCGTTGATAATCAGCTGCGCCTGTGGGTGTTGTTCTAGGACGGCCTTGGTCGTCGTTGTCCAGTCTTGCTGGCGAGCCTGGGCGACGCTGATGGTCAGGTAGACTCGTTCACGAAAGGTGCCCAAGTAGTGGTGTTGTTCATCGGGTTTTAGCGCTCGCGGACCATTCATGCTGTCTTTGAGTCGCTGTTCCGTTTGATCTTCATGTTCTTCAGTCACACGATCACCTCCGTTTAATTACCAGCATATTGTAACATTGCTGCTGACAACTGCCAAAGTTAACGGTGACCGGCCGCGAGCTTAAATGGTCCGGTAAATAGCGGACAGTGGCTGACGGACCTTCGGCTTAATCGGTTGGTCCCGGTAACCAAAACTGACCATCACGGCGGCACGCCAGTGCTTGGTGTCCGCCAGGTGGTGGACCTTCAAGTACTGGTTCATTTGCCGGTAGTTAAAGCCCTCGATTGGGCAGGAATCAATTCCTAACTCTGCGGCGGCCGTCATCATGTTAGCCATCGCAATGTAGCATTGCTTAGCCGCCCAGTCGAACCGGGCCCGGGGGCTATCGAGCTGGAGGTCATTTTCCTGAAAGTGCTTGAAGTTCTGGGAAACAGGACTGGACTTACTATAAATGTGACCCTTGACATCACTCACCAGGCGGGCGACGTAAGCACTGTCGTAGGACACATCAGTCCGGGCCAGGATCAGCAAGAGCTTATCGGCCCCGTTAATGCTATTGACCGCGCCCCAGGAGAAGGGCTTAATATCCTGCTTGACCTGGTCACTGTCGATTAAGACAAACTGCCATGGTTCATAACCAAAGGAACTGGGCGACAGGCGGCCAACTTCCAAGATAGTCTGCCAGTCAGCCGTGCTAATGTGCTTCGTGGGGTCGTACTTCTTGGTTGCGTACCGCCGGTGAGCTGTCGCGATAATGGCTTGGCGTTGTTTCTCTGTATTCATCAAATCATTTCCTTTCTAAAAGTAAGTATAGCACACAGGAGGACTGGCCCCGGCAGGGCAACATTATCAACCAACAGAAAAAAGCACCCGGAAATTCCGGATGCTTCCTTGAACAAAGCCGAGTAACCAGTAAAGATTACTTGTTGTAGTATTCAACGATCAGGGCTTCGTCGATATCAGCGTTCATATCTTCACGTTCTGGCAGACGAACCAGCTTGCCTTCCAGCTTGTCCTTGTCGAATTCAACGTATGATGGGCGGCTGACAACAGCGTCAACAGCGCTCAGGATAACGTCAAGCTTCTTGGACTTGTCGCGAACGGCAATCACTTGGCCTACCTTGACTTCGTATGATGGAATGTCAACGCGCTTGCCATCAACAGTGATGTGGCCGTGGTTAACCAGCTGACGAGCTTGGCGACGAGTAGTAGCCAGGCCGAGACGGTAAACCATGTTGTCCAGCCGCCGTTCCAGCAGGATCATGAAGTTAGTACCGTGAGTACCTTCCTTGATCTTGCCGGCACGAACGAACAGGTTAGCGAATTGACGTTCGGTCATCCCGTACATCATACGCAGCTTTTGCTTTTCGCGCAGCTGCATCCCGTATTCAGACATCTTACCGTGACGGTCACGGCCGTGGTCACCGGGTGCGTATGGGCGACGTTCGAGTTCCTTACCAGTACCAGAAAGTGAAACACCAAGGCGGCGAGATACACGCCAGCTTGGACCAGTATAACGAGACATATTAATGTTCCTCCAAGTAAATTAATTTGGAGTAAAATAATTCGATCGTGAGTTTGGCATTCGTGCAGGCTGATCTGAATCGTTCACCTATGCAGCCGCGGTTACTTGAAACACCGCTTGGGCACCAGTCTGTTGACGAGCTTGCCACTCACCGCTGCAATTATTTTACACAAGAACCATCATATCGCGCTGACGCCTTCCTGTCAATCAAGCAGCGGCGAAGAAAATCAGAAACCGCGATGAATCTTTTCCTATAACTATGATACAATTTGAGTGACATTACGCGCTAAGGTGGGGGAAATTTTCATGTTTAAAGTATTAGTGGTTGTTTTGGTGGTCGTCATTGTCATTTTGGTCAGTGTGCTATACCTGCAGCACCAGGGCAAAGCGGCGGTCGCCCAGCTGCAACACTTGCGGCAGGGCATCAACGAGGACGAAATTGTTGACCAACTGCATCAGCTGGATGAAGCCAACCTCGCTGGCCGGACCAAGAAGGCGGCAGATGACGTGGCTCAAAATTACCACGAGCAGGTACTGAAACCGCTGAAGAAAATTGATGAGCAGGTCGGCAATGCGGGGCAACTGCTGCAAGGAACGAAATTATTCAGTTCCCGGGGACAGCTGAACGACTTAGCCGCTGAGCTGGGGGCCATCCAGCAAACATCGCGGACAATTAGCAAGGACATCAATGAACTGACCCAGCTGCAGGGCAGTCAGCAGACCGCCGTGGCAACGCTGGGCAAGCAAATCCAGGACTTCCACCAGCAATTTGATGATAATGGTTACCAGTTTGGTAAGAGTGTCCACCTCCTGGAAAAACGGTTGGCTGACCTGGAAGGTGACTACCAGCACTTCGTTAAGATGACCAAGAGCGGCGACTTCCTGGCCGCCAATGAATTACTGAAAAACCTGCGGACAGAACTCACTGGCTTCCAGCAACTGGTCAAGCAGGTGCCAGCCCTCTACAAGCCGTTGCTGACGGTCTATCCCGACCAGCTCAAGGAGCTGAGCAGCGCCGTTGAACAGCTCAGTGACCAGCACTACCACTTTGTTGAAGACCACTTAGCAGACAAGATTAAGAGTCTCCAGCAGGAATCAACGACGGCCCTCGAGCAGCTCAACCAGTTGCAGTTAGGGGATGTGGCCCACACCAACGAACATTTGAAGACCCAGATCGACCACTACTACGACATCATGCAACGGGAAATCGACGCCCGCGAGCACGTTCAACCAGCCTTAGATAATCTGGGTTCCCACCTGGAACACGCGCGCAAGCAAAATGATGAATTAAAGTCACTGCTGACCCGGCTGAGCGAGTCCTACACCTTTAATAATGACGAGGTCGCCAACACCCGCGAGCTGGACGAGCAGCTGACGTCGATTGCCAACCAGTACCAGGAGGATCGCGCCGCGGTCAAAAACCAGACGGCGGTTGATAGCCGGATCCTGGAACACTGCCAGCAGGGTGAAAAATCGCTCAACGACGTGGAAGTGCAACAGCAGAAGATTAACGATAACGTCGCGATGATGCAGGAAGATGAGCAACGCGCCGAAAAGGCGGTTAAGCACTTTGCCAGTCAGATTAAGGCGATTAAGCGGCACGCCGAAGCGCTGAACTTACCGGGATTGAGTAAACACTACCTCGACTACTTCTTTATGGTCAGTGACGAAATCGGTAAGCTCAACGAAAACATCCACGCCGATAAGCTGAACATGGACGAGATTACCAAGCAGTTGCTGATGGTCCAATCAGACATGCAGACGCTCAGTGACAAGACCGACGACCTCCGCGATGCCGCGCTGTTGACTGAACGGTTAATGCAGTACGCCAACCGCCTGGATGACAATGAAGATGTCACCGCGGCGGCTGCCGAAGCGCAAAAGTACTACGACGCCTACGAGTACAAGCAGGCCATGGAAACCATCGCTACCGCTCTGGAAATCGCTGAACCCGGTGCACTGAAGCGGATTGAGGATTCCTACTATAACGACGTTAAAAACCGGACCCTGATGTCCGACTAGTTCCAACCCTTTAAACCTGTAATTTGGGACCAGATTTGTTATAATATTGCGGGTTTACTGAAGCCTAACGTTCGTCAGGGACGTTAGGCTTTGTTACGCATCACGATAAATGAAAGGAAGAGGCCAACTTGATTTATTTTGATAACAGTGCCACCACCCGGCCGCTACCGGCGGTCTTGGAAACCTTTAACAAGGTGGCCACCGACGTGTGGGGCAACCCGTCGAGCTTGCATAAGCTGGGGGAGCCGGCCTGGAACCTCCTGGAGCAGGCCCGGGCCCAGGTTGCGAAGCTGTGTGGTGTCAAGCCGGGAGAAATTATCTTCAACTCTGGCGGCTCGGAAGGTGATAACGCCGTCATCAAGGGGACGGCGTTCGCTAAGCGACAGTATGGTAAGCACATCATTACCTCGAGTGTCGAACACGGCGCCGTTGCCAACACGATGAACGAGTTGCGAGAACTAGGTTATGACATCACGGTGCTACCAGTCGATGGCGAAGGGCGGGTGAACCCCGCCGACGTTGCGGCTGCCATCCGTCCCGATACCATCCTGGTATCAATCATGGCCGTTAATAACGAAATGGGAGCGATCCAGCCGATTAACGAAATCGGTGAGGTCTTGAAAAAGTACCCGAAGATTCACTTCCATGTCGACGCGGTTCAGGCCGTCGGTAAGGGGCTGGATTCAATGGTCTTTGGCCCGCGGGTCGACTTTGCCACTTTCTCCGGCCATAAGTTTCATGGCCTGCGGGGGACCGGCTTTGTCTTCCACCGCGCTGGCCGCAAAATTATGCCGCTGGTGGCTGGTGGCGGGCAGGAGCACAACCACCGCAGCGGGACGGAAAACCTGGCGGGGGATGTGGCCCTGGCACGGGCGCTCCGCCTGGTCAAGGAAAATGAAGCAGCAACTGTCAAAAACGAACTGGCGATTAAGCACCGCATTTACCAGCACCTGGTGGGCAAGCCACATATTAAAATCTTTTCCGGCGACAGCGATAACCCGCACTTTGCGCCGCACGTTTTGACCTTTGCCATCGTCGGCGTTCGCGGGGAAACGATTGTCCACGCCTTTGAAGAGCACGGGATCTATATTTCGACCACGTCGGCCTGCGCTTCCAAGAAGACCGACGAGGCCGGGACCCTGGTAGCGATGAGGGTGCCGGATAAGGAAGCCACCAGCGCCGTCCGGGTGAGCCTCGGCGACCAGAACACGTTGGCAGAAGCCGACGAGTTCAACCGTGTCTTCGACGAACTTTACGCTGGTTTTCAGAAGATTATCAATTAGGGAGGAACGAGATGACCATTAATTATGATGAAGTGATGGTCCGCTACGGTGAATTATCCACCAAGGGCCATAACCGTAAGTCCTTTATTGACCGCCTCGGCAGCAACGTCCGCCATGCCGTGCACGACTTTCCTGACGTGAAAGTCCATCCCGGACCTGACCGGTTGCACATTACCCTCAACGGGACACCGAGTCAGCCGGTGATGGACCGCTTATCTGCTGTCTTTGGCATTCAGAACTTCTCGCCAAGCATTAAGGTTGAGCGGACCTTTGGGGCAACCAAGGAAGCGGCAATCGCACTGGTTAAGAAGCTGGTCGACCACCCGCAAACTTTTAAGATTCAAACCCGGCGGGCCGACCACGACTTTGCAATGGATGCCATGCAGATGAACCGTGACCTGGGGGCCGCCGTCCTCGACGCGTTTCCGGGCTTGCTAACTGTTGACGTGCACCATCCCGACCTGGAAATCCGGGTGGAAATCCGGAAGAACGGCATCTTCCTCTCGTGTGAAACGATCAAGGGCGCCGGCGGATTGCCCGTGGGAACTGCCGGCAAGGGGATGATGATGCTCTCCGGCGGGATCGATTCGCCAGTCGCCGCTTACTTGGCAATGAAGCGCGGCGTCGACTTGGAAATGGTCCACTTCTATAGTCCACCGTACACCAGTGAACAGGCCCTCGCTAAGGCCAAGGAACTGACGGCCAAGTTGGCCAAGTACTCTGGTCGGATCAAGTTTATCCAGGTCCCGTTTACCGAAATCCAGGAAACGGTGAAGGAAAAGGTACCGGAAGGGTACCTGATGACGGTTCAGCGGCGGTTCATGCTGCGCTTGGCCGTGGAACTAGCGCACCGCCGCCGCGGGTTGGCCGTCTTTAATGGTGAATCCCTCGGCCAGGTGGCATCGCAGACGATGGAAAGTATGCGGGCAATCGAAGAGGTGACGAACCTGCCAGTCCTGCGACCAGTGCTCAGCTACGATAAGACCGAGATTATCAAGATTGCCGAGGACCTCGACACTTATGACTTATCAATTCTGCCATATGAGGACTGTTGTACTGTCTTCACGCCGCCCCGGCCGAAGACGAAGCCGCGGGTGGATAAGGCGCGGCAGTATGAACAAGCCCTTGACGTTGACGGGCTGATGCAACGGGCACTTGACGGGATTAAGATCACGACCATTCACCCCGGGGATGAGTTCTTAAACGCTAACGAAGACGTTTTTGCCGAACTGCTTTAGTTAGCAACGAAGGGGCCACATTCGCCTGGTTCTGGTCGGTAAATTATGTTATCCTTAGAGTAATCTCAGATTAAAATTTAATGAGAGCTAGTGGTGAGAGCAGGCCACTAGTCGCTTACCGAAAGGAGTGTTTGCTCGTGGAAGTAACGTTCAAAGGTCAGCCGCTGTCAACCGTCGGCGATTTGCCGAAGGTGGGTGAGGATATTCCGCACTTCAAGTTATTCGACAAGGATAACCAGCGGGTTAAGACACGGGAATTATTTGGCAAGGTGACGCTGTTTAGCGTCGTACCGAACATTAATACCCCAGTTTGCAGCATGCAGACGCGGAAGTTTAACCGGGCGATGGAAGATTATCCAGAGGTGAACTTCATCACCGTTTCCACCAATACCGTCGCTGAACAACGCGGCTGGTGCGCTGCGGCGGGGCTCGACCACATTCAATTGATGTCCGATTACGAACAGTCCTTTGGCTACGCGCTGAAGCTCCTGATTCCGGACGAGGCCCAGCTGGCCCGTTCAATCATCATCATGGATGAGAACGGCAAGATTATCTACGAGCAGGTCGTCAAGGAACAAACTCATGAACCAGACTACCTGGCAGCACTCCACGTTTTAGACCAGCTGAAAAAGTAGGTCTTGACGGACGGGGGAAAGTTGATTAACATTTAGACATTAAACGTTGACCGAGAAGAAACGCTGACCGGCTGTTTAGAGAGCACCCGTTTGCTGCAAGGGTGTCAGTCGGTCGCGGGAAAAGTAGCTCGCGAGTTCGGTCGCTGAACTAATAGTAGGCGATCGCGGAGTGGCCCTCCGTTACCAACTTCAAGCGGGGTTGTTAGACCCAAGTTAGGTGGTACCGCGAGTTAGCTCGTCCTATTATTGATAGGACGGGCTTTTTGTTTAGTCAATTGCTGGTGCCATTTGCATGCTGGAACGTAGCGGGTCCACTTTGAGCCCAATTGAATTGGTCTCAAAGCTGAACCTTAGTCTAAGCTTGGCCGTTGGCCCGCGCTAATACTAATGTCGCTACTGAGCATGCCTGGCACTTGTCGCAATTGACAGGTCACTGCATCCTGAAGGTTTCACTAGTATCTGGTCTGGAACGCGTCAGCCACTACTTGAAGCCAACCCAGTTTGTATTCAAAGTGAGGTCTTGACCAGGGACAAATATCGCCAATGAGACCGGCTGGTGGTTTTCAAGTTTAGACCTTGTTTGATTAAGTCTGAGTATTGGCTGGGGCTCAGCCGTGAAATTGTCGTTAGCGAAGTGTAACTGAGCTTACGATAAGACCACCCTTCAAGACAAGCAACGCTTGGCTTGAAGTTGTGTCCACGGCGTTCCAGCCCCATAAGCCAATACAGAGTTGCAAACTGAGTTTCTCTTCGTCAACGAATTAACAAGTGCAAGCAGAATTGGAGGATTTATGATGGCAGACAAGAAATCAATGTCGACCAAGTACGATCCGCAAGCGGTTGAAAGCGGCCGCTACCAGTGGTGGATCGACGAAGGTCTTTTCAAACCAAGTGGCGATAAGAAAGCACACCCGTACTCAATCGTGATCCCGCCGCCGAACGTTACCGGGAAGCTCCACCTAGGGCACGCCTGGGACACGACGCTGCAGGATATCATTATCCGTCGTAAGCGGATGCAGGGTTACGACACCCTCTGGGTTCCAGGAATGGACCACGCCGGGATTGCTACCCAGGCCAAGGTGGAAGCCCGGTTACGTAAGCAGGGGATTTCCCGTTACGACCTGGGGCGCGAAAAGTTTGTCCAACAAGTCTGGGACTGGAAGGACGAATACGCCGACATCATCCACAAGCAGTGGGCCAAGATGGGGATTTCCGTGGACTACGACCGTGAACGGTTCACCCTGGACGAAGGGCTGAACAAGGCGGTACGCAAGGTCTTCGTTGACATGTACAAGAAGGGCCTGATTTACCGCGGTACTTACATCATCAACTGGGATCCGCAAGCGCGGACAGCCCTGTCCGACATCGAAGTGATTCACAAGGATGACAAGGGCGCTTTCTACCACGTTAAGTATCCATTCACCGACGGGACAACCTTCAACGGCAAGGACTACATCGAAATTGCGACGACCCGGCCAGAAACGATGTTCGGGGACGAAGCGGTGGCGGTGAACCCGAAGGATGAACGCTACAAGGACCTGGTTGGTAAGCACATCCGTGTGCCATTAGTTGACCGTGAGATTGAAATCATCGCCGACGACTACGTGACCCCGGACTTCGGGACCGGGATGGTGAAGATTACGCCAGCCCACGACCCGAACGACTTCCTCGTCGGGAAGCGCCACAACCTGCCAGAGCTGAACACCTTTAACGAAGACGCCACGCTCAACGAAAACGGTGGTAAGTACCAGGGGATGGACCGCTTTACTGCCCGCAAGGCGATTGTCCACGACCTCGACGAGGGTGGTTACCTGCTGAAGGTTGAACCAATTGTCCACTCCGTTGGGCACTCCGAACGGACCGGGGTGCAGGTGGAAGCCCGCCTGTCGACCCAGTGGTTCGTCAAGATGAAGCCATTGGCTCAGGCTGCCCTCGACAACCAGAAGACCGACGATGCGGTCAACTTCGTGCCGAAGCGGTTTGAACACACCTTTGAACAGTGGATGGAAAACGCCCACGACTGGGTCATCTCCCGTCAGCTGTGGTGGGGTCACCAGATTCCGGCCTGGTACAATAAACAGACCGGCGAAACTTATGTTGGCATGGAAGCACCAAAAGATGCGGAAAACTGGGAACAAGATCCCGACGTCCTCGATACCTGGTTCTCCAGTGCCCTCTGGCCGTTCACCACGATGGGCTGGCCAGACACTAACGCCGCCGACTTCAAGCGTTACTTCCCGACCAGCACCCTGGTGACCGGCTACGACATCATCTTCTTCTGGGTTTCCCGGATGATCTTCCAAAGTCTCCAGTTTACCGGTAAGGCACCGTTCCGTAACGTCATCCTCCACGGGCTGATCCGTGACGAACAGGGCCGGAAGATGAGTAAGTCGCTGGGCAACGGGATTGACCCGATGGACGTCATCGACAAGTACGGGGTCGACGCCCTCCGTTGGTTCCTGACTAACGGCTCGACGCCGGGTCAGGACATCCGCTTCTCCTACAAGAAGATGGACGCGGCCTGGAACTTCATCAACAAGATTTGGAACGCTAGCCGGTACGTGATCATGAACCTGGCTGACGATACCAAGCCGGTCCTGCCGGACGAAAGCAAGTGGAACCTGGCCGACCGCTGGATCTTGAGCAAGCTCAACGCGACGGTCAAGCAGGTCAACGAACAGTTTGAGAAGTTCGAATTTGGTGAAGCTGGCCGGGCAATGTACAACTTCATCTGGAACGACCTCTGTGACTGGTACATTGAATTAACCAAGGAAACGCTCAACAACGGGACAGCTGAAGAAAAGGCCGCTACCCGTGACATCCTAGCCTACGTCCTTGACCAGACGCTACGGCTGATCCACCCGATCATGCCGTTTGCGACCGAAGAGCTGTGGCAATCAATGCCGCACAAGGGTCAATCAATCATGGTTGCCGACTACCCGACGACCCATGATGAACTGGCTAACCCGGACGCCGAAGTCCAGATGGACCGCCTGATCGAGTTGATCACCGCTGTCCGGAACATCCGGAACGAGGCCAACGCCCCGTTATCCAAGCCGGTCGAACTGCTGATCAAGCCGGCTAACGATGGAGTAGCCAAGATCTTTGCCAATAACCAGGACTACATCCAACGGTTCTGCAACACCAGCGAGATCAAGTTGGACGCTAACCTGACGGCGCCAAAGCTGGCAATGTCGGCAGTGATTACCAACGCCGAAGTCTTCATCCCGATGGCCGAACTGGTCGACCTGGATGAGGAACGACAACGGATGGAAAAGGAAATTGCCAAGCTGCAGAAGGAAGTTGACCGCTCTGCCAAGAAGCTGGCCAACAAGAAGTTCGTCGCCAACGCCCCGGAAAAGGTCGTTAACGCCGAAAAGCAGAAGGCCGTTGAATGGCAAGATAAGCTGGCCGCGGCCAAGGACCGTCTAGCAAGTCTGAAAAATGCCTAAGTAAAATTAATGAGAAGCAGCGGTTATGCCGCTGCTTTTTTGTTGGTAATTATCTCGTGTAATATATACTATGTATATATTAACGGAGGTGGCAGTTTATGAGGGTTAAGTTGCGAAGATTAGGGGACTCAAAAATCTTGATGGTACCGGAAGAAATTAAGACGGTAGCTGTCGAATATGAGGTCGCCAATGTGGGAACCACGATTGTCTTCACACCAGTCCAGAAGCATCAAAATGTTTTTGCTACTAAAGAGTGGCAAGAATACGATTACCAAAGGGACATGGCAGAAGATCCCGCTTTGTAGCCGGTTAAGCCAGTTGGTAAGGAAAGATTGGACTAATGAGGATGCCACACAAGGGCAATGTGATAATCGCGGATGCTGAACCACACGCTGGTCACGAAATGGGGGGCCATAATCCCCGGCAAGGTAATATCCGGCGACATTACGTGGTGATGAGTACGGATGCTTATAGTCAGGCAACGGGAATGTTTGTCGGTTTTCCCATTACGACTGTTGACCGTCATAATAATCCTCGCTACCTCCCATTGTTAATTAATGGGAGCAATGGTACGGGTGTCAAAGGGTATGTGGTCTTATGGCAGTTGCAAAATTTCGATTTTCAATCACGTCACGGGACAGTAGTCAACCATCTTTCGCCCGCGGTGCTCAAACAATTGCAACAGTACGTTAATGATATTGTTGGTTAAATCAGTACGACAGGGTTGGGTGCATGCCAACCCTGCTTTTTTTATATTTACATCTTTTTTGTCAATCGCGGCCTTTCTATCACGGTTTGGGTGGTGGAAACTGTTACAATAGGACCAGAAATAAATTTGGGAGGGTCCACAATGTATGATTACCGCAATGAATTAATGGAATTACTAAAACACACCAGTGACGATCCCGCCAGTCTCAAGCAAACCCAGCGGAGTTTGACGATGATTTTGCGGCTGCTGAACCGCCTGCAGCCGGTCGATGACTGGGCAGTCGGTGACGGGGATGAAGACTGGAACCACCGCCACCATCACCACCGGGATGATGATCGTCAGCAGGGAAGTCACCGTTTCCGGATGCGGCGGCGTCGCGAGGATGAACACCACCAAGCAGGGACGGAAGGTGGCCACCATGAAGACCATCAGGGGCAGCACCACCGGCGGACGCACGAATTAGTTGACCACCCCGGCGAAAAGATGCCGAAGCAGGTCAGTGGCGAGTTTGCCTCGTTGCTGGATAAGTCATTGAATAATGTCGCCAATCAGGGAGAGAGCACCCCGTTGACCCAGGTCAGCGACGATGAGTCGGCTAAGGGAGAACAGCCGGAAACGGAAAAGCAGCCGGCCACGGCAAAACCCACATCAGCAACGACTAGTGACCAACCAGCGGAGCCGACCGAAGCCGAGCTGGCGGCTGACAATCGTTACGTCGTTCACCGCAAGCTCAGCGGGGCGATGATCAACCGCCAGTATTACTCCGAACGGGTCCTCCACGCCCTCCCATATGAGCTGGAAGATGGCGACGTGGTCGAACTAGGCGAACGCCACGGTGCCGGCTTAGCGCCGATCATCAAGAAACTGAAGGTACAGCACGATGGCCGACCAATCCAGGTTCTCCGGCGGGCACCACTGCGCGAAGTGGCCGGGACGAAGATGTTCCAGATCAGCGAAACGCAGAACGGTGATTCACCGCTGGACGCCGAAGAAGGGGCGACATTGCTAATCGACCCGAAGCGCTATGGCAAGCTCGGCCTCCACGCGGGGATGCCAATTGACTTTGCCTACTATGACCACGGTCACGGGATGCGCGATGCTGCCTCCGGGACCCTGCGCTGGGCTTACGAAGGCGAAACGGTCAATGATCATCACGCCGACCAGCCGCAACAGACATCGACGCCGCAGTCGGCAGCGCAGCCAGCCGCTACCAAACCAGTTGATCCTCATTTCGACTTGCACCAGCGAAAAGTGCTGGTGATCAGTGCCAAGCCAAAACAATGGGGACCACTGCGCGAAGTAATGGCCGACCACCACGGTGTCTTCTACGGCCTGGACGCCTCGCGTCCGCAAAACGTGACGTCGAGTAAGCTGAAGCAGGCCCTGCGTCAGGTGGATACCGCCATTGTTTGTGAAGACGGGGTTGATGGCAAGGCAGTCAAGTTGGCTGCCCGTCACGCTGAGAAGTACGGCGTGGCCTTTGAAAAGGCGCCATCCAGTGACCAGCACCACGTTGAACACGCGCTCGGCCGCTTACAGCTAGCCTAGGGGTCGTCAATGATTAAAGAGCGAGCTTTTCAGCACTACACCTGGGTGGAATTGGTGACGCCGAACCCGGAAGAGGTGACCACCGTCGTTGCTAAGTACCATTTTCCGACAAAGTTTAAGAATTACTTGTTAGACCGGCACGAGCAACCGCGGGCGGCAGCCGACATGGTGGCCCATTGTGCCTTACTAGTTTTACGGGTGGTCAGTGGACCCAATAACCAGCAACAGCGGACGAGCCCCCTGTGTCTGGCCTTCAACGATCAGGTCTTAGTCACCGTCAGCCACGTCCGCAACCAGCGGTGGATGTTTGCTCACATGCCGGTCAACCCAACGGGGCAGGTGAGTGAGCCCATCCTGCGGATTATTAACCGGGTTTTGCAACCGTACTTCAGCGCACTGGACGACATTATTGCGCGGACAGACCGCTTGTCTAACCAACAGCTCAATTACCGGATTACTAACCGGCGGCTGGACCGCTTATCCCTGCTTAGGACGCGGCTGATTTATCTTCGCGCGGCCACCGGGAGCAACCTGGTCGCCATGCAGGAATTACAGGGGATCCTGCGGCAATTTTTTGGTACCCAACCGGAACGCACCCAACAGATTAGCCAGCAGCTGGCTGACACACTGGTCGAATTTAAGCAGTGCCAGGCGATGTTTGACGTCGTCAGTGATGAACTGAGCGAAACCGCGGAGTCGTTTGGCAACCTGTTAAATAACCGCCTGAATGACACGATGATGTTTCTCACCGTCTGGTCATTAGTCTTGGCCATCCCACCGATCGTTTCCGGCTTTTACGGGATGAACACCTACCTGCCGTTAGCCAACCGGCACCTGGCCTGGGTTGACACGATCCTGCTGACCGGGGCACTGATCCTGTTAATGGTGATATTGTATTTCGTGCACACGCATCGCAGAAAGTAAACGGGTCCCGGAGCAACCGGGGCCTTTTTCAGAAGGGAGTCAGTCATGAAAAAATCCTGGTTAAACATCCTACTACTATTGTTAGTCGTCGGCCTGGCCGGCTGCACCAACCGGCAGGCACAAAAGAAGTGGGTCCATTCGACGACACCGACGATCTTTGTCCACGGTTACGGGTCAAGTTCGCGGGCCGAGGACTCGATGGTCGCTGCTGCCCGCAAAGCCGGGGTGACTGAGACGGTCGTCCAGGCGCAAGTAAAAGCGGATGGCCGCGTGGCCTTGCATGGCCCGTCGATTAAGGGCAAGCGCAACCCAATTGTCCAGGTCAACTTACAGAATAACCGCAATACCAACATGGCGGAGGGCGGCCGCTACATCCGCAACGTGGTCTGGAAACTCAAGGAAGAAGACGGGATCAAGACCTTCAATCTCGTTGGGCATTCGATGGGCAACACCGATAACTTCGCCTTTTTGAATGACTATGGTCAGGAAAAGGGGATGCCACGGTTGAAAAAACAGGTGGTCCTCGCGGGAGCTGGTTTGACGGGAGCACCAGTGAATAACCAGGTCTTCCAGCGGATGGTCACTCACCTGCAGAACCTCAAAAATAACTACCCGCACGCCCAGGTACTCAACATCATGGGTGACAAGGGTGGCGGCACTGACGGGTGGATCGATAATCAGTCATCACGGTCGATCAAGGAGATGCTCGGTAATCGTCCGGCTTCGTACCGCCAGGTGGTAATCCACGGTAAAAACGCCCAGCACAGTAAATTGCACGAAAACCCGCGGGTCTTTAAGCTGATCAACCAGTTCTTGTGGGGCCGGTAAGAATGGCGTTTTCTTTCGGCTTAGTTTATGGTAAAATGAGAAAACTCTAATAAAATGAATGGGGGAATTAACGTGGAAAAAGAACCAGCAAACGAATTAAAACGTTCACTCGGGTTCTGGTCGGCACTGTCAATCGTGATTGGGACGATCATCGGCTCCGGGATCTTCTTTAAACAGGGCTCAGTCTTGGATAGTGCCGGTTCCTCCACGATGGCACTGGTCGCCTGGGTGCTCGGTGGGGTCATTACCCTGACCGGCGGGTTAACGATTGCCGAAATTGGGGCTCAGATGCCCTACACCGGGGGCCTGTACGTCTACATTGAAGAGCTGTATGGCCGATTAATGGGGTTCTTAGCTGGCTGGATGCAGGTGATTGTCTACGGGCCAGCGATTATCGCCGCAGTGGCCGGTTTCATGAGTATTCTGATGGCCAACTTCTTTGGCTTGTCGGCGGCCTGGCGAATTCCCTTGGCCGTGATTACCATTCTGTTGATCGCTTTGATGAATATGCTGGAGAACAAGGTCGGTGCCGCCTTTGCGGTGATTACCACGGCCGGAAAGCTGATCCCGATCGCAGCGATTATCATCTTCGGGATTTTCTTCGGCCACCAACACGCTCTCGGGCAGACACTGACCGAGGTTCACCAGAGTACTGGCAATTTCGGGGTAGCGGTGCTCGCGACGCTGTTCGGCTACGATGGCTGGATTTTGATTGCTAATCTCGGTGGTGAGATGAAGAACCCGCAGAAGCTGCTGCCACGGGCGATCATCATGGGAATTACCGCGGTGCTGGTAATCTATACCTTAATCACCTACGGCGTTTTCCGCTTCTTGTCGGTTAACCAGATCCACCGCTTAGGCGAAAACACCACTGCCTACCTCGCCACTTCCGCTTTCGGCCAAGTTGGTGGGAAGCTGCTATCACTGGGAATCATTATTTCAATGATGGGAACTCTTAACGGGAAAATGATGACTTTTCCACGGATTGTCTACGCGATGGCGAAGCGCCGTGACTTGCCGTTCTCGCGCTACTTGGCCTATGTGACGCCCAAGTCGCGGGTGCCAGTTAACGCCACCATCTTTATCCTGGTGTTGGCAACGTTGATGATGTGCTTCTTTGATCCCGACCACTTGTCAGACCTCTGTGTCTTCACGGTCTACATTTTCTACACGATGGCCTTTGTCGGCATCTTCGTTCTCCGTCATCGGCAGCCGGACCCAGCGAAGCGGCCGTTCTCGGTGCCACTGTACCCGGTGCTTCCGCTGGTCGCCCTCCTTGGTGGCCTCTTTGTCCTGGTCAGCGAAGTCTTTAACGACCCGGCCGGCGTCCTCCTCTTCATTGGGATCGTCATCGTTGGCTTGCCTATCTGGGCACTGGTTAAGTGGCTGGATAAGCTACGGGTGGACCATAACGAACAGTTTAAAAAGTGATCATAAAAAAGCGGCTAGTGTCAGCAGGCACTGGCCGATATTTTTTTGGCAAAATTTAGCTCTGAGCACCCGACATATCTGCATATAGGTCGGGTGTTGAAAGTGAAAAATGGGGTTTATGAATAAATATTTGGATCAATCTCAAGCTATATTTTATTAGTGAATTTAGAATAATGACTCTTTCAGCTTTGTAAAAATAAATTTTGATACTAATTTCTGATGTCTTGGCGGTTTGTTAATAAATTTCATCTTTTGTTCATAGAATTGCCCCATGCTTAGCGGTACAATTAAAATATCGATGAAGGGAGGAGAGGAGAATGGCAAACGCTGCAAAGATTATGTTCTTTTTCGGCACGCGGGCCGAAGCAATCAAGTTGTCGCCGATTATTCACCTGATGGCTAATTCTGCCAAGTTTCAACCGGTTTTGACGGTTGCCGGCGCCCATTCGACCCTCCTCCAGCAAACGATGCAGAACCTGGGTTTAGCACCGGATTTTGACCTCCAGACCCTACCGGCCAAGCTCGATAACCTGGAAGGGTTAGCGGCAATGATTCACAACCTCAACAACGTCGTCAACGCGGCGCAGCCAGACATGATCATTGTGATCGGTGATACGACCGTCACTCTGGCAGGGAGTCTTTGCGCTTCCTACCACCGCTTACCACTAGCTCACGTCGAGGCAGGATTGCGAACCCACGATAAGACGCGGCCGTTTCCGGATGAACTGCAACGGCAGCTAGTCGACGTGATGGCTGACCTTTATTTTGCGCCAACTAACATTGCCCGCCATAACCTCTTATTAGAGCACCATCCGGGACGGCGGATTCATGTTACTGGCAACACGATTATCGACGCCGTTCAGCAAAACTTGAAAGAAGATTATGATAGTCCCTTGTTGCAGGAGATTGGTGACAAACGGATTATCCTCCTGACTGTTCAGCGACCGGAAAACCGCGGCGAGAAACTGGAACGGCTCTTAGCCACGATGAAGGATATTGTGGAAACCAATGACGATGTGCAATTGGTTTACCCACTGTACCCTGTTCCTGAAGTGATGAGTGCGGCTGAGCGCATCCTGGACCACCATGAGCGGATCACGATTACCCAGCCGTTGCCATTTACCGACTATATTAACCTGGCGGCGCGTAGCTACCTGCTAGTGACGGACTCCGGCAGTGCACTGGAGGAGGCATCGGTGCTGCGGAAACCAGTCCTGCTCTTGCGGGATAAGACTGAGCGGCCGGAAGTCGTCAAGCATAAGCAAGCAAAGCTGGTGGGGATTGACCCAACGAAGATTCAGCAGGCAGTCTTCGAGCTCCTGCACAAGAAGTTCCATTATTGGCGGATGACCAGGAGCCGTGACTCCTTTGGTGGCGGCCAGGCCGCCCAGCGGATTGTTCACCTCATTGAAGATTACTTAAAATAAGAAAAGCCATTGGGAAATTCGTGTTTCCCAATGACTTTTTTTAACGTTCAAACTTTTTTTGCTGTTTAAAGATCAAAAATTTCGAAAAGATAAAGTTGGCGATAAACACTACGACGTTGTCAAGTGTCTTCACAACTAACTGTTCGACCGGCGAGTTGAATTGCAGGACAGTGACGCCGACGAACATGAAGGCGACGTCGATTAAGAGGGTCAGTCCACGGTAAAAATAAAAGGCAACAAATTCAATCACGAAGGCCTTGACCGTCGTGTAGTGGGAATTAAAGACCCACACTTTATTGGTAAAGTAGGCGACCAGGACAGATAAGAACCAGGCGATGATGTTGGCCACCTGATAGTTCATGTGCACCCCGGAGCTGAGCCACTGAAAGACACTGATGTTGACGACGGTGGTTACCACCCCCCAAAAGAGATAGGAAACCACTTGCTTGTACTTATCCCATAGTTGAGCAATCACGGCGAAACTCCTTAGTTAGCAGCCTTGACGAGTTGATCAGCAAAGGCATCCAGTGTTGTGATATCGTCGGCATCGGGTGCCAGGTTGATGTGGATCGGGCCAGCACCGCGCTTAGCGCCCGTTTTGGCAAAGGCAGCGTCGAACTTGTCGACTGCCTTGCAATAGTCATCGGCATAAGCAGTGTCACCGGAACCAGCGACCCCAAAAATCTTCCCACTGAGGTCTTCTTCTTGCAGATCGTCATAGAAGTCGAGACCTTCATCAGGGAGGGCCCCTTCATCGTAAGTGTAGGGGCAAACGACGCAGATGTCGGCGTCATTGAAGTCGGCGGCATCCGCCATCGTAATTTCAGTTTCTTCGACTTCCACGCCCTGCTTTTTTAATTCTTCGGCCACGATGTCGGCAACGTCCTCGTTATTACCGGTAATGGTGGCATAAACTACTAGTGCACTTGCCATAATCTTTGCCTCCTGGATAAATTGCTCCCGTTAGTATATCACAATCGGCTTTCGGCTGCCTGGACTTCCGGCAAAGTGCTATACTGGAACAGTAATTAAAAAGAGGGAGCGTTAATTAATGATTAGTTTAAAGTCACCGCGAGAAATTGAAGCGATGGAGAAATCCGGGGCGGTTCTCGCTGGGATGCACGTTGGTTTGCGGTCAATTATCAAGCCGGGAATTTCCAGTTGGGAAATTGAAGAGTTTGCCCGCCGCTACTTTAAGGAACACGGTGCAATTGCCGCTCAAATCGGTTTTGAAGGCTACAAGTACGCCACCTGTGTGAGTGTCAATGACGAAATTTGCCACGGCTTCCCACGGAAGAACCTGGTCTTGAAGAATGGTGACCTGGTCAAGGTCGACACGGTGGTGAACCTCGACGGGGCCTTTAGTGACTCCTGCTGGAGTTATGCTGTTGGTAAGCCGAATAAAGAAGTTCGCGACCTGATGGATGTGACCCACAAGGCCCTCTATATGGGGATTGACCAGTGTGTCATTGGCAACCGGATTGGTGACATTGGTGCGGTCATCCAGCACTACACGGAAGATGAGCACGGCTATGGCGACGTTCGTGAATTTGTCGGTCACGGAATTGGCCCAACGATGCACGAAGATCCGATGGTACCGCACTATGGCGAACACGGCCACGGTGTTCGGCTCCGTGAGGGGATGACGATTACCGTCGAACCAATGATTGATACCGGAACCTGGGAAGCTGATACTTCCGACCCGAGTGGTTGGTTGGCGAAGACTGCTGACGGGAGCCTGAGTTGCCAGTATGAACACACCCTGGTTATTACCAAGGATGGTCCGAAGATTTTGACCTCACAGGATCCGGAAGCTGATGCGAAGTACTTGTACGATGATAACTACATTAAGTACTTTAACGAGGCAACCAAGGAATTTAAGTAAGCTCGACAAGAAAAAAAGCGAACCGCTTTTGACAACGATTCGCTTTTTGTACGTTCAAGAGGGGCTATTCCTGGTAAAATGGGCGTTATAAATGGAGTCAATGATGAAACAAATTCCCCACAAAACTAAACATTTTATCCAGGTCTTTATGAAGCACTTTCGGATGGCCCAGGTGTCGGCGTCGGCGGCAGTGCTCGCTTATTACACGCTGTTGTCGATTTTTCCGGCGATCATCGTTGTCGGTAACCTGATGCCGATGATGGGGCTCGATGCCGACACAGTGACGTCTTACCTGCAAACCGCGATTCCGACGTCAATTTACAGCTTCATTCGTCCCTTTATCTACGCCTTTTTGCAGCGGGGGAGCGGCGGCTTGCTGACTACCGGGGCCTTGATTGCTCTCTGGTCAACCAGCACTGGTATTGCCGCCTTTCAACGGAGCGTCAACCATGCCTACGGGGTAGCAGAGAACCAGAACCCGGTCATTAATCGGATCGTCTCTTTTCTGTGGATGGTCGTGGTGATTGTGATTCTCTTTGTTCTGATTATCCTCTACGGACTGGGGGAGCAGGTGCTTTTAGCCATCCAGCCGCTGTTTCACTTTAGTATGGAATATATCCAGTTGTTTACTTCACTCAAGTGGCCGGTGACCTTTGGGGGCCTTTTTGTGACGTTGAGTTTACTCTACTACTTCGTACCAAGCGCCCGGGTGCGGTTGCGCTACGTGGTGGTGGGGGCACTAGCGGTGACCCTGGCCTGGATGGCGTTGTCACGACTCTTTTCCTACTATACTGTCGTTTTCTCCCACAGCATCACCTCCTACAAGACGATCGGGGCCTTTATTATGCTGATGATCTGGCTCGATATTTCGGGGATGCTGGTCATGATTGGCGCAGTGATTAATGCGACGGTGCAGGGTTTGATTGAGGGACCAGCCAAAGAGCGGCGGACTTTCTTCCAGCTGGTGCGCGACCTGGCAGTAAATAAAAAGGACAGCGACCATCATTAGTCGCTGCCCTCATTAGGTTATGCCGGGGTATTAAAATCTTCCTTCCCGAGGATTACTTCTTCGGTGGTGGTAACGTACTTGGCGGAAACTGGTTGAACATAGAGTTGTTCGCCGTCCTTGGCAAATAATTGGCTATCTGCCAATGCTTTCATTTGCTGGGAAATTTCTGCCTTTGTCAGGCCATCCTTGACGTAGTTGATCTTCAACAGGTGGGTTTTACCAAGGCTGCCCTTGTAAGTTAAATTTAAGCTCTTCATCAGTTAGTGACTCCTTTGCTTAGTTCAGTTGGGAAGTGACAACGAGTTGCGTATCTTCAATCGTTCCGGCAGTAAAGGTCTCGATCGCGGTCTGCAAAATGTGCAGGCTGTCGGCACTAGGCGATTGAACCAGGTTGTTGAAGGTAACAATCGTCTTGTTTTTGTCACCGACACCGGACATCTCCAGACGAAGCTTAGCTGACTTAAATGCGGAATTATTCATAATGCGTTCTCCTTTTGGTTGGTTAGTGGTAAGTGGCGGCCGCTGCTTACACTAATAGAAACGATTGAGGAGGGTAATTGTAAAGGGATGATTTTAAGAAATGGCGAAGATTACTAAAATCACCGCCCAGAAGAAAGCGGGAAGGTATAATATTTACCTCAATGGCAAGTTCGCCTTCCCAGTTAGCGAGGAAGTGCTGGTAAAGTACCGCTTGCTGAAGGGAGTCGAACTTGACGACCAGCAGGTGGCGATCATTAAAAAGGCCGATCACCAGTCAAAGGTTTACTCACGGGCGCTAGATTACTTGTCCTATCAACCACGGACGGTCGCTGAGCTGCAGAAGAAACTAGCCGACTTGGAAGCTGCCCCGGAACAAATTGAGCAGGTCGTTGAACGGCTGAAAGCTGAACGGCTTCTTGATGACCGCCAATATGCCAAGGCGTACGTACGAACCATGGTTAACACTTCATTGAAGGGGCCGCGGGTAATTAGTCAAAAGCTGGCCCAGAAGGGTGTCAGTCCAGCTGACATTGAAGGCGGCTTAGCGGAATTTTCCGCCGAACAGCAAGCAGCAAATGCGCGTAAGCTGGCTGGTAAGTTATACCGCCGTTATCATCGCAGTTCCACACGTCGCCGGCAACAAAAAGTCGAGCAATCTTTGGCGGTGCAGGGTTATGGTTTTGGCTTAGCGCGGCAAGTGGCCGCTGAGGCAGCACCAAGTGTTTCTGTTGATGAACAGCACCAACTGCTGGTAGCTGCGGCAGAAAAAGCCTGGCAGAAGTATCGCCGCTTTGAGGGCCGCGACCGTGAACAACGGGTGCTCCGTCGTTTATATGCGAAGGGGTTTGACCTGGATGAATCACGAGCGTGGTTAAGAAGTAAACGCTAAGCCGCGCTTGCTAAATGACTAGAGACTCGGTATTATCTTTGTTAGTGAATTTTTCAGAAAATATGAGGCATTGAATTAATGGTTGAATACAAATATTCAAACAACCAGTCATGGTGGTATCGCTTTGTCAAACGGTTATGTGATATTGTTTTATCATCATTAGCGCTGGTTGTCTTTAGCCCAATTTTTTTGGTAGTGTGGGTTACTGATAAGTTTGGGGATAACAAGGGACCTGTTTTCTTTGAACAAGTCAGAATTGGTCAATATCATAAACCGTTTAAGATTCTGAAATTTCGTTCAATGGTGGTGGGGGCTGATGAGATTCTTCATCAAGATCCAGAATTATATAAAAAGTATGTTCAAAATAATTACAAACTAGAACCAAATGAAGACCCCCGAATCACAAAATTGGGCGGCTGGTTGAGAAAAACATCAATTGATGAGATTCCTCAGTTCATTAACATTCTGAGGGGAGAAATGTCGATTGTTGGACCGCGACCAGTGGTGAAGGAAGAATTAGTTGAATATGGCGACCGTGTGGATAAGTTTTTGTCTGTTCGCCCCGGAGCAATGGGATTGTGGCAGGCAAGTGGGCGAAGCAACATCGGTTACCCAGAACGTGCTGATTTAGAGTTAAGCTATGTCGATAAGGCATCTTTGCACTTTGATTTTGAAATTATGGTCAAGAATATAATCAGTATTTTCAAAAGTACCGGTGCGTACTAATAAGGAGTAAAAATGAAAGTTAAAGTTATTGTGGCTACTCATAAGAATGTTGCCATGCCAACAGACCAGCTCTACTTACCGGTCTTTGTCGGCAAAGACTTACATCCGGATGTTAACCATACTTTTCAGGGCGATAACACTGGTGATAATATCTCAAAAGAAAACGCCCACTATAACGAATTGACGGCGATTTACTGGGGATGGAAGAACCTTGATGTTGACGCACTGGGGTTGGTCCACTATCGTCGCTACTTGAGCTTAAATAAAAAGAAGTCGCTTGATGCAGTCCTCTCTGGGGAAAAAGCGAAGGAGTTGCTGGGGCAGTACGATATTATCTTGCCCCAAAAGCGTAATTATTATATCGAAATCAACGAGTCGCACTACCTGCACGCTCATCAGCATGAGCCATTTAATGTGATGCGGCAGGTGATTCAAGAAGATTATCCGGAGTATGCGGATGCGTTTGAAACGGTGATGAAGCGGACCTGGGCCCACATGTTCAACATGTTCATCATGAAGAAGCAACCTCTGGACGAATACCTGACTTGGATGTTTGATGTGCTACATAAAGTGGAAGGCCAGATCGATATTAGTTCGTATTCCGCCTATGAACAACGGGTTTATGGTTTTCTGAGTGAATTATTGCTGGATGTTTGGCTGATTCAACATCCGCAATATAAGACCCATGATGTGAAGTATGTGTTTATGGAGCATACTAATTGGCTAGTCAAGGGTGGTAACTTTATTAAACGGAAGATTGTCGGACATGCTTGATGTTGGGAGGTGTAGTAATGAAAACACTGTCGATTGTTGTTCCTTGCTACAATGAACAGGAATCCATCCCATTATTCTATCCAGCTGTCGATAAAGTTGTTAAGCAGATGGATGTTAACGTTGAGTATTGGTTTATTAATGATGGTTCCTCTGATAAAACGCTCGCGGAAATGGAACGGCTTCATGATGATCATCCAAAGCAAGTTCACTTTGTTTCCTTTTCTCGTAATTTTGGCAAAGAAGCAGCACTCTATGCCGGGCTGCAAGCGTCTACTGGCGACTATGTGGTAGTAATGGATGTGGATTTGCAAGACCCACCATCGATGTTGCCAACGATGTTTAATTCCCTGGAAAGCGGCGAATATGACTGTGTTGGTACAAGACGAGTTGATCGTAAAGGCGAAAAAAAGTTTAAGTCCTTCCTCTCTAGCCAGTTCTACCATGTAATTAATAAGATCTCGGATACTGAGATTATTCCAGGTGCTAGAGACTACCGAATGATGACAAGACAGATGGTCAACGCTGTCTTGTCTGTGGCGGAATACGATCGTTTTTCTAAGGGCATTTTTAGCTGGGTCGGTTTTAAGACTAAGTATCTCGATTACCATAACATAGAACGGGTAGCTGGCGATACGGATTGGTCTGTTTGGAAACTTACTAAATATGCTGTTGATGGTATTATGAGTTTCTCAGATGCCCCTCTCTCACTAGCTATTTGGATTGGTCTCTTCTTGTCGATTGTATCTTTTTTAGGATTGCTGTTTATCATTATTCGACATTTTATCTCACCAGGTGCAAGTGCCTTTGGATGGTCGTCATTGGCTTGCATTACCCTTTTTATTGGGAGTATTCAGTTAGTGTTTACCGGAGTTGTTGGTAAATACGTCGGAAAGACATATATGCAAAGCAAGCATCGTCCAATTTATATTGCTAAGATTAAAAAATAGCTTTGTGTAGCCTATATATCAGGAGAACTTATGAATATTGAGAGAAACAAAGGAATATCTATATTGGGTAATTATATTACTGGAGAGCAATTATATTTTTTGGGATTTATTATTTATTTTATACCCTCTTTCTTACTCAATACTATGTTTAGTTCAACTATTGGGGGTCATTCCTTAAGACTAATTTCTTATATGGCTATTCCGTTTTTGCTAGGTAAAGTTTTCATAATTGATAAATGGAAATTAAAACAATTGTTTCTGATATTTTTTGCTTTTGTTATTAGCCTAGTAGTTTGGCGAAAAGCACAGAATGCGGATTTTGTATTTGTCTGTTTGTTGATGGTAGGGGCCAAAAACATAGAATTTAGAAAGATTATTTCATGGTTTCTCTATTTGAGTGTAATTAGCTTGCTATTAACGTTTATATTTGCATTAGTCGGAATTATTCCAAATTTAATATATTATTCCCCATTAAGGCCAACTCGATATGCTTTGGGAATGGCATATGCCACATATGCTGCTACGATCTACTTGTATATTGTGCTTGCATATTGTTATTTGAGGTTTGGAAATCTAAATGTTTGGGATTATTTTGGTATTGTTGTCATTGACTGTATAATTATGGGGCTTACTAATACACGGCTAGATTTTTTTGCAGTACTTTTCTTTATTCCGATTGTTGAAATTGCACAAAGAGCATATCACGGAAATAGAGTATCTCGTATTTTGTCATCTTTTTACTGGATGGCTACACCTATTCTGGCAACGTTGATAATTGTTCTTTCATTTTTTTATCATTCTGGCAACCATATCTTGCATAAACTTGATAAATTGTTTTCTGGGAGGTTAATGTATGGTCAAATAGCTTTTAAAAAATATAATGTGAATTTACTAGGAAGGAAAATTGTAGAACACACCTATTCAGGATTTAAGGGAAATTCATTCCAAAATAATCCAATGGACCATATAGGGATTAATTATTTTTTCATTGATTCCTCTTATGTCAGAATGTTATTGTTGTGGGGATTAATTGCCTTTTGTTTGGTGATTATCTCAATGACAATAATAGCTATACGATCTACAATCAACAAAACATATGTTTTATCTGTCATTATGTTAATTGTTGCGATTAACTGTATGTTTGAACCTTATATAATTCATTTCGTTTATAACCCATTCTTATTAGCTCTTTTTGCAAAAGAAAAAATTTGGACACCTTCTGGAGGTAACAATGAATAATCACGAACAAACAAAATTAAGCAAAAACATCATTTGGAAAAATATAATCGTTATTGCTTGTTTTACAATTATTTTTGGAATTTTGGGTATTTTGTATGCTCGTCATAAACGTCATACAACTTACGAAGCTGAAAGAACTATTATGACTTCAACCTCATATCAAGGGGCCAATGCTAATGAAGAGGTTCAAGCAGATATTAGTTTAGGAAAAACCTATGCTAAAATTACTGAAAGCAAGAATGTCGCAAAGCGAGCGCACAGAGAATTACCTAAAAATATGCGCAAAGAATATACTGTTAAGGATATATCATCTATGGTAAATGCCGATCCAGTAGCTCAAACAACTTTAATAAAAGTATCCGTCAAATCCAGCAGCGCTAAGAGAGCAGCAAAGATTGTTAATGCAGTGACAGATGCAGCGGCGAAGGAGATACCTCGAAGAGTTCCTTCTGCAAAACAAGTTTCTCTTTTTTCGAAGGCAAGTAAAAGTGATACAACTAGCAAAACATCACCATCCACAAAGAAAATGGCGCTCCTTGGCGCAGCGGTTGGCTTATTGCTAGGCATGGTTGTTTCTTTTTCAATTACAACGTGGAAACATTTGATTTAGCGAGGGTTTAAAATTATGAAATATGATTATCTAGTAGTTGGTGCCGGCCTTTACGGTGCTACCTTTGCCTATGAAGCAGCTAAGCGCGGCAAGCTGGTCAAAGTGATTGAAAAACGTGATCACATCGCTGGAAACATTTATACAAAGGCAGTTGATGGAATCCAGGTTCACCAATATGGTGCCCACATTTTCCATACTTCCAATAAAGCAATTTGGCAATACATTAACCAGTTTGCTGAGTTTAACCGATACACTAACAGTCCGGTTGCTAACTACAAGGGCGAGATTTATAACTTACCATTTAATATGAATACCTTTAATAAGATGTGGGGTGTGGCGACACCGGCTGAGGCAATGGCTAAAATCAATGAGCAACGCCGAGAAATGGCTGGCAAGCAACCAGCTAATTTGGAAGAGCAGGCGATTTCGTTGATTGGTCGCGATATCTATGAAAAGTTGGTCAAGGGCTACACGGAAAAGCAGTGGGGCCAGAAGGCTACTGAATTACCAGCCTTCATCATTCGCCGCCTTCCAGTCCGGCTAACTTATGACAACAACTACTTTAACGACAGTTACCAGGGCATCCCAATTGGTGGCTACACGCAAATTGTCGAAAAGATGCTGGCGAGTGACCTGATTGATGTTGAGTTAGGTGTTGATTTCTTTGACCACAAGGATGAATACCTGGCCAAGTATCCCCGGGTCCTGTTTACTGGGCCAATTGACCAGTTCTTCGACTATCAACTAGGTGAATTAGAATACCGCAGTCTCCGTTTCGAAACCGAAGAGCTCAACGAGGATAACCACCAGGGTAACGCCGTGGTTAACTATACTGACGCTGAAACACCTTATACACGGATTATCGAACACAAGCACTTTGAGTTTGGCAAAGGCGACAAGGAGAAGACGGTTATTACTCGTGAGTACCCGGCTGACTGGCACCGTGGTGACGAACCTTACTACCCGGTCAATAACAGTCATAATAATTCATTGTACAAGGAATACACGAAACTAGCTGAGAAGACGCCGCAAGTAATGTTTGGTGGGCGACTCGGTCAGTACCGGTATTACAACATGGATCAAGTTTTAAGTGCCGCACTCAGGGCAGTTCATGAGGAGTTTGATTAACAAAGATGAAAGTGATCAAGAACTATTTGTATAATGCGGGTTACCAGATTCTCTATATGCTGGCACCATTAATTACTGTTCCGTATATTTCACGGAATTTGGGTGCCCATGCTAGTGGGATTAACTCCTATACAAATGCCTGGGTCACTTTTTTCTATTTAATGGGGCAGATGGGGGTTGCTCTCTATGGTAACCGTGAAATTGCCTATCATCGTGACGACATCGATGCCCGTTCACGGACTTTTTGGAGTATTGAGTTACTGCAGATTTTAACTGTATCTAGCTCGTTGGTCGTTTATTTGGTTGCAGTAATATTCTTTAGTACTACTTTCCAGAAGTACTTTCTCCTACAGTCCTTGTGGATCATTGCTGCCGGTGTGGATATCTCCTGGTATTTTATGGGACTAGAGGACTTTAAGAAGACGGTTGTCAGAAATACGATTGTCAAGTTGATTTCAATCGCGGCAATTTTTATCTTTGTGCGGCGGCCAAGTGATCTTTGGAAATATATTTTACTGCTGGGGGTTGCTCAATTAGGTGGGAGCTTGACGCTTTGGCCATACTTGCGAGGGAGCATTCATAAAGTTAAATTACGTGATCTACACCCATTAAAGCATTTTTATCCTGCTTTTCTTCTTTTTATTCCGACCATCACCACGCAGGTTTACGTTGTTGTTAATAGGTTAATGCTAGGTCGTATGTCTACACAAGCCGCTACTGGCCAATTTGACTACGGTGACAAGATTGTTAAGCTAGTTTTAGCCATTGTGACAGCTACTGGAACGGTGATGTTGCCCCATGTTGCAAATAAATTTGCTAAAGGTGATGTTAACGGGGTAAGGAAAAGTTTATATAACTCGTTTGATTTCGTTACGGCGTTAGCAGTTCCAATGATGTTTGGACTTATGTCGATATCATTAAAATTTGCACCATGGTTTTTGGGCAACGAATACATACCAACTGGAAAGTTAATGTTTATTGAGTCACCCATTGTTTTATTTATTGCATGGAGTAATGTGACAGGAACTCAGTATTTGATGCCAGTTAATAGGGTTAAGGAGTATACTTTATCAGTTACTTCTGGCGCAGTTAGTAATATTATTTTTAATTTTATTTTAATTAAAGAATATGGGGCTAATGGTGCTGCATTAGCTACAGTTTTATCTGAATTCTTTGTCATAGCTGTTCAACTGTTTTTTGTTAAAAATACAATTAGTAGAAGACGATTGTTCAAAGATACTTGGAAATATCTAATAAGTGGTTTCTTTATGTTTATTATTGTATTTCGCTTTAATGAGATTATGCATATGTCAATTATCAATTTGGCCGTTCAGGTTGTTATTGGAGCATTTGTTTATTTTGTTGGATTAATTATTTTGAAGGCTCCAATATTACAACAAGCTAGAAAGATATTTTCTAAATAACATAACTATTTCAGTGGAGGCTATTGTGTACAAATGATGAAACGACAGCGTCTTACATATATTGATATAGCAAATATAATCGCAATTTTGGGAGTTCTTTTTCAGCATACTGCTGTTATTTCTCATTTTGGGAATCCTCATGCTAAGACAACCATAGCTGCATCGCTTATTCAAATCATTTTTTTACCGGCAGTAGGGATTTTTTTTATGAACTCTGGTGCTACTTTGATTAACTATCGGCAAAGGTATGGTACAGAACATTTTTTCAAAAAGCGGTTTGTAAGAGTTTTAGTACCTTTTTTAATTTGGTCATTATTTTTTTATTTTTATGGTTTATACTTTAACGGGTTTGGCGTTGTAAGGCATACCTCATTAGGCTTTTTTGACTTTATTTCAGCATTTATCAATGATAAGATCATTACTATTTTTTGGTTTTTTTATGTAATTATTCAGCTTTACTTATTTACACCAGTATTATCTTTTTTGAGTGAGAATGGTAAAAAAATTCTTTTTTACGTTGTTTGTGTTTCTTTTATTTGTTGGAATGTATTTGACTATATTGACGGCATTTCACATATACATCTTCATGAATCAATGATTTATCAACCCCTATTATCTTCTTCTTGGATACAGTATTTTATTATGGGGTACCTTATCAAAGAAAACTTTTTTGCTAAAAAACAAGAAAATATGTTGATCTGGTTCGGAGTTATTATTTTTGCTTTAAATATTTTAAACGAGATCACTATTCATCACTATGTATTTCTTCATAATATTAATGTGTTTCCATATGCTGTAGCTATTTACTTACTAATCAAAAGAGTTTCTGCTAAAGTACAAAAGGTGTCATTGCAGATATATGCAGCTAAGTTAGCATCTACCAGTTTAGGCATATATGTGTTGCATCCAATTGTGATACCACTTTTTGATAATTTATTATTTAATCATTCTCTTTTTGGTAATTCGAATAGCATCTATATTTTAACTAATCCAATACATATTTTAGTTTTACCTTTTATCATTTACGTCTTCCTTGTTATTTTTATCCTTGCTTTAAAGAAAACTAAACTGTTTGGTTTTATCCTTCCATAGGAAATCATTGTTTAAATAAATTGAAATTCTCTCTATTTTATATCTACCTAAGTGGGTTCATCACTTGGGCTTTTTATTTGCAATAAAAAACAAACAGCGCTTTATGAAATTCAATCTGTTGGATCGATTTTTCTGCAGCATTGCAATTTTATTTATATATTTTTAAATTTTATATATAATATAAGAAATAAAAGTGAAATGTTAACAGATGTAACAATTTGTAAAGGTTTTGCAACTACAATTTCTGATAACATAGTTATACTATATAATTTCATCGAAAAAAGAGTGATTTTTTATTGAAGGAGTTCATTATGTCTAGTGGAGCACGTTACAAGTTATATAAGAGTGGCAAACAGTGGTGTGTAATGGCTATTGCAATACTTGCAAGTGTAATGAGCCTAT
>NZ_CAKPXS010000007.1 GCF_934202235.1 uncultured Limosilactobacillus sp. | reverse complement strand
CCCTTTTTGTATGCAAAAATCCCATTAATAGATTACCACTTGGATAATCCATCAACAGGATTTAGTGTAGAGCCTAAAAGAGAGAGGGATGGATTATGTTCACCCCCCTTTCTTTTTAATTTGGCTACTGCTATGGCCATAACCAAGTAAGCGCTTTCGATAGTACTTCCTAATATTAAATTAGGGGAGGTTGGCTACTGTGGCAAAAAGAACGAATAAAGAACAGCAATTAATGAATTACTTACTTAATAAACGAAACTATATTCCTTCTAAAGAGATTGCGGATGCCATCCATAGCTCGCCAAAGACTGTGTATCGGCTCATTAAGAAAATTAATGCTGGTAGTTCAGGTGGTGAATTGATTAGTTCCCGTCGTGGGCTTGGGTACCGACTGAGATATACCAATTACCTATCGCAAAATATGAATCTAAAAGAAGAATCATTAGGAGAGTTAACATCCGTAGAACGACGGTATCACATTTTAAGACAACTGTTGGTGACCTCACCAGAAAAGCATAAGATTCAAGATACTTTTGGCAGTTTTTATATTAGTGAATCAGTGATTTCATCTGATATTCGAATTATCAGACAGATGATTCAAAAGTATCACTTAGTATTGCATCGTCGAAGCGATTATTTATGGGTAACCGGCAATGAAAAAGATATCCGAACGGTAATTAATGAGTTGTTAATTGGCGATGATGATATTAGTATTGGCCATTTTTTAAAGAGTAACGATAACATCCATCAGACTGATGCTTCTTTTATTACTCGGCAAATTAACCTTATCGAAAGCCAGCTAAATTCAACTATTCCTTATCCATACGATGTCAATCTCTTTTCGCACCTATATATTTTGGTCGAGCGTTATCACCGTGTTGGTTCGCTTATTTCTAGTGGCAATGTTGTGGAGGACAGATTAAAGCGGGCGGAAAAGGAAAGCCCAAAGATTATTAGTGCTCTGCGACAAGTGATTAATAATGTTAGCAATTATTTGCATACTGAAATACCGAACTCAGAAATTTTCAATCTTTATCAATACCTTAATTCATCTCGCCTAGAAGGAAAGAATACCGACAATAATCATGGGATAGGAACTGTTAATGAAAGGGAAATGGCAGTTACCCGTATGTTGATTGATGAAGTCACTGCCACACATCGTTTACAAATCAATCGTGATGCGTTGTATTGCAGTTTAGTTAAACATATGAAACCGTTACTGAATCGTTTAGCAAATGGGATTAAAATCAAGAACTCTTTATTAGAGCAGATTAAGTTGGAGTACCCAACTCTTTTTAACAGTGTGAGTCAAGCATCTGCTAAGGTAAGTCAGAAATTTAGCTTATCAACGATAGATGAAGATGAAAGTGGCTTTATCACGGTGTACTTTGCACAGGCAATAGAGCAAATGCAACGGACGATAAACACCGTGATTGTCTGTACTACAGGGCTGGGCACTGCCCAATTACTGAAAACCAAGATTAGCAATCGGTTCCCGGAGCTCAATATTATCAAAACAACAGCAGTGACTGACCTTTCTGAAACGGTAGCTAACGAGAAAGATATCCAATTGATTATTTCAACTTTGAAATTGCCAGAGATAGCTGGTGTTCCTGAATTGATATGCAGTGCTTTATTTTCGGATGAAGACCAAGACCGGCTAAGTAAACTCATCAGTCAAATTAAAAATGGATATTAGTAAAATGGCCATTGCAATCGTCAGTCAACTGTAAGCGTTATCAAAAAATAAAAATACAATATAGTTGTAAGCAAGAAGGAAACATTAATGACTATCAAGATAGTTGCTGCAGCTGAAGTCTTCTTACTTACCATTGAGTAATTTGCATAAAAAGAGGTATTTCTGGTGAAGATTCACGTTAGCTGGGAACAGTACGAAACGGATGAGCAGGAAGTGCTGCTCTTTCAATTGGCTGATAGCTTGCAGAAAGCGAGGGTTATTGTCAATAAAAAAAGTTTCGTGTACGAGGTTATTAAGCGTGAACAAATGGCCTCCACAATAATAGCCAGTAACTTGGCAATTCCACATATACGTTCGATAGACGTCCTTCAGCCCAGAATTGAAGTGGTGAAATTATCAGCGCCGTTGAAAGACTGGGAAGGACACCAGGGGATTAATCGTTTGGTTTTTGCCCTCGTGCCACTAAAGATGTCAGCGAATGATCAACGTGAGTGTATGCAATTCTTTGTAAACTTAGGTAAATGTGAAGTGCTCAATTTGTTTAGTCGTGGCAGTCAGAAAGATCTAAAAGACTATTTAAGAGGAAGAGGTGATTCCAATAATGGATCAAACGGATGTTAAAAATGTCGTTAGCATTTTACCAGTCTTTGGAATCGATGCGAGTGATAAGGATGAAGCGATAACACAGATGATTAAGGCACTCAAACATCGAGACTATATTACTGATGAAGTTGGTTTCAAGAAAGATATTTACCACCGCGAGAAGGAGATGGCCACATATATTGGCCATAAAATTGGATTGCCTCACTCCCAAAGTAAGTATGTCACTCATCCTACAGTTGTCGTTGGGCGACTTAATAAGCCAATTATTTGGAGTAATGATGATCAAGTGACGCTGATTTTTATGATTGCCGTTCCTCGTGAAGCACGTGGAAATTTGCATCTAAAGATTTTGGCAAACCTTTCAAGAATGCTGATTCACGACGACTTTAGGGAAACACTCGCAACAGCTTCACCTGAGCAAGTGGTTGCGATGATGGATCGTCACATGGTGAGGAGTAATGTAAATGGCTAAAAAACAGCATAAGTTCTGGGCCGCGGTTCAGAAACATTTAATGACTGCGACCGGATACATGATTCCATTCGTTGTCGCCGATGGGGTGATTTATGCCGTTTCGGTTATGATGACCGGACAGGCAGCTGCCCCAAAACCGTCCGATGGGTGGATTTATCAAATTAGTTTAATTGGTAGCGCCGGCCTGGCACTGTTTATTCCAGCGCTTGGTGGATATCTGGCTTACAGTATGGCAGGCCGGGCAGCAATTGGTCCCGGCTTTATCACCGCCTATCTAGCAGTTCAGGTTCATACAGGATTTATCGGCGGGATTCTTGGTGGTCTTTTTGCCGGATGGACGGTAATGTGCCTGAAGAAAATCCCGATTTCAGAGCATTATAAAGTTTTAGGAAGTATTTTCCTTTACCCATTAGTTGGGACACTAATTCCAGCATGCATTGTTTTGCTTATAATCGGTGATCCTGTTGCCTCCTTTATGGCTTGGTTAACAAGTACGCTAAAGTCTATGGGTGGTATGGCTCGGGCTCCATTGGGAGCAATCATGGGTGCCATGATTGGTGTAGATATGGGTGGCCCAATTAATAAGGTCGCATGTACCTTTGCACAAACACAAGTCAACACCCTACCGTTCTTGATGGGGATTATGGGTCCCGCAGTTGCTACTCCACCGATTGGACTTGGTTTAGCAACGCTGCTCTTCCGGAAGAAGTTTGCACCGGAAGAACGTAACTCTGGTTTAGCGGCAATTTTAATGGGTTGCTGTGGAATTACTGAAGGGGCTATTCCGTTTGCAACGGCTGATCCATTGCGAGTAATTCCAGCCAACACACTTGGTTCATTGGTTGCTGGTGCGTTCTCAGCTTACATGGGCGTAGTTAGTCACGCTCCATGGGGTGGGTTAATTACATTGCCAGTTGTTGGTGGACGAGTTTGGTACGTAGTTGCTGTTATTCTTGGATCCCTCGTCACGGCTGTGATTGTTGGACTAACCAAGAAGGATTATGTTCCAACAAAGAAGTCCGATGACGATGAGGATATTGATTTGGATATTACGACATTCTAAAAAGGTGATTTGAATGAATATTGTCGGAATTACATCATGCCCTAGTGGCGTTGCTCACACGTACATGGCTGCTGAAGCTTTAGAGCAAGCGGCCAAAGCACAAGGCCTCAACATTAAGGTGGAAACACAGGGCTCCGGAGGTACAGAAAACACCCTTAGTGCTGCTGATATCGAAAAAGCAGATTTTGTGATTCTGTCCAATGATACTGAACTTTCTGGTACCAATCGTTTTAAGGGAAAGAAAGTTGTTCAGTTGAGTACAACGCAAATGATTGCCAAGTCAGGTGCACTGATGAAGAAGTTACAATCAATGGCTAAGTAAACACATTAAAGAGGGAAAAAGAACAATGACAGAGACAAATGATTTATCGATTAAACAAACTGTTACTAATATGCTGAAACTTCAGGATGAGGGGCGTCGTTCAACCCTTATTGGGATTGGCCCAATGTCTCCGAACCTGCTGGAGGCAACGTTTGAACTTGGTCGTGACTATGACTTTCCATTAATGTTTATTGCTAGCCGGAACCAAGTTGATAAAGATGATCTTGGCGGTGGTTACGTCAATGGTTGGAACCAAGAAACCTTTACTCGCGACATCAAAGCGGTAGCTGACAAGACGGGATTTAAAGGTTTGTACTATGTTTGTCGTGATCATGGTGGTCCATGGCAACGTGACGAAGAGCGGAACGCTCACTTGCCAGTAGATGAAGCGATGGCAAAGGCCAAGGAATCATACTTATCAGACATTGAAAATGGGTTTGACCTATTAATGATTGATCCGACTAAAAACCCTTATGAAATGGGTAAAGTCATTGATATGGACAAGAACTTAAAGTGGACTTTTGAGCTAATTCAGTATTGCGAAAACGAACGGAAGAAACGTGGTCTTCCTGAAATTGGTTACGAAGTTGGTACAGAGGAAACTAATGGTGGATTAACCACGACTGATCGTTACGAGACCTTCGTACAGAAGTTGAAGGCAAAATTAGATGAAAATGGTTTACCAATGCCGACTTTCATTGTTGGACAAACGGGGACGCTAACTCGCCTTGGTGAGCAGGTTGGTCACTGGAACCTGAAGAATACTCTGGAATTGACTGCGATGGCGAAGAAGTATGGTGTTGGTCTGAAGGAACACAATGCTGATTACTTGAGTGATTATCAGCTGTTGCTTCATAATCCGGCTAACATTACGGCGTCTAATGTTGCTCCACAATACGGAACAGCTGAAACAGAGGCTTATGTAACCCTCTACAATGTTGAACAACGTCTTCATAAAGATGGATTGGTTGATGATCCTTCAAACCTGAAGCCAGTCTTGATTGACCGTGCCGTGCGTACTGAACGTTGGCGCAAGTGGATGGAAGGTGACGATGTTAACCTGAAGGTTGAAGATGTTTTGGCTAATGACAAGCTGAAGGAAGAAATTCTTCACCTTGGTGGGCACTATGCTTTCAATAATCCTGATGTTAAGAAGGAAATTGCTAAGATGACTAAGAATCTGGAAGCTAACTACATTGATGTTCATGGTTTTGTTATCGAATCAATTAAGCGGCCAATTCGGCAGTATATTCAGTCGTTAAATCTTACAGGATTAACGACCGCTGTACGAGAAATGGGCAAGGAAGTTTTTACCGAAAATAAATAATGTACGTTAAAAGGCTGGTGAGTATGTTGTCTCGCCAGCCTTTTGATTTAGTTGTTAATTAGCTAATAAGTGACTTTGATGCAAGAGATCTTTTAATTCATTTTTTGTTGTTGAAGCAATAATCATTTTTAACCACTTTTTATCAGAAGCAAATTTAAGCATGACTTCGAGAAATGGAACCTGCAGTTTGGCATCAATAGGAGCTAATGTAATAACAATGTGAATTAATTGGCCACCAACGCTAGTGAATGGCTGTTTGAAGAGGTTAAAGCCGATTCCAAGTCTATTTACTCCGTCTGCTGGACCACCGTGTGCGAGCATAATGCCATTGCCGATAATCATGTAGTCACCGTGCTTAACCGTGGATTGAATAATTTTGCTAGTGTAGGAATGGCTAATTGCATCGTCATTCTCCAGTGGTTGAAATGATTGCTGAATTGCTGCGCGCCAGGTAGTTGAATTTGCAAATAGTTGCAAATATTGCTGGTTAATACCAAGAAATTTTTCTTTATTGGGATAGTTCATATTGACACTTTTTGCAGAGAGGAGAAAATCCGACAGGGCCTGCTTCAGCTGCTGAGGATGTTCAATTCGTGCGTATTCTGCGATAACGTCAATTAAAGATTCAATATTAATTCGCGACGCGTTTTCTTTAGATAAGACATTAATTTCAATCAGAAAACGTTGAATGGTCTGCCAATCAGCCTTTGAAGGCATTGCTTGGATTTGAATGTGGGGGACCTTTCGATCATATCTAATGGGTAGTGTACTAATAATACCTGCCACGTTACTCCAATTAACATTTTCGAGTTCGAGTGTATTAAATGGTCGCCGAAAGTTTACAGAAGGATAAACGTTTTTAAGCTGACTGAATAATAGGTGTGAGGTACCAATTCCACTAGAGCAGACTACAAGAATTTCATTTTTGACGATCTTGTGGTGCTGGTTACGGAGCGCGCTCCCGAAATAGATTGAGATAAGGGAAACTTCATCATCTGAGAGTTTGGTACCAAGATATTTTTCCAGTGGTGAGACAGATAATTTAGTTAGTTGGAATGTTTCCTGATAATTGGTGGTTATTTCGTTAAGCAACGGGTTGTGGTATTGAATATGATATTTACACCGATAATAAGTTGGTACTAAATGGACCGTTAAGTTCTCAATAAGTTTGTTGATGTTAATTGATAAGGAAGCATTAGCAGAGAGGATCCAGAGATGCACAATCTGCTTAGCGATGGGACGCAACTTGTTCATCATTGGGTTATCACGATCAATATAGGAAAATTGGTTTGCGTTGACGATCTCGCTTAAATAATTTATTTCAGCTGAATTATTGATTTTGATACCCTTCAAAAATCGCGTAGCCCACATATTAGACAGTGAATATGTCATGTCAACATCACTATCAGTTACACGTAAGTGGTATCGTTTAACGGTTAGTCTAAACGTATACCAGTCCAGATAATGTAGTAACGAACGAAAAGCATTACCAGTAAGGGTGCTTCCCGTAATTTTTTCAAATTGTTTAAGCTGTTGTTCAATGTAAGAATGATGTTGGCCAAAGTTGGGAAGGTTGATAAATCTAAGGACTGTTGGTAAATGAGATAGTACCCAGCTGCGTTTGAGCATTTCAGAACCAGCAATAGCTTTTCCACGTGGGGTGTTAATCATGGTAAGACCTTCTGGGAGGTTGGCCTTTACATAACGAATGTCGCTGAGAATTGTATTTTTACTTACGCCATATAGTTGCTGCAGTGAGGAAATAACAGGAAAATAATCGCTGATCATCAGGAAGGTATCGATAATTTGTCGTTCATTATTTCGTGGCGTTTTTTTTAGCTGAATACTAATTTTAGATAAAGGTCCATCTGTAGGATTGTTGTGTTGCAACACCTGACTTGTTTTGTCAGACAGGAAATAACCAGTTGGACGAATATAGGAAATGGGATCGAGGCCAGCAGCGGATAGTTCGCTGTTGACCTTTTTAATTGTATAAAAAAGGGATCTTCGCGAAATTTCTAACTTATCTGCTAAAGATTGTGAATCTGTAAACTTGACTGCTGATTCACAAAGGACAGTGAGTAAGTCGTTGCCATGACGACTTTTGCTAAAATTGATCATCATATTAGCTCCTTATTAAGTGCACATTTTTTGCACTCATCCACAAGATATTATTGCGCTTGTGTACTTTTTTGTAAATACCTATACTGCAAGGCGAAAAGACATGGGAATGAGGTGATTCGGAGATGTCTTTAATCGATCCGAATTTGATCCAAGTCAATATTCAAGCAAATGGTTGGGAAGATGCTGTTAATAAAGCCGTTCAACCACTTGTGGAACATAACAAGGTAACGGATCAATATCCAAAACGGATCATTGAAATCGCAAAGGAAACGGGTCCTTATATTGTGATTGCCCCTCATGTTGCACTACCTCACGCCAGCTCAAAGGATGGTGTGTTGGAAGATGCTATTGGTTTAACAGTTCTTAAAGAACCAGTCGAATTTGGCAACAAAGCTAATGATCCGGTCAAGTATCTCTTTACTCTTAGCTCTGTTAAACCAGAGGGACATTTAGACCAAATGGCGGAGCTCGTGAAGGTTTTACAAAAGAAAGACCTTTATCAGCAACTAGATCAAGCTAATGACCCGCAACAGGTAGATAACATTGTAAATCATTAGGAAAGGAAGTTTTAGTTATGGCTAGCGCATTAGTAACTTGTCGGAATGGTATGGGGACCAGCACAATGATGACGGTGCAGGTTCGGAACGTTGCCTCAAAGAATGGGTGGGATCTTGATGTTTCACACTCCAGCCTCGATGGTGTTGGCAGCTTTAACGGTGACGTTGTAATTGCATTAAATGACGTGGCTGACGATCTCAAGAAAGAATATCCTAACAAGAAAGTTATTGGTATTACTAATATGATGGATGCTAATGAGATTGAAGAAAAGCTTAAGCCAATTATGGAAGGCTAAGGGGGAGATGTAGACATGAAATTTGTCGTTGCATTACTTAGCAACCCGGCAATTTTACTGGGTTTAGTTGCATGTATCGGTTTAATCGCTCAAAAAGGGAAAACGGCAACTGACGTTGTAAAGGGTACTATCAAGACGATTGTTGGTTTTGCTATTTTCCAAGGCGGTGGTGCGATGATCACTGCTTCCCTTCAGAACTTTAACAAACTGTTTCAAAAGGGGTTTCATATTCATGGGGTTATTGCTGCTCCGGAGGCAGCGACTGCGGCTGCCCAAACCCATTATGGGTTGGTTGTTTCCGTTGTATTAATTCTCGGCTTTGTCTTTAACCTGATTTTTGCGCGTATTACTCCATTTAAAAATATCTTCTTTACCGGCGGACATAGTTTATTCTTTGCCTGTGTTTTAGGATTAATCTTAAAGTCATATGGTATGAACGATTTTTGGGCTTGTCTCTTAGGTGGTGCCATTCTAGGGTTTTTCTCAGGAGCCCTTCCGGAGCTTTGTCAGCCGTTTATGCGTAGGATTACCGGCGGGGATCAGCAAGCGATCGGTCACTTTAACATGATCGGTTATGCTTTGGCCGGTTGTGTTGGCTTATTGTTCAAGAAGCATGCGGATGAAACCACCGAAAATATTCATTTTCCAAAGTTTCTGTCGTTATTCAAAGACTTTATTATTGGCGTTGCCGTCCTGATGCTGATTCTGTTCTATGCCGCAACGCTTGCCGCTGGTGAGGTTTATACTATGAAGGTTTCCGGTGGTATTCAGTGGCTTGTTTTCCCGTTGCTACAAGCTATTTCCTTTACAGCCGGCATGAGTATCCTGATGTATGGTGTTGGGATGTTCCTGGAAGAATTAACAAATGCCTTTGTTTCTATCTCAACTAAGTTTATTCCTGGTTCTCGTCCAGCGCTGGACGTACCAACCATTTTCCCATATGCACCAACTGCAATTCTTGTAGGGTTTATTAGCTCATACACTGCAGGGTTGATTGCAATTGTTATTATGTTAGCGTTGCACTTCTCGACTGTTATTATTCCAGCTGCTCACATTTGTTTCTTCTCGGGTGGTGCTTCGGCAATTTTCGGTAACTCTACCGGCGGTTGGCGGGGAGCTATTGCTGGCTCGTTTGTAATGGGGTTGCTGTTAGCGTTCCTGCCGCTTGTTCTGATGCCAACATTCCAACACATGGGAATCAATGGTTCTACTTTCCCAAATGTGGACTACAACGTGATTGGGATCTTCTTGAAGGGTGTCTTGAACCTATTCTAGTTGAAAGAGGTTTATTATGATTCAGAAAATTAATACTGAAAAGAAAATGGCAGATTATAATCTCATGTCTGTGGTCCGTGCCACGCCGGAACGTACCCTAGAAATCGCTAGGGCCTGTCATGATGGTGGCGTGAAGATGATTGAGATTAGCTTTACTGTTCCCACTGCTATTAAGTCCATTGAATTGGTAAAAAGGGAATTACCGGATGTGATTATTTGTGCCGGGACAGTTCTTGATGCGACAACTGCTCGACTGGCCATTCTTCATGGTGCAGATGCAATCTTGTCACCACAGTTTGATGCTGGTGTGGCAAAGTTGGCGAACCTTTACCAAATCCCATACTGTCCGGGGTGTCATACGGTAACAGAAATGACCACGGCATTAAAAGCCGGCGCATCTTATATCAAATTCTTCCCAGGATCCGCGGTCGATGGACCAAAATTGATCAAGACAGCTGTGACGCCAACGCCGTTTATGCCTGTGCTGGCATCTGGTGGGATTAACTTTGATAATTTCTATGACTTTCTGGATGCCGGGGCTGATATTACCTGTTTTGGTGGTCTATTAGCGAATGGTGATGCAGAAACGATTAAGAAACATGCAACAAAGTTAAGCCAAATGTTGGCTGATTATCGCGATCGACATTAAGTACGGGGCACAGTTTTGATACTAGGCCTCTCCACCCAAGGTAGCTTATGTCGTTGAACTCAGAAACTAGCAGTCCTAACCGAGTAATTTGGTTAAGACTGCTTTTTATGCAATTAAGAACTAATGACGTAAAAAGCTGGCGAGTAGCAAAACTCGTCAGCTTTTATGTTGTTAATCTTTACCAATAATTTGCATACTGTGACTAACTCCTAGGCGAGTTGCCCCAGCATCAATCATGGCTTGAGCTTCTTTAGCGGTATGGATACCGCCTGAAGCCTTCACAGCAGTTGATGTCCCATGAACAGCAGCTGCCATTAATTTGACGGCGTGCACTGTTGCACCACCGGTTGAAAAGCCGGTGGAAGTTTTAACAAAGTCCGCACCAGTCTTGGCCACAATTTTTGCTGCGTTAGTAATCTCCTCGTCAGTTAGCAGGCAAGTTTCAATGATGACTTTAACTACCTTGTTTGCAGCGTGGCCAGCATCCACAACTGCTTGAATATCTGCTTCTACCTTGTCTTCATGGGCAGATTTCAGCTCGCCGATGTTCATCACCATATCGAGTTCGTCAACGCCGTTAGAAATGGCGTCTTCAGCTTCAGCTGCCTTAATTTTAGTGGTGTTAGCACCAAGCGGAAAACCAATCACACAGGCCGTTTTAACATCAGTGCCAGCTAACATCTGGTGAACTTTGGACACCCAGTAGGGATTAATCATTACTGTATGAAAGTGATTGTCAATTGCTTGTTGAGCAACTATTTCAACCTGTTTTTCAGTGGCATCGGGTGCCAACAGCGTATGGTCAATATATTGATTAAATTGCATATTATTCCCTTCTCTTTGAATGTTGTACAACTGATTTAATCACTTCATTAAAAGCAATGAAAATACAGTTATAGTGATAATATTTTTATTTTGCAATGCGCCGGCGTACTTGCCGGCGTTTTTGTGTTGACGTAAATCGCTGAAGAACGTTGTACTTTCATAGTATATAACTTTTTAGGTGTAAGCGGATAAGGTCGATGGGGTTACTTTTGCAATTTTAAATATAACTTTTTAGCAATTTATTAGTAAGCGTTTTCTTGGTATTGTTATACCCGTAAGGAGGTTTAACGATGATAGATCTATCAGAGAAAGAGAAAACTGTCCTTATATTATTGCTCAACGCTGAAGAGGCGCTATCAGTGGATGAATTGACTGAAAAATTATCTATTTCCAAAAGGTCCGTTTATTCAGTGATCGCAAAGCTTAACAAAAAGTTATTAGCTAACGGTATTGCACCGTTGCAAAACGTGAGAGGGGTTGGGTACCACCTAATAGATGATAGTCGTTCACGCTTAGTGAAATTGAATCTTCAGAATAATTATCAACCACGGTTAAAAGCTGGTGATCGTGAGCAGTTAATCATTTGGGAACTATTTTTAAAAGATCGACCAGTCACCATTCATTATTTAGAGCAAAAGACGGCTCATTCCCGTAGCACGATATTGAAAGATATTCATCATGTCAGAGCATTGCTTAAAGGTGTTGGGATTAAGCTGGCTGGTAGTCGTAATGGCTACGACTTAGTTGGTGACGAGCTGACGATCAGAAATTATGTTTTTAAAAATATTGATTTTCAAAGACTAATAACTTTTTTTCAACAAACCAATCCTGGTTCATTGATTTGGCGTCAATACGAGAAGACTTCTGAGTGGTTAACACTAGTTCAGAAATTCCTTCACCACTATTTTTCTTATGAAAGCTTTTTAAATATTAGTTTTTTCTATAGCGGCGTTACGAATCGCTTACAACAAGGCTTACGACTGAGCACTAACAGTTTTCCGAGCAATGATTTTATTAAAAATCAAATGCACGACCAACCTGAATTTGAGTTTGCACGCGATTTGATTCACGAGATTATTCAAGGGAGTTTCCCAGAAGAAACATATTATCTCGAAGGCTTGTTGCTAGGAAGTCCAACTGTTTCAACACGCAAACACCAAGGTGAAAATGACATTGATCGGAAAATTCGTCGAGCCACCATCAAGGTTATTGATACATTCAAAAATTTGGACCAAGTTAAGTTCCAAGATGAACAAAAGCTCCAGTCTAAGTTATTCCAACATTTGATTGCAACATTTTATCGTGTGGAATACCACCGTCAGTACAAAGATGAAGTTGCAGGGAAGTTGAAAAAGCAGTATCGGCAAATTTACCTATACACTAGGCTTTCGTTAAAGCCTTTTGAGGACTTACTTTCTGAGCCATTAAACGATGACGAAGTTGGGTTAATCAGTATGTATTTTGGTGCAGAACTTTATCACCAACGAGTACAGAAACAATCAGCTTTGTTAGTTTGTTCTGCAGGGCTGGGAACGTCCTACCTTTTGAAATCACAACTTGAGACGATGATTCCTGAACTGATGCAAGTGGGTCCAATAACTAAACGTGATTATGAAGAATTATCAGAAGTGGGGCAGGATATTGTCATTTCGACGGTTCCGGTTCCCACACTCAATAAACCGGTAATTAAGGTTGACTCCATATTGTCAGATAACGATTTATTAATTTTGAAGAAGAAATTGATTCGCAATCATATTATTCCCACAGGCGTTAGCCAAAATTTGTCTGCAATATTGGAAGTTGTTCAAGCTAATACAAAAATTACTAATTACCAGGACTTGGTTACTGGAATTCAGGAAGTTTTAACACCAAGTGTTCGATTTAGGCATAAAGGAGAGTATGGACCATTGTTAAGCGAATTACTTACAGATAAGACAATTCAAGTCGGAGTTTCTAGTTCAGGCATGACTTGGGAGCAAGCAATTACAAAGGCTGCTCAGCCCTTGATTGATTTAGGGAAAGTTAAACAACGTTACGTTGATGACATTATTTCTAACGTTCACGAGAATGGCCCCTACATCAACATTGCCGATAAGATTGCGTTGGCACACGCTCAACCAAGCCCAGATGTTCTTCAAGTTGGGATGTCGTTGTTACTTCTGGATGGTACTGTTAACCTGGTTGACGACAAACATAAGATTCAGCTGATTGTGGTTTTAGCCGCTAAAGATTCCAGCTCTCATTTGAGGGCATTAGCAGAGTTAACTCAGATACTTGGGGATGAAAATAAGGTCAAACAGATTCTAAATGCAAAGTCAGTCGATTCAATTACGCAATTAATTAGGGATGGTGAATAACATGATTACTATTGGAGCATGTTGCAGTACAGGTGTTGGTTCTTCGTTCATGGTCGACATGAATATGCAGGAAGTATTAAGTCAGCTCAATCGTCCAGATGTAAAAACGCTGCACATCGATTTGTCTGGTGTTAACCGTGATACTGCTGATCATTTCTTTGTTGGCCGCGATATGTACGATGCGGTAGCCCACGTAGTCGGGGAAGAGAACGTGACCGTTCTTAATTCGATTATTGACAAAAAAGAGCTGAAGGAAAAGATCAAGGCATATTTGGACAGTGTTGAAGATTAAGGAAAGGGTGATTTTTCATGAATGGCTTTTTAAACTTCCTTGTTAGTATCGCACGAACACCATCAATTTTAGTCGGGTTAGTTGCGATTCTGGGTTTAGCACTTCAAAAGAAGGAAGGCACTGATATTGCCGAAGGTGGTATCAAGACCTTCGTTGGATTCCTTGTTTTAACTGGTGGTGCTGGTGTTATTACTGACGCTCTTGATCCTTTCGGAAAGATGTTTATGCATGCTTTCCACGTTCAAGGGGTCGTTCCAAATAACGAAGCTTTTACAGCTACGGCACTTGGGAAGTATGGTAGTGCGACAGCGTTGATTCTATTAGTTGCATTGATTGTTAACGTTATTCTGGCGCGAATGTCACACTTCAAGTACATTTACCTTTCTGGTCACGTGATGATCAATATGTCCTGTATGCTGGCTGTTCTGCTTGCAGTTGCCGGTTTCACAGAAGTTCCGTCTATTGTTATTGGTGGGGTTTTTCTAGGACTGTTTGACACGATTATGCCAGCATTAATCCAACCATTTGTTCGTAAGGTTACGCATACTGACGAAATTGCTATTGCCCACACTGGTGACTTTGGTTACTTAATTTCCGGGTTAGTTGCTAAGGTTGTTGGTGATCCTTCAAAGACGACTGAAGACCTTCATGTTCCAAAGAAGGTTTCGTTCCTTCGTGATAACACCATTGCGGTAACGCTGACGATGGCTGTTGCATATATTATCGTTGCCATTGCTGCTGGTCCAACGTATGTTGACAAGTTTAGCGGTGGGATTAACTACATTATTTACGCTTTCATTGAATCTGGTTCATTTGCTGCTGGTGTTTACATCATGCTGGCTGGTGTACGGATGATTCTTAATGAATTAATTCCTGCATTTAAAGGGATCTCTGCCAAGCTGGTACCAGGTGCCAAGGCTGGGCTGGATATTCCAATCCTATTCCCATTTGCACCAAATGCCGTGATTGTTGGTTTCTTCTGCAGCTTTATTGGTGGTTTGGTTGCTACTGCACTAATGGTTGTCTTCCACACTACCATCGTGATCCCTGGTGTCGTTGCTCACTTTATGTGCGGTGCGACTGCCGGTGTTATCGGTAATGCTGTTGGTGGCCGTCGTGGTGCCGTAATCGGTGCATTCGTTCACGGATTTATGATTTCGTGGGTTCCGATTATGCTGATTCCGGTTCTTGGTCACTTAGGATTAGGGACTGCCAGCTTTGCTGACTCTGACTTCGGGGTTGTTGGCTCAGTTGTTGGTTACAGTGGTATGTACGCTGGACGTATGGGGATTATTGGCGCTTTGGTTGCCTGCCTGGTTATCTTCTTCATTATCTCCATTGTCCTGGATCACCGCGACAAAGTTAATGCCAACGCTAACAAGTAATCATATTTAGTTATGAAGCAGAGAGGAGTTCAATATGGAGTACACAGATAAGGACCAACAAGCAGTTAATGCAATTCGAGCTCTTAGTATGGATGAGATTACCAACGCAAACTCAGGCCATACCGGGATTACGTTGAGCGCTGCCCCATTGCTTTATACCATTTATCGGAATATGAACATTGATGTTCATGATCCGCAGTGGTTCAACCGGGACCGGTTTGTCTTATCAGGTGGTCATGGATCGGCAATGTTGTATGCCATCCTTCACCTAATTGGCTATGACATTTCATTAGATGACTTAAAGCACTTTCGGACTTTGGGCAGTAAGACACCGGGGCACCCTGAGATTACGACCCCAGGTGTTGATGCTGCTACTGGCCCGCTAGGTCAAGGTTTTGGGATGGCGGTTGGAATGGCAATGGCAGCTAAGCACCTTGCTGCCATTTACAACAGGCCAGGATTTGACATTGTCAATAATCATATTTTCGTGGAAGTGGGTGATGGCGACCTGATGGAAGGAATTAGCCATGAAACTGCTAGCCTTGCTGGTCACCTTCACTTGAATAATCTTATTGTTCTCTATGATTCCAACCGCAACACAATGGATTCAGCCCTAAGTGCAGAATGCAACGATAATGTGGCGGAACGTTTTAAATCTTATGGTTGGAATTACTTAACTGTGGAAGATGGCAATGACCTTAATGCTATGGATAGTGCAATTCAGATTGCAAAAGATGAACAAAGTCGGCCAACAATTATTGAAGTTCACACGGTATTAGGATACGCTTCGCCATTTGCTGACAGTCACAAGGCACACGGTGTTGTCCTCACCGAAGAGCAAGTTCGTGAAACAAAACAGCAATTGGGTTATGAACATGATCCGTTTGATGTTCCGGACGATGTTTATACAACATTTAAAGAGATCAAAGATGGTGGTCAAAAGGCTCGTACCCAATGGAATGATTTATTACAGGAGTATCAAGACAAGTATCCAGAACTTTACCAGAGGTTAGTTAATAACCTAACTAACAAGGAAAAAATCAATGTTGATGACTTCCGCGAAGAGTTTGCTGACCAGGAAGCTACACGTGATGCCATTCATCAAATTCTCCAAGCAACAATTAGTAAGACTGATGTCAACCTATGGGGTGGCTCAGCAGATTTAGGCAGTTCTGATAAGACGTACTTTGATGGTGATGAAGGATTCCAACCAAGACAATACGAAAAGCGTAATGTTGCGTTTGGCATTCGTGAATTTGCTGAGGGTGCAGAGTTGAACGGTATTACCTTATATGGTGGTTCACGGGTCTTTGGGAACACATTCCTTATTTTCTCTGAATATATGAGGAGTGCAATTCGTCAAGCGTCATTAATGCAGATTCCAACAATCTATTTATTTGGACACGATTCCATTTCGCTTGGGCCGGATGGGCCTACCCACCAGCCAATTGAACAACTAGAGGGTTACCGGGCAATGCCAAACCTCATTGTTCTTCGCCCAGCGGATGCGTTAGAAACCCTTTACGCATGGGAGTACACGCTAAACGAACACCATGCACCAATAATGATGGTTTTAGGTCGTCAGAAGTTACCAACCCTGAAAGAATACCGGGACATCATCAAGTCTTCAGTTGCAAAAGGTGGCTATATCCTTTCCGAAGCGTCAAATGGTAACCCATCAGGAATCCTGATGGGCAGTGGTTCAGAGGTTAGCTTGCTACTGGCGGCACAAAAAGAGTTAGCAAGTAAAGGAATTGCCGTCCGTGTCGTTTCCATGCCAAGTTTCGAATTGTTCCTGAAACAGCCAACCAATTATCGGGAAGCCGTTTTACCATCTAAGCTTCGTAACCGAATGGCTGTGGAAATGGCAACCACCTACGATTGGGCACAATTTACGGGTCTTGGCGGTACTATTTTAGGCATCAACCACTTTGGTGAAAGTGGTAATGGTGATGATCTTATTACTAAGTCAGGATTCACTGTTGAAAATATTGTTCAACAATATGTGGACCATTTTACTAAGTAATATGTCAAACAGTATTAGGGAATGGTTTGTCCCTAATACTGTTTTTTCTATAAGGAGATAAAAATGAAGATAACACCATTATTTTTAGAACCAGTTTTTCATCGTAAAATTTGGGGTGGTCGTAACCTTGAACGTGATTTTGGCTACCAAATCCCTGAGGGGAAAATTGGTGAATGTTGGGCAATTTCTGGTCATCCACACGGGTTAAGTACCATTAAAAATGATCCCTATGCTGGCGAAACACTGGATGTGGTTTATGGGCAACATCCAGAATTGTTTGGTCGTCCTCGACGGTCTGAGTTTCCTATTTTGACGAAGATTCTTGATGCTAACGATAATTTATCTATTCAAGTTCATCCAGATGATTTTTATGCACAACAACATGAGAACTCGTTAGGAAAAACAGAGTGTTGGTATGTTCTCAAAGCTAAGCCAGGGGCATACTTGATTTATGGTCATACCGCAAATAGCCGTACTGAACTAGTTAAGGATATTGAGAATAGTGAATGGGATAAACTACTGAGAAAGGTACCAGTCCAGAAGGGAGACTTTATCTATACCCCTAGTGGAACGATTCATGCTTTGACAAGTGGGATTGAAGTCCTGGAAACACAGCAAAGTTCAGACGTAACTTATCGGTTGTACGACTATGATCGGATTGGTCAAAATGGAAAAAAGCGTCGATTAGACATTAAAAAGTCTGAAGATGTCATTACAGTACCCTTTGTAGCTCCTCATCTTATACCTATAGTTCGACATGAAGAAGAATCAACAGTCAACACTTTAGTCGGAGCAAAGGATTCATCTTACTTCACTGTTCAAAAGTTGGCGATTAAAACACCGTTATCCGAAAGACTGGGAACTAGACCATTTTTGGTTTGTTCCGTCATTGACGGCTCCGGAGCGTTGGCTATAGGAGACTACAGTTATAACCTTATCAAAGGTGATCACTTTATTCTGCCAACGTCGATTGCACACTGGCAGTGGCTAGGGGAGATGACACTAATCGTTTCCTGGCCAAATGCGGGGAAATATTGATAAGAAATATTTAACGTCATTAGGAATAATGTAGCATTACTAAATATTTGATTGTCAAAATACCCTTTCACGTAACCGTTTGCATGGTATGATGTTGTTATGACTAAGGAGGGACATCATGGCAATTAATGTTTATATGGTTCGGCATGGCGAGACTTACTTCAATATGTTTGCCCGGCTTCAGGGCTGGTCAGATACGCCATTGACGGCGAAGGGTGAAGAAGACGCCGCGAAGGTTGGTCGTGAGCTAGCACCGCTTCAGATTGACTACTTGTTTTCAAGTGATCTCAAACGGGCGGTTGATACTGCGCGGATTCTCATTAAGAATCACCCAAAATCAACAATGACAGAACCGACGCAAAGCAAACTCTTCCGCGAAGTTTTTTATGGTTCGTTCGAAGGTCACAGTAATGAAGAAGGGGCAATTTGGGCGAGTCACTTAGCAGGTGATCGGATGCGCCGACTTTCCCAGGTAATTGACAAGTATGGGATGCCCAAACTGCATGACCTGCTGCATGAAGCGGACCCGGCCCACCTGGCAGAAGACAGTCAACAATTAGATGAGCGTTGTGATCAAGCGATGAACTTTTTGCGCCAATTGCCGGACAACAGCAACGTTGTCGTTGCTTCGCACGGCTCAATTATCCGCTACATTGCTTGTCGCTATGGCGAGCGTGATGACTACGAGGGACCGGGCAATGGTGCCATCATGAAATTGTCACTAAGCCCTGAAGAAGTAAAAGTAGATTTCTATAATCAGAAGACTTTAGAAATTCAGAAAAAATTTTAAAATGAAAGCGCTATAGTAAACGATACACCTAACTTACCGTTTGTTGGGATTAGTTAGATGTATTTTTTTATATTTTAATTTTTTTAATCCTTAATAGTGATATCTATTGCCGAGAGCGCTTTCATTAATCAGCTGATTATGGTAGTATTGGACCATACCAGAAAAGAGGAGGATAAAAAATGAAATATTTGATTGCGACGCACGGCAAACTTGCCAGTGGTTTTCAAAGTTCCATCAATATCTTGACCGGTAAGGGAGATTCCGTAAAAGTCATTGATGCCTACCTTGATAATTCTGACTACACGCCAAAAATTGATGAGTTCATTGATAGCGTAGCTGACGATGAACAAGCGGTAATTTTTACTGACCTGTTCGGTGGTTCCGTTAACCAGAAGGTTGTTACACGGCTGGTTCCAAAGGGCAAGGGCAATGTCTTCCTGATTGCCAATTCCAATTTAGCTATTATTCTTTCGATTTTACTTCTGCCTGAAGGAACAAATCTCAGTGATGACAAGATCAACCAACTGATTGACGAGAGTGCCATTAAGCCGGTTCAGTGGAACACCCAGGCTAATGACGATGATGATGACGATTTCTTTGATTAATGTATGGGAGGAATTTGAATGTTAGCACAGCTAAGAGTTGACGACCGGTTAATTCACGGCCAGGTCGCAGTGGTTTGGACCAAGGAATTAAATACTCCCCTGCTGGTAGTAGCAAACGACCATGCAGCTAAGGATAAAGTGATGCAGATGACCCTGAAGATGGCCGTTCCTGATGGAATGAAGCTTCTCATCCGTTCCGTGGACGACGCTATTCGGATTTTTAACGACCCGCGGGGTAAGAACAAGCGGATTTTCGGGATTTGCAACTGTGTCTCAGACGCTAATAAGATTGCTCAAAATGTTCAGGATATCGAAGCGGTCAACGTTGCTAACGCCGGCCGGTTTGACAAGTCTGACCCAAAGAGCAAGGTTGAAGTTTTCCACAGTGTTCAATTGAACCCTGATGAATTAAAGGCCGCCAAGGAGTTAGCTGCCCTGGACCGGGTTGACACTTATAACCAGGTTTTGCCAAGCAATGCCCGCCTCGACCTCGCCGAAGCACTTAAGAAGCTGAACTAAGGGGAGACAATTATATGTTTACACATGCGCTATTAGCTGCATTAGCAGTTTTCATTTGTTTCGGTGGGAACTACCTGACCGGGCAAAGTATGTTGGAGCGTCCGTTAGTCGTCGGTTTGGTTACCGGTTTGCTGATGGGCGACATGCGCCAGGGGATTTTAATGGGGGCTTCACTGGAAGCTATTTTCCTGGGGAACGTTAACATTGGTGGTGTTATTTCCGCTGAACCGGTGACTGCCACCGCTATTTCGACCACTTTTGCCATTACTGCCGGGGTCAGCAAGGGTGCTGCCCTGACACTGGCAATTCCAATCGGGATGCTGGCCGCCTTTATGGTTATGTTCTTGAAGAACGTCTTCTTCAACATTTTTGCGCCAGTAATGGACAAGGTTACTGCTGAGGGGAGCGAAGCCAAGCTGAACGTCCTTCAGTGGGGGACCTGGGTCTTCTACTACTTCATTATTTCATCAGTCACTTTTGCCGGGATTTTAGCCGGGAGTGGTCCAGTGAACGCCTTTGTTAAGAACATTCCACAACCAGTCATGAACGGGTTGAACGCCGCTGGTGGTCTTCTACCGGCCGTTGGGTTCGCCATGCTGATGAAATTACTGTGGGACAACAAACTGGCGGTTTACTACCTGCTGGGCTTCGTTTTGACGGCTTACGTGAAGCTGCCAGCCGTTGCCGTTGCCGTTATCGGGGTCGTGATCTGTGTTGTCGTGGCCCAAAACGAAATGCGGTTGAACAAGATGGCTGCTGAAGGAGTCAACACTGGCCACACTGCCAATGCTCACGAAAGTAAGGAAGATGAAGAGGAGGACTTCTTCTCATGAAATTAACTAAAAATCTAGAACCTGCTGAAAGAAAAGCAATGCGCCGGGTCTTTTGGCGGTCATATGCGATGAATGCTTCACGGACCGGTGCTACTCAGTACCACGCCTGTGGTTTCCTGTGGAGTATCATGCCGATCATAGACTTGTTCTACAAGGACGATCCTGAAGGCCGGAAGAAGGCCATGGTTCGTCACACGGCTTGGTTCAACGCTACCCTGCACTTGAACGACTTTATCGTTGGGCTGGTTGCTTCCATGGAAAAGCAAAACAGTCAAAATGATAACTTCGATGACAGTTCTATTACCGCCGTGAAGGCCTCACTGATGGGACCGCTGTCCGGGATTGGTGACTCGTTCTTCTGGGGGATCCTCCGGGTTGTTGCTGCCGGGATTGGGATTTCATTAGCTAGTGCCGGCTCGGCAATGGGAGCAATCGTCTTCTTACTGCTGTACAACATTCCTGCAATGATTATTCAATATTACTCACTGTACGGTGGTTACTCCGTCGGGACAACGTTCATTGAACGATTGTACGAATCCGGTGGTATGAAGATCCTGACCAAGGTTTCCAGCTTGCTGGGGCTGATGATGATGGGGTCGATGACGGCTTCCAACGTTAAGTTCAAGACGATCCTGCAAGTTGCTGTTCAAGGAAGTAAGCAAGTTATGAAGATCCAGACTTATCTGGACCAACTGTTTGTCGGCATTGTGCCACTGGCAGTTACCCTGATTGCCTTCTGGCTGCTTTACAAGAAGCACGTTAACATCAACTGGGTCATGCTCGGGATCATGGTGTTAGGGATTGTTCTCGGTCTTTGCGGTATTTGCTAATGCTGAACTGCATATTTTAATCAATGTATATTAGGGAGCGTGACAGAAGTCATTTATGACTTCGTAGTCACGCCCCAGCGAGCAACAATAGGCCTCTAGCGTTCGGTTTTACGAGAACGTTAGAGGCCATTGTTGTACCGCCTGTTAACTTTTAGTGTGAATAAGAGGGATTGTGTCACAACCCCTTTCGTTTTCCTTGCAAAGAATGCGTTTTCAATTTACGATAAGAAGGTAAGGTCTTTTAACCAATAAGGAGGAGACAATAATGTCAAACTTGAATGAATCTCTAACTTTTCGGCATGGTGCGACGGTAGTCAACCGTTTTGTTCAGGCACCGATGCTGACTAACAGCGGTGAAGACGGTTTTGCTACTCAGGATACGATTGATTATTATCACGCGCGGTCCCACGCTGGTGGAATGATTGTCACTGAGTACATGTACGTTGATGAAAATGGTGGGCCTGCCCTGACTTGGCGTCGCGGTCGTGAACAACTGGCGGTTTATGATGATAAGTTTGTTCCACAACTGACGAAAGTTGCTGCTGCCATTAAGCACTCAGGTAATAAGGCGATTCTGCAGTTATGCCACGTTGGCCGGGAAGCTAATTTCCGGGCAATGAATGGCAAGCCGGTTTACGCGCCAAGTGCCATTGACTTTCCGTTCTTACCATATAAGGTGCACGCCTTTAGCGAAGAACAGATCGAAAAACTGATTAAGGAGTTTGGCGATGCTACCAAGCGGGCAATTGACGCCGGCTTTGATGGAGTCGAAATTCACGGGGCTAACCACTACTTGCTCCAGCAGTTCTTCTCGGAATACTCTAACCGGCGGACTGACCACTGGGGCGGCAGCCTAGAAAAACGGATGAACTTCCCACTGGCAGTAGCCAGGGAAGTTACCGAAACGGTTAAGAAGTACGCTCCAACGGACTTTATCGTTGGCTACCGGATTTCACCTGAAGAAATTCACGGGCAAAATGTTGGCTACACTTGGCATGATTCAACCAAGCTGGTTGATAAATTGACTAAGGATTGCGACCTGGACTACCTTCACTTGTCGATGCTGGAATATGATGCTAAGCCAGGGGATGCACTCTTGATGGACCAGGATGGTAAGGCGGCCGCCAAGTATTGTGATTCCGACGAACCATTTGCGATTCTTTTCAAACCGTTCTTAAATGGGGCCAAGGAAATTATTGTCGGCGGTATAAACAGTGAAGAAGCAGCAAAAAATGCCGCCACGCTAGCTGACCTGGTTGCCGTTGGGAGGGAAAACTTGATTGACCCGACTTTTGCTGAACGGATCTTAGAAGGCGATGGTGACGAAGTACTGACTAAGATTACACCAGAACAAGTTGAAAAGACCCGTTGGACACGGGGGTTGATCGACGTCTTCTCGTCGGCTAACACCGTCATGCCACTTCCTGGCTCTGATTCGTTACGCCACTTACACGACGGCTTTGGTTCTTGGTCAGAAATGAAATATCCGGACAATCCCGAAATGAAATAAATACTGCTTGAGCAGTGCCTGATATCAAACCACCCGGTTCAACTGAACCAGGGTGGTTTTTTAGTTAATTGAAGTATGTTTATCCAAAAGTAATGAAACTTACTGAAAAATATTCAACGAATTTGGGTCAATTAGCTCCCTTACCGAATGATCGTCGAACGCCGCAAAATAACGGGTACAAGCGTTAACTGCAATCCTCGGTGCAATCACTAGTGCAGTCGGTGCAGTTTAGAAAACGGTCTTTTGCACTATTAGCGCTTTCTTTGGTCAGATATCATTTAAATTGTAAGAGAGAGGGGGAATAGAAAGTGAACTACATCGATAGTCAACTGGTCTTTTCACAACTTGACGCCAAGGATTCAACTGATGTCATCAGCCAACTAGCAGACGCCCTGTACAAACGCGGCAATGTTAATGCTGATTACAAGCAGGCGGTTCTTGATCGCGAAAAGGTTTATCCAACTGGATTACCAAGTGGGGAGATTTGCGTTGCCGTGCCACACACGGATGTTAAGTACGTGAAAAAACCAGCGATTGTCTTTGCCTCACTGAAGAAGGCAGTTGATTTTGCCAACATGGCAGATAAGTCGCAGACGGTCAGCGTCCGCTTTGTTGCAATGTTAGCGATGAAGGAACCACACAGTCAGGTCACGCTTTTACAAAACTTAATGCAATTATTCCAAAATCAAGAATATTTGGAAAAGCTGATCAAGATTGATGATTCCGAGAAGTTGTATGGGAAATTGAAGGATTACTTCAAGTAAGGGAGTGTAAACGTTGAAAGCAGTTATTGATGTCATTCAATACATTGTTGATTTGGGGCCAACGGTTATGATTCCGATTATCTTCCTGATTTTCGGACTTGTATTACGAGTACCTTTTGCAAAGGCTCTTCGTGGGGGCCTGATGGTTGGTATTGGGTTCATTGGTTTGAACGCCACCGTGTCGATTCTGACCAGTGTTATGAACCCAGCCGTTAAGGAAATTATTAAGGTTCTGCACATGAACCTGTCAGTTATCGACGTTGGTTGGCCATCAGCTTCAGCCATCGCCTACGGTTCACTGGTTGGGGTCACGATGATTCCACTGGGGATCGCTATTAACGTTATCATGCTGGTTACTAAAACCACGCAAACGATCGACGTCGACATTTGGGACTTCTGGCACTTCGCCTTCACTGGTGGTTTGATTTACGCCTTGACCAGTGACATGTTCCTGAGTCTGTTTGCTGCCAGTGTCATCATGATCGTTATCATGGTCACTGCTGACCGGACCGCACCACTTTCTGAAAAGTACCTGGGTCTGCCAGGGATTTCAATCCCACACGGGTACGCGGGTTCATTCGTTCCGTTTGCCGTTGTTATTAACTGGATTATCGACAAGATTCCGGGTGTCAACAAGATTCACCTGGATGCTAAGGACTTCAACAAGAAGTTTGGTAGCTGGGGTGAACCAACCCTGTTAGGGTTCATCATTGGTATCTTGGTTGGTTTCCTCGCTTACTGTGCTGTTCCAGGGATGGACTGGCCAACAAAAATCGGTAAGATTCTGCTGATGGCCGTTACTCTGTCAGCCATCATGATCATTACGCCAAAGATGGCCGCATTGCTGCTGCAAGGTGTTGTTCCGGTTTCAAACGCTATTCAAAAGCTGACCCAGAAGCATTTCGGTGGTCGGAAGTTCTACATCGGGATGGATACTGCTGTTGGTATCGGGAACCCAGTTGTCCTGGCTTGTGCTACGCTGATGATTCCATTGTCACTGATCTTTGCCTTCATCCTGCCAGGTAACAAATTCCTGCCAACCATTGGTTTGACCGGGTTCGTCTTCATGTTCCCTCTGATTGTTTCAGTTGTTCATGGTGACTTCTTCCGTTCATTCATCATCGGTGCCATTAACGTGATCTTAGGTCTGTACATTGGGACTAACTTGTCACCATTCTTCACCAAGGCCGCACGGGCTGCCCACTTCGCAATTCCGAAGGGTTCAACGCTGATTGGTTCAATCGACTACGAATCTAACCCGTACCCATGGCTGATGTTCCAACTGGCCCACAACAAGATTGTCCTGTACATCTTTGGGATTGTTATTTGTGCCATCATGCTTTACTGGAACCACCGTTGCATTATCCGCGACGAAAAGAAGAGTGAAGCTGCACAGGCTGCTAAGAACTAAAGCTGTCATTTGTAATTAACTAGGAGGCTTTTCAAGATGAAAAAGATTATTGTTGCCTGCGGTGCAGGTGTTGTTACTAGTACTACTGCCATGAACAAGCTGAACGAAGAACTGCAAGCTCGTGGTTACGAAGAAAACCAAGATTACAAGCTGATCCAAACTTCAGTTCAATCAGTTGCTTCAATGGCCGACGAAGCTGACATGGCCATCACGACCACTCAGTACGACAACGATGAAATCAAGATTCCGGTAATCAACGGTCTGCCACTGCTGACTGGGATCGGTGCTGATTCAGTAATTGACAAGGTTGAAGAACTGATTAAGGGTTAATCAGCTTACCTAGTTAGGATTTCCACCAATGACGACCATGAACTACTTCATTGGTGGAAAAAAGGCCTCCAGTGTTCGGATTTCCGAAACTGGAGGCCCTTATCGTAATTAATAACTGTCGAAGAAGATGTAAGGGAGGGGTGCAGACATGGCAGTAAAGAACGCCGAAAAGTTAATTGACTACCTGGCTGCGGCCCACGACTACGTTTCGGCAGCCAAAATTGAAAAGCAGTTCAACATTTCTCGCCGCACCGTCTTTTACCGCATTGACCAGGCGAACCAGTTGCTGGCCAAGTTGGGGATGACCAGCATCCAAAACGAACGTGGTGTTGGCTACCTCCTGCCGGAAGAAACGGTGACGGCCTGGCAAAAACGGCAGCAAGCGCAACCGGAGCAGAATCAACCAGCGGTTAGCCCGCAGAAGCGGTTGGATGCCATGATCTGGTCTTTGCTGACGCGGGTTCAGCCACAATCAATTAACAACCTTGGTGATAAGTTAGGCGTTAGCCGCAACACCATTATTGCTGACTTTAAACGGATCGAAACGGAGTATCCACGACTTCAATTAACCAGTACCCCGAAAGGCCATGTACTGGCGGGAAGTGAGGAGGCAATTTGCCGCTACGTCTTCCGTCAACTGTCACAGGATAACCAGGGCGTGATTGCTACCGGGATTGACCACTTGACTTTTCCGGCGATTGATATGGACATTGCCTACCAGCAGCTGAGTAAGTTGGAAAAAGGGATTAATGCCCGCTTTACTGAAAATGCCGCCCAGACTATTATCCGTTGTCTGAAGTTTCGGATGTTCCGGATCTCGCTTGGTCATCGGGTGACGAACCCCGATACAACTAGCGAGGAGATCGCTGCTGTGACGAGCGGTGTTATCCCCGAAGTGGGGAGACTATTGGCCCGTAACGGGATTCAGGATACCCAGGAGCTGGTATTCTTTACCGAAATTGTTTTGTGTTCGCAAGTTGACGTTTTGAACTACGTCAAGGACGAGTTTAAGCGAAAAATGCACCATATTGCCCGGGCAATAATGTTGCGCTACGACCAAATTGCCGGGACCAAGATTAACGACAATGCTTTTGTGAATGCCTTGAGCATCCACTTATACGCCACTTATTTCCGGTGCCGTTACCGTTTCACTTTTGAAATGCCACTGCTGGATGCGATTCACTCGAAGTTTCCAGAGATGATTAAGTTCGTCCAGATCGCCTGTCGACCGCTGGAAATAGTGGTGGGTTCGCCAATTCCAACGAGCGAGATTGCCTTGATTTGTCTGTACTTCATTTCAGTTGACGATAGCACTCAAACTGACGTTGCCCGTTTTGTTTCCAAGTCGGACAACATTCAGGACTACTTAAATGCCGATGTACTGCTGGTTTGCACCAGTGGGATTTCGACCTCTGCGATCCTGTACGCCACTTTGCATCGTCAGTACCCATTGATTAACTTTTCTCGTTCATTGGGAATTGAAAACCTTGAACGGATTATGCGGATGCCGAACCGGGCTAAGTTGATTATTTCGACAGCGAACCTCAATCCGGATGAATTTAATATTCCGGTGATCAGTGTTCAGCCGGTACTGGAGTATAAGGATAATTACCGGATTGAACGGGCACTCCACCAGTACTTCCCTCAGTTGTCAATTGGGCAAGAACGGTCGTTAGATAAGCTGATGGCAATCGTTAAACGCCACGCCCGCCTGACTGACGAAGAGGGATTAAGAGCTGAGTTAACGTCCTATCTTTATCCGCTCAACGGGCAGGAAAATAGCGTTGTACCGACGAAAAAACGACTGGCTGACTTACTGAAGCCGGCGTCAATTAAGTTAATCGACCGGCCTCGTGACTTGAAGGAGACGATTAAGCAGCTGTGCTGGATTTTAACGGACCAGGGAATTGCGGACACGAAATACTATGACGACATCCTGAGCCTAATTGACCGTTTTGGCCCATACATGATGGTTTCAGCCGATACATTCCTGGCACACGCGGCACCTAGTGAGCACGTTAACCAGGTTGGAATGGCGCTGGGAATCTTTAGGCAGCCGTTAGTCATTGAAACAGGTCAGGGGCAGGAAACGATCCGTTGCTTGATTGTTTTGGCGCCGGGTGAAAATCACGAGCATGACCGCGCCTTAGCTGAAGTGATGGGGTTGGTTACTAACCGTCAAGTTTTCAAGACGTTATTAGCTGCGAAGGACGCTAAGACAGCCTACCACACCATTAGTGAATACAGTTATCAACAGGAGGAAAAGGCTTAATGAAGGAGAAAAAATACAACATTCCGTTTTATGTCATCATGTCGCTTTGCCTACTAGCTACCGCGGCCATTTCGGTATGGGAGTTTCTTAGCGGAAACACCCATGCGGGGACAACGAACGCGATTGCCGCTTTGATGGTCATTTTGATCTTGTTCCGTCAAATTTCGGTTGACCGGGAATTCGGACGGATTATTCACTACCTGAACTGGGCCATCTTGTTCTTCATTTTTATTTGTATCGCGGCTGAAGGCGGCTGGTTGTATAAGTGATGACGGGAAAGTAATGATTGAGAGGGAGAAAGAGTATGTTAGAAGAACTGAAAAAAGAAGTATACGATGCTAATATGCAGTTGCCAAAGCTTGGTCTGGTAACTTTTACTTGGGGGAACGTTTCCGGGATTGACCGGGGAAAAGGTTTGTTTGTCATCAAGCCATCGGGTGTTCCGTACGACGAACTGACTCCTGACGACATGGTGGTCGTTAACCTGCAGGGGGAAGTTGTGGAAGGTGACCTCAACCCGTCCTCAGACACGCCGACTCACACCTACCTTTACAATCACTTCCCGAAGATTGGCGGGATTGTCCACACCCACTCACCGTGGGCTGTTTCCTTTGCTGCTGCCCGGATGGACATCCCGGCTTTGAACACGACGCATGCCGACACCTTCTACACCGACGTGCCAGCCGCCGATGCGTTGACCAAGGAAGAAATCGAGGAAGACTACGAAGGTAACACCGGGAAGGTCATCATCCGTTCCTTTAAGGAACGCCACCTCGACTACGAGGCCACTCCGGCGGCGTTGGTAATGCAGCACGGACCATTTACTTGGGGTCCAACACCAGCCAAGGCAGTTTACAACGCGAAGGTGTTGGAAGTTGTCGCTGAGGAAGACTACCATTCAATGATGCTTAACCGCTCTAACATCCACTTGCCACAGTATCTGCTCGACAAGCACTACTACCGCAAGCACGGTAAGAACGCCTACTATGGACAGAACAACGCCCACAGCCAAGACCACGCTAAGCGGGAAAACTAATAGAAAGCATAAAATAGCAGGCGAGCCGCTCAAGACTCCAATAACTAATGTAAAAAATGGTCACTAACGTCTTCTGTCAGACGTTGGTGACCATTATTTTGTTGTTTACTGCTTTTTACCATCGTTAAAATTGGGGAACCTGAACGACTTCGACACCATGATGACGGAAGTTTTCGAGGATTTTACCATCAACAAAGGTATCGGTGATGAGAATATCAATATCAGAAATGCTACCGATGGTGAAGTTAGAAAAGCTGTCGAACTTGCTGTAATCGGCACAGACGATTAGGTGACGTGAATTCTTAACGATATTGCGGTTAACGGTTGCTTCATCAATGAAAGGTGTAGAGATACCGTGTTCAAGGCTTAAACCGGCACAACCAATGATTCCCCAATCGGATCGCATACTGAGAAATGACCGGTTAGCAATGTCACCTTTCATAACATTATTTTTCTTAACCGACCCACCCGAAAGTATCAAGGTGGCATTATCTTTATCGGTTAAAAACTTCATAGCGTTACCGTTATTAGTGATGATGGTAACGTTCTTTTTGAGTAGGTCAGGGATAGCATAAATTGCTGTCGAGCTGGAGTTGATAAAGACAATCTTATTGTCGTTAATCCGTTTGGCCGCTTCTATCCCTAGGTTCTTTTTAATTCGCTCACGGGTGATACTCTTGCTAGCCTTTTCCGGCGATACGTAGTGAAGAACCCCGAGGTGTTGAGTTAGACGCCCCATTGAAGCAAGTTTGTTGCAGTCACGACGAATAGTCATCTGGGACACGTCCAAGCGCTGGCTAAGTTGATTAATCTGGACAGTCTTTTCTTTACTGAGGATATCGAGGATGTGCTTACGCCGATCCTCGATGTTTTTGTATGAGTTTCGCATGATTGTTAACCTCATTTGTTGTTTTATTCGGTTATATGTTAATTCAAATATACTTAAAACACAATATCACGTTATTCACTTTAATGAATAACAATTAACTTATAATATATGTTAATTAACATTTAAATAACATATATGATTGCGAATTAACATAAGCGGGTGTTGAAAAGGGTTTCTTCAAACGGTACATTGTAACCGTAAACAAATTGTTGATTCTTGAAGGAGGAATTCTGATGGCTTCGCCAAAGAATATTAATGATGTAACACCTGAAACGTTCGCTAAGAACAACTTCCCAGAATGGGGAACTTACCTTAACGAAACGATCGCTGATAAGAAGGTTCCTGAAGGTTCATTCTCAATTTGGTGGACCGGTTGCATGGGCTTCTGGCTGAAGACTCACGAAGGCACGAACATCGTGGTTGATATGTGGAACGGTACTGGTAAGCACACCCATGGTGATGGCAAGATGCGTAAGGGTCACCAAATGATGAGGATGGCTGGTGTGGAAGCACAACAACCAAACCTGCGTAACCGTCCGTACGTTATCGACCCATTTGCTGTCAAGGACGTTGACGCGCTTTGCGTTACCCACACTCACCACGACCACCTGGACATCTACACTGCTGCATGCATCAACAAGAACTGTCCAAAGGCTAAGTTCATCGGCCCACAAGGCGTTGTTGATGAATGGGTTGAATGGGGTATTCCAAAGGAAAAGACCATTGTTGTTAAGCCCGGCGATGAAGTAAAGGTTGGCGCCGTTAACGTTAAGGCTCTTGAATCATTTGACCGGACTGAACTGGTTACCGAAGACGACCCAAGTGTTAAGTTGGAAGGCAAGATGCCTCGTAAGATGAGCGAAGTTGCCGTTAACTACCTGTTCGAAACGACTGGTGGGAACCTGTATGATGCCGGTGACTCACACATGTCCAACACCTTCACTAAGCATGGTAACGAAAACGACATTGACGTTGCCCTTTGTGCTTACGGCGAAAACCCACGTGGGATTACCGACAAGCTGGACGACTCACAAGTTCTGCGGATGTCAGAAGATCTGAAGACCAACGTTGTTATCCCAATGCACTGGGACATCTGGTCAAACTTCTTCACTGACCCGAAGGACATCATTGCTCTTTGGAACCGTAAGAAGTACCGTCTGCAATATAAGTTTAAGCCATACATCCTTCAGGTTGGTGGCGAATTCAACTACCCACAAGACAAGGACAAGTTTGAATATATGTACGACCGTGGTTTCCACGATGCGTTCAAGAACAAGCCAGACCTGCCATTCCCAGAACTGCTGTAATGAAGTAGTGAGTGAGGTTTTGTAGTGTCTGATAATCGGTGAAGCAGCCCTCACTGAAAGGGCGGGAGGAGTTAATAATGTTACGTTACTTTTTAGAGAATGGTTTGGTAAACATTACTGACCAGCACCCTAAGAATTGGGAAGAAGCTATTAGGGTTAGTGCCGAGGTAATGAAAAAGAACAAGTTAGTGACCGACCAATATGTTGATCAAGTTATCTCTGACGTGAAGGAATACGGCCCTTACATTGTGATCGTTCCCGGCGTGGCAATGCCACATTCCTCTGCCGAAAACAGTGGGGTTTTAGGTACAGGGATCGGCTTTACAATCATGCCAGAGACGGTTTCCTTTGAAGATGGTAACCCAGAAAAGGATGCAAAGCTGTTCTTCATGCTGGCTGCTAAAGATCATGACGCTCACGTTAAGAACATTGCCAACTTGTCTGACATGTTAATGGAAGACGGGATGGTTGAAGATCTGATGAAGGTCAAGAATATGAATGACTACCGTGACGTTATGAAGAAACACAATATGTAATAAAAGGTGATCTATTATGCAAGCTATTCTTAATGTGTTAATGGCGATCTGGACATACTTCGCCACAAACATTCTTGAACAGCCAGCCTTCATGATTGGTTTCATTGTCCTGATTGGTTACATTCTGGAAAAGAAGCCATGGTACGATACCATTTCTGGATTTTTGAAGGCGACTGTTGGTTACTTTATTTTGACGGTTGGTTCCGCTGGGCTGGTTAACTCATTCCGGCCAATTCTGGTTGGTCTGCGTGAACGTTTCCATCTTCACGCCATGGTTACTGACCCGTACTTCGGACAAAACGCCGTGACTGTCGGGATTATGAAGCGGTTTGGCCGGTCATTTGCTGATACGATGCTCTTGTTGCTGTTTGCCTACATTATCAACATCTTGTTGGTTCGTTTCCAAAAGTACACGAAACTGCGTGCCGTCTTTACGACTGGTAACGTTCAGGTTCAGCAAGCCGCAACTGCTTTCTGGCTCTTCCTCTTCTGTTTCCCAAAGATGGGCCGGATCGAAATCCTGGTCATCATGTCGATTGTCCTGGGGCTTTACTGGGCCGTTGGTTCAAACTTAACCGTTGGTATCACCCAGGAATTAACTGATGGTGCCGGCTTCGGGATTGCTCACCAGCAAATGTTTGGGATTTTCATCTTTGCTAAGTGGGCTGAATGGATGGAAAAGCGTGCGAAGGCTAAGGGTAAGACCGAAAGCCGTCGTCTGGAAGACATTGAACTGCCAGGTTGGCTGTCAATGTTTAACGACAACATGGTTTCCACTTCAATCCTGATGATCTTCTTCTTCGGGATTATCCTGATCGTCCTCGGACCATCCTACCTGGTTCACGCTAAGTTTATGAAGCCAGGACAGAGTTTCATCTTCTACATTATTCAGACTTCATTGATGTTTGCCGTTTACCTGGCCATCTTGCAGCTGGGGGTTCGGACATTCGTTAACGAACTGACTGAATCATTTACCGGGATTTCCGAACGTTGGCTGCCAGGTTCTGTGCCAGGCATCGACGTTGCCGCTACTTTAGGTTTCGGTTCACCAAATGCCGCAACGATTGGTTTTATGTTTGGTGCTCTTGGTCAGTTCGTAATGATTGGTTTACTGTTAGTCTTCCACTCACCAACGATTGTTATCGCCGGATTTATTCCGATGTTCTTTGACAACGCCGCAATTGGTGTCTTCGCCAACAACCGTGGTGGTTTCAAGTACGCAATGATTGCACCGTTCATTTGTGGTGTTATTCAGGTTGCTGGTTCTGCCTTTATCGCAACTTGGGTTGGCATGGCAACATACGGTGGTTACCTGGGAATGTTCGACTGGGCAACGTTATGGCCAGCATTTACGGTTGTTATGAAGTACTTAGGCTACATTGGTATTGCCATTGTTGTTCTGGTATTGATTTTGATTCCACAGCTGGAATACCGCCACGACCCAGATGGCTACTTCCAAATTGTTAAGGACTACGATGCTTGGAAGGAAAGCCACAAGGCTCAGGCTGACAGTGCTAAGTAATTAAACTGATTTAAATCTTAGGAGGATATATCATGAAAGTTTTGACTGCATGTGCTAACGGTTCAGGTACTAGTTTGATGTTAATGCGGACGGCAACGAAAGCCCTTAAGGACATGGGGTTCAAGGTTACCCAGTCTGACCACACTTCAGTTTCTGAAGCTAAGGGGACTGCCCGTAACTACGACGTTGTCTTTACTTCACTGCCATTTGTCAAGATGTTCAAGGATGTTGAAGACCGCGGTGGCGTGGTAATCGGCATCAAGAACGTTATGTCAAAGAAGGAAGTTGAAGACGCTGTTAAGGCATCACAGCTCTCCGAAAAGTTTAGCAAGTAGTTTAGTAACATAAACGAAGGAGTAACAAATTATGTCAAAACCACTGTTACAAGTAGCCCTCGATACTGACACGACGGCTGCTGCACTCAAAGTTGCTCACCAGGTTGGCGACATCGTTGACGTTGTCGAAGCCGGGACCCTGTTGATTTACCAAGAAGGCATGGACGCTGTTAGTGACCTGCGGGCCATTGCACCAAACAAGATCATCTTGGCCGATGCCAAGGTGGCCGATGCTGGTGGTCACGTGGCTAAGGTTGCCGCTGAACACGGTGCCGACTGGATGACCTGCATCAACGCCGCGACGGTGCCAACGATGGCTGCCGCCCAAAAGGAAATCGAAGTCCAAGTTGAATTATACGAAGGCTGGGACAACGAGAAGCGGGCCCAAGAATGGCTCGACAACGGTGTTGACCAGGTGGTTTACCACCAGAGCCGTGACGCCAAGGCTGCCGGTCAGGTATGGGGCGAACAAGACCTGAACTCCGTGAAAAAGCTGATCGACATGGGCTTTAAGGTTTCAGTTACCGGTGGAGTTAAGCCGGAAGTGCTGAAGCTCTTCAAGGGTGTGCCAGTCTACTGCTTCATTGCCGGCCGTGCTATCCACGGTGCCGATGACCCACGCCAGGCCGCTCAGTCATTCAAGGATGAAATCAACCGGATTTGGGGCTAATGAGATCCAATTCGACAATCTCTCTTACAGCAATGGTTGACGAGGTATTTAGCCCTCGTTGACCATTGCTTTTTTAATGCACAGGAAAGGACGTATTTATGACAACAAACGCATTGGGAATTTACGAAAAGGCCCTGCCGCAGGACATGTCGTGGCAAGAGAAGTTCCAGCTGGTCCACGACCTCGGTTTTAACTTCCTGGAATTTTCCATTGACGAAAGTGATGAACGCTTGGCGCGGCTGGACTGGACGGCAGAAGAACGGGAGAGTTTTCGCCAAGCCATGTGGGCTACCCACAGCCGGATTAACACGATGATGCTCTCGGGTCACCGCCGCTACCCGTTGGGTTCTAAGGATCCGCAGATCCGTCAAAAGTCGCTGGAAATGATGCAAAAAGCGATTGACTTGGCCGTGGACCTTGGAATCCACAATATCCAAATGGCTGGTTACGACGTCTTTTATGAGACGAAGTCGGACCTGTCCCGGGAACTATACGTGGAAAACCTGGCCAAGTGTGTGCACATGGCTGCCGAAAAGATGGTCATGTTGTCAATTGAAACGATGGACGATCCCTTCATTAACTCGATGACTAAGATTGCCCACTACAAGACCCAGATTCACAGTCCATGGCTTCAGGCTTACCCAGACCTGGGGAACCTGTCGGCCTGGCCGGATAACGATGTGCCAGCCCAGCTGGAAAAGTTCACTGGTAACATCGCTGCCATTCACTTGAAGGATACCAAGGCCGTCACGCCAACCTTTAAGGGGCAGTTCAAGAACGTTCCATTTGGCGAGGGCTGTGTTGACTTTGAAGGCCTGCTCAAGGAGTTAGTCCGGCTGAACTACAACGGTAGTTACACGATTGAAATGTGGGCTGGCGACAACGGAGACGCGGACCCAACTCGCGAAGTAAAGGCGGCCAAAGCCTATTTTGACGATATCTTTGCCCGCGTCGGCATTCACCAGGAACCAGTAGAAAAGTAAGGAGAAGAGAACGATGTTAGAAGAACTGAAAAAAGAAGTTTATGATGCCAATATGCAGTTGCCGAAACTCGGTCTGGTAACCTTTACCTGGGGGAATGTCTCCGGGATTGATCGCGAAAAAGGGCTTTACGTAATCAAGCCGTCCGGGGTCCCGTACGACGAACTGACGCCTGATGACATGGTAGTGGTTAACCTGAAGGGGGAAGTGGTGGAAGGTGACCTCAACCCGTCATCCGATACGCCAACCCACACTTACTTGTACAACCACTTCCCCAAGATCGGCGGGATTGTCCACACCCACTCACCGTGGGCCGTTTCCTTCGCCGCAGCCCGGATGGACATCCCGGCACTAAACACCACCCACGCGGATACTTTCTACACCGACGTACCGGCGGCCGATGCGTTGACTAAGGAAGAAATCGAAGAAGACTACGAGGGCAACACCGGGAAGGTCATCATTCGGTCGTTTAAGGAACGTCATCTGGACTACGAAGCCACTCCGGCAGCATTAGTGATGCAACACGGCCCATTCACCTGGGGTCCGACGCCAGCCAAGGCGGTGTACAACGCGAAGGTGCTGGAAGTCGTTGCCGAAGAAGACTACCACGCTATGATGCTCAACCGGGCGGACATTCACTTGCCACAGTACCTGCTGGACAAGCATTACTACCGTAAGCACGGCAAGAACGCTTACTACGGCCAGAACAACGCTCACAGCAAGGACCACGCTAAGCGGGAAAACTAGTAAGAACGATAGTTGGTCAGTCACAAATGGACCAATTCGTTGTATAATAATATCAGCTTTGATGTAAGCGCTCATAAGCTGAAGGGAGAATTTGTAATGTCTAAAGTTGTTAAAGGGATTGCTGCTAGTGATGGTATCGGGATTGCCGAAGCCTACCTGCTGGTTGACCCGGACCTGAGTTTTGATAAGAAGAAGATTGAAGATACTGATGCCGAATACCAGCGGGTTGATAAGGCGTTTGCTGACTCAATCGACGAGTTAAACAAGATTAAGGAAAACGCCAAGGACCGTCTGGGGGACGAGGAACTGGCCGTTTTCGATGCGCACATTGCGATTTTGTCTGACCCTGAAATGAAGAAGCAGATTCAGCAGGAAATCGAAGATCAAAAGGTTACTGCTGAACAGGCAACGACTGACGTCATGGATATGTTCTCAGACACACTGGCTGCCATGAAGGATAACCAGTACATGCAAGAACGTGCGGCTGACGTGAAGGACGTTGAAAAGCGGGCGTTAAGCCACCTGCTGGGCAAGCAACTGCCAAACATTGCTGCTATTGACAAGCCAGTGGTTATCGTTGCCCACGAAATTACCCCGTCTGACACTTCACAGATGGACAAGAAGTTCGTCAAGGGGATGGTTACCGACCTCGGTGGCCGGACTAGCCACGCCGCTATCATGTCACGGACACTGCGGATTCCGGCAATCGTTGGTTCAGAAAACATTACTTCCAGTGTTAAGTCTGGCCAGCAGATCATCGTTGACGGTTTGAATGGTGATGCCATCGTTGACCCGAGTGATGATGAAGTGGATGAATACCAAAAGAAGGCTGCTGACTTTGAAAAGGAACGGGCTGAATGGGCTAAGATGGTCGATGCTCCTTCCAAGTCCAAGGACGGCAAGGACTTTGAAATTGCTGCTAACATTGGGACGCCGGATGACGTTGTCGATGCCGTCAAGCAGGGTGCTGACGGTGTTGGACTCTTCCGCTCAGAATTCCTCTACATGGGCAGTGACCACATGCCAACTGAGGATGAACAATTTGAAGCCTACAAGAAGGCCGTTGTCGGCATGAAGGGCAAGCCGGTAGTTGTCCGGACCCTGGACATTGGTGGGGACAAGCCGCTGGACTACTTGCCACTGCCGAAGGAAATGAACCCGTTCTTGGGTTACCGTGCTATCCGGATTAGCCTGCACGACCCAGAAAAGATCTTCAAGCCGCAACTGCGTGCTTTGATCCGTGCTTCTGAATTCGGCCCCATTTCGATCATGTTCCCAATGATCGGGACGCTGGCTGAACTGCTGGCTGCCAAGAAGGTTTACAACGAATGTGTTGAAGAATTACAAAAGGATCACCCGGGCATTGGCAAGAACGTCAAGATTGGGATGATGATTGAAGTGCCACTGGCAGCAATTAACGCTGACAAGATGGCTGAAGAAGTTGACTTCTTCTCCATCGGGACTAACGACCTGATTCAATACAATTTCGCTGCTGACCGTGGTAACGATGCTGTTTCCTACCTTTACCAGCCACTGAACCCGGCCTTCCTTGGTTTAATCAACCATGTTATCAAGGCTGCTCACCGTCACAACACCAAGGCAGCAATGTGTGGCGAAATGGCCGGTGATGAACTGGCATTGCCATTGCTGATGGGGATGGGCTTGGATGAGTACTCAATGAGTGCAACTTCCATCCTGCGGACCCGGAGCATGATGAGCAAGCTGGATACCAAGGACTGTGCAGCCCTGGTTGACAAGGCACTCGCCATGGACACCCAAGAAGATGTTGAAAAGCTGGTTAAGGACCACCTGAACTAACCGTTTTTCACTAAAGTGAAAAGGACGCTGGCATTTGACGTGCCAGCGTCCCTTTCTTTTTGCGTTATTAGTGAATGACCATCACATCGCACGGCGAGTAGCGAACGACGTAGGCGGTGGTTGAACCAACGAGGACCCGTTCGACCCGTGACAAGCCGGTAGCACCGATAATTGTTAGGTCGGTGTGGTGGTCAGCCGGGAATTCGCGCGCAATGACTTCCTTCGGGCTGCCAAAACGAATGTGGATGTGGACGTCCTTGACACCACTCTTGATGGCGCGTTGTTTGAGGTCGTCCAGCCGTTCTTCAATCGTCTTGACAAGGGTGTATGTGCCGTCCTCATCGATTTCCATCGTGGAAGCGAAGCCGTCAGTTAATTGGTCGATTTGCATGACGTTTAAGAGGTCGATCGTCGCGTTATTTTGCTTGGCCAATTCAATCGCCCGGTCAACCAAGTGCGGGGTTATTTTGGACCCATCAATTGGTACCAGGAATTTTTGATGTTGATACTTTTCCATTCTTCTATCCCTCCAAACTTGCTAAGTTGTACAAGTCAATTATACAATGAGACATGATAAAATAACGTTATCAACACTTAAAAAGTTGGTTCTGGAGGAAAAATGAAACCCAAGAAGACAATGATCGTGGGTTTAGCAGTATTGATTGTGATTGGTGTGCTTGGTTTGTACGAAGCACACGCTGCTAAATACTTTCGCCGGGCGGTGACGATTAACAACGTCAAGGTCGGTGGACTCACGGTTGAACAGGCTAAACAAAAGGTTAACCAGGAGCAGGGTAAAACCTATATCTTTGAAAATGGGAAGGTCGTCCGCCAGCATGGTGGGTCGGCCAAGTTGTTGTCGACTGCCGACGTCCAACAGATGTTTAACCAGCAGCGTCATCGCTTTTTCGGCAGCTACCAACAGCACTTTCAAAAGTATAATGAGGGCGCGGTTGCAGCCAAGAAGCACCTTCAGCAGTTAGTGGGCCGGTCGACGATCTTTGCTATTAATGGTCACCGGTACACCTTTAAGGCGGATGAAATGCTGAACGGTACGACTTATGCCAATGGTCAGTACCAGGTCGATAATGGAGCTATTACCCGTCGTTTAACCACCATTAACCACCAGCAGATGACCCTTCTAAAGGATTATCAGGTCACTACCCCGACTGGACGGGTTGCGGTGAAGGGCAATACCTACGGCTGGCAGCTAAACGTTTCCCAAGCAGCAAGCGGGGTGGCGAAGGCCCTGACCGAGGGTGACCAGCACGTTAATGGGAAGGACTACCTGAAAGGTGTTGGTTTCAACCCGCACGGGACCGGCTACGGGGTAACCGCTAACGATGGTCTGGGCAAGGACTACATTGCTGTTTCGCTGGGTCAGCAGCACCTGTGGGTTTACAAGGATAACAAAGTGGTCGCCAGTGTTGACATCGTGTCGGGAACCAATAACGGCCACGACAACACGCCAACGGGGGTCTTTTACATTGGCTACAAGCAAAGCCCGAGCGTCTTGCGTGGCAAGAATAGTAACGGGACAGATTACGCTAGCAAGGTTAGCCGTTGGATGCCGTTTACCGAAGAGGGTTGCGGCATTCATGACGCCAGCTGGCGGACCCGCTGGGGCGCCAGTGAGTGGCAGCAAAACGGCTCGCACGGTTGTCTGAATGTCCGGCCGAGCCAGATTGATTCCATCTGGAACAATGTGTCGAAGGACGAGCCAATTGCCATTTTTAATTAAGGGGAGTTTTTATGAAGAACGTTTCAAAATTAATCGCCTTTTCGCTAATCGCAATGATTATTGCGGCCATTGTTGACTTAGCGATGTTTCACCAACACGGAACGCCCCTGCTCAGTGGGGAAGTCCTGTGGCGGGTTCTGTTGATTATTATCCTGTGGGTGGTCGTGGTGGCCCTCGCTGCCCTGCGGATGCGCTTTTGTGGTTACGTCACTATTTTGGTGATGATTTACTACGCCTTTGCTGATTATGGCGGCTTAATCACCGTTCGCCCCCGGGCATCGGCTTACGGACTGGCGATTGAAATACTCTGTGTAATTGGCATCGTCGTCAGTCTCATCGGAGTGTGGTATGGTATTCAACAGCGATTAGACTATGATCGGGAGAAAGTAAGGGAGAAAATAGCTCATGAAACTAAGCGTAAGTGATTATCTTGAGCAGTTAGCAAATGCGAAAGTTAAGGAAGTTGCGGCAACGACGGTGGAGATTCAACAACTAGCCAGCCTTCATGACGGGTTGGCCTTTATTGCTGACCAGTTAGATGCCGGGTTTCTTGCTGCTTACCAGTGGAACGTCAGTGGGGAGGACGAAGAGGTTGCTGTCCGTTTGGAGACCAACTTGATTAACGTGCCAATGGCGGAAGCTGGACGACTGGATCCAAAGCTGATTGCCGGGGATGACCCCCAGCCAGTTAACGTTTACCTGGTAATGGAAGCGGAACACGTCAACGCTTCCCACCTGCGGATTGACCTGTTGAACACGGCAGATGAGTTTGCTGAGCAGCCAGACCAGTCGGTGATGAAGGCCCAGCAGTGGGTCAGTCAGCACCTGGCGGCAGTCAAGGAAAACCAGGAAAAGGCAACGGAAGCTGCTAAAAAGCCGAAGAAGACCAGAAAAACGACCCACAAGAAGACGGCTACGCGCCGGCGCCGGACGAAAAAGGCTAGCAAGTAGCTTGCAAGTTGGTATTGATGGTGTTAGGCTAAGCTTGCGATGAGCTGAGAGGTCCGCAACCAACCCAAATTGGTTGCACCCGCGAAAAGCGGGATGACATTTCAGAGTGGGGCGCGTTAACCCGCCGGATTGCGGGGTGCCCGGAGCGGGTCGTATGTGAACTGCGAGATCGTTCCTGAGATAATATCAAGACACAAAAACACTGTGACGATTTTTTGTCACAGTGTTTTTATTTTGCAGATTAATGGAGCGACGCGTCCCGCGCAGCATCTTTTTTTGGGGGAAGATGGTAGCAAATGAGGCTGATTAGTAGTATTGGTCCACCATGTCGCGAAGGGTGCTGTCACTGAGACCGGCACCCAACTTTTTAACGAAGGAATAAGCGTCTAGTTCGTCATAGCCAGCAGCCTTCAACTGTTTAATGGTGTTGCCAATCATCTTGGTGATACCTTGCTGTCTCCCTTGTTTTTCACCCAGCTGCTCACGTTCAAGCAATTTAGTTTCGTAATCCATGATCTGCGCCCTCCTTTTGGGGTCGTCATTAATTTCTTTGATCTTCTGTTGCGCATAATCAAAGTGTTTGCTACCGCTGATGGGTTCGCCACGCATTAGCTTCACCAGGTTTTGTAGGTCCTGGCTATTACCAGCTAGCTGCCCCTTTGCATTAATGATAACTTTCGCCGAGTTGGTTGGCAACATTAGTGACTTATCCTGGTCTTCATATTCGTGATAGGTGTAGCGGATCCGGCCCTGTCCGGGATAATCAAAGTTACACAGGAAAATGATATAGGTGGCTTGTAGGTCATTATAGGACTTGCTTTTTTCTAACGTGTAATGGGCATCGACCTTGGATAAGTAGTATCGCATGCGCTGCCCCAGGTTATCCTGGTCGGCAACCTGCATTTCCACGTTGTAGACGCGGTTGTGCTGGTCACGGACCAGAATATCTAAGCGGACATCCTTGGTCTGCCGGTCAGCATTACTCAGTTCCCTTTGCAGGTACAAGTTCTGAACTTCTCGAATGTCCAACTGGGGTAAGATCGTTTGGAGGACAAACCGGCAAAACTCCTTATCTTCCATCACCCAGCCAAAAACCTTATCTTCAGTAAAGCCATAGGTTGTCTTCGTCGTGTTCATCGGGGACCTCCGTCAACTCTTTACCAATGTAAATACGCAAAGGTGGGGTCAATAGTACCTATTAATTGAATTAGTTGACCGCGGCCTTTTTGACGAACCTTGTTACTTGGGCAAACTACCCGACAAATACGGGAATAGGTCGGGTTTATTTTGACAACTTTTAACTTAATAAAAAGGGTCTGTGACATAAGCCCCCGTATTTATGCTAAAAGTTAACAGGCAGTATAATAATAGCTCCTAACGTTCTGGTAAAGCCGAACGCTAGGAGCCGATTATTACTCTCTGATAGGACCAAATGGGGGTGGTAACTGTTGATCATTTAGCAAGATAAACTTGTTCGTCAATCAGATCAAATGTTTGCAAGTGCTGGTTGACCTTTTCCAGACCCGCTTGGCTGAGAGTTGCTTCCTTCCAGAAGCGAGCGGAGTTAGTGGCGCCATTCTTTTCACCAACTACCAGCAACTGCGGGTGGGGAAAGCCCTGCCTGATCAGCTGAAGAACCTGCCAGTCGATTTCAACCTTGTCTGGCGACCAGGACATGATAACAAAGCGGACTTCGTGACCGTACCTTTTAATAGCAGCCAGGGCATCACACTTTTCGACCGTTGTTACCGGGTGACGGCCAGTCTGGTTTTCGTCGACCCAGGCCTTGCTATCGGTGGTGATAACGTGCTGGTGGGGGTTATGTTGGCGGAGACCACGAGAAATGTAGCCATTGCCAGCCATGATCTCAAGGACTGGCTGACCCGCCAGGTAATCACTTAAGGCAGCGATAAAGGGGGCGTTGGTGTACGACCACATTCCGTAGGTTTCTTCGAGGTAGTCGCGGTAATTGCGCAGGAGACGGTCCACTTTCGGCAAGGCCGCGGTGTACCGGTCCCAGAGTTTGTCGCCAGCTGGATTACCCGCCGGGTATTTACTGGCCAGCTGCCGGTAAAGACGGTCCTGGATGTCATCTGGTAGTAATAGTTGTGGCAATTGCTGGGGTAAGAGGCCGTTTTTAATCAGGTGGTCGCTTTCCAGGACGTTGTTAATCAGAAACTTGACTTCCGGAACGTCCGCGAAGAGTTGACCGTAGCTGGTTAGTTTTTCGATATAAGGTGCCTGCCGAGTTTGGCGGTGGCTTTTTTTTAGGCGTTTTGCGAGTTGTTTTTTCTTTTGTAGCTTCATGATTAGTTCTTAAAATTCAGGTTCAATTCGCCCTGACGGCCATAGAACTTGTCAGTATCCTTGCGGTTTTCGCGGCCTTTCATGTAGCCATCGATTAACTGGAAAATTTCGTAACGGTCTTCACTGGTGAGGTTTTTGCCATTAAACGAAAGGTCCTTACCGGAGAAAAAGAGTTTACCGAGGTCATAGTCATCACGGTCCGACTTACCCGTTAGGTAGTCAAGGCTGACATCAAAGTACTCAGCGAGCTTGCGCGCCTCAATGTAGTTGGGGGTCCGAATGCCACGCTCCCAGTTGCCAATCTGGGAGGCGGTGTTGGGACGCTCTCCTGGTCCTAAATTTTCGTTTAAGGCTGTTGCCAGCTCTTTGAGGGTAATCCTTTCTCCGCGGCGCAGTGCCCGTAATCTTTCAGGAAACATGTCCTCACCTTCCTTATAACTATTATTTTACCATTTAATTAAACGTGTTAAAATATCAACCATCATTGAGAGAACGGGGAATTGTTAATGAAACAAGGGAAGAAAAGTCATTTTTGGCGCAACCTGCTGCTGTGGGTGGTGAGAATCCTCTTGGTTGCAGACTTAGGCGGTGCTGCCTACTTTTTCCACGTGGCGATCGTTCGCAGCCCGAAAACTTTTATCAAAAACCGGCCAATCAGCAAGCATGACCGGCTCTACCGCGAAGAAAAGTGGTTTCAAGATGCCCATAAGCAGGACTGGACCATCATGGCGGCCAACGACCGGGACCGGCTGGTAGCCGACTACGTTCCCGCAGCACGACCAACGAACAAAACGGCGCTGATCTGTCATGGCTTTATGAACCGGAAGGAATCGATGGGCGCCTATGCGGCGATGTTTCACCAAATGGGATACAACGTGCTCTTACCTGATGCCCGGGCGCACGGGCAAAGTGAGGGCCGCTTGATCGGCTATGGTTGGCCAGAGCGGCGCGACCAGCAGCGTTGGATTCGGCAGATTATTCAACATAACGGCAAGGGTTCACAAATTGTCATGTTTGGTGTCAGCATGGGTGGGGCGACGACGATGATGACCAGCGGCACCAAGCTACCACCACAGGTGAAAGCCTTTATTGAAGACTGCGGGTACGATACCGTGATGAACGAGATCACCCATGAGGCCCGTGACCTGTACCACCTGCCAGGAGTGGTGTCCTGGCCGCTGGAGAAGACAATGAGTCTCTATAACCGTGTTCTCAACGGCTTTTATCTTGGTGAAGCCAGCGCAGTCGAGTCACTGCACCATAACCGGCGACCGATGCTCTTTATCCACGGGGCCGATGATACCTTTGTCCCGACCAGGATGGTCTACCAGAATTACCGGGCAACGCGCGGTCCTAAACAACTGTGGGTGGTTAAGGGTGCCCAGCACGCGAAGTCCTTCCAAACTCAGCCGCGGCAGTACCGCCAGCACATTCAACGGTTCCTTGACCGCTACGTTCATTAACAAAAAAGCGAGCCAGTATTTTGGCTCGCTTTTGTTATCCAGAAGGAAGGTAGTTTATTCCGTTGACTGCATGAAGACAAGTTCGTCGGTAGAGATTTGCTTATTTAAGGCGTTGGCGAGGTCGCGGTTGATCTTACCGGCAGCCAGTTGCTCGTTGACGTAGTCGTGTTCCTCCCGGAAAGAATCAAGGAAGAGCCGGTTGAGGACGTCAGCGTTGATGTTACGTTGCCGGTTGAACATCTGAATGCGGTTGGCATAGACCTGCTTGATGTTACGGATTTCGTCGCGGTTGTCAGCGGTAGCCTGCTGGTCGAGGTAGTCGTCAACGGCTTTGTTAACCTGTTGGACGATCATGCAGAAGGCCTCCCGATTATCGAGCAGGTGGGCTTTCAACTCCCCTTCGGGAATTTTTTTCTTGATTTCTCGTCTTTTCCGTCGTCGTTGAATGCCGTGCCAGAGGAAGGCAAAGTAATTGCGCATCACGTTACGGTGGTTGAAGGCAATCATTTTGGCGAAGTAGTGGTTATATAGTTCCGCTTGCTCGTCATCAATTTCTTGCTGGTCATGAAGTTGGTCAACGGTTGCTAACTCTACTTTTTGGGCCCCATCCATTAGCTCTTCAAACTTGCGGTGGTCAATGTGGACGTGGTCGCGCAGCTGGCTGCTGAGGTTGTTTTGAACCAGCGCAACCTCGCCGCTGTAATCAGCTGCGTAGTGTTGGACGTAATCCATCGCAGCAGAGACGCTGGCCACGAGGTGGGCGTTGAAATCGCCTTGGCTGTAACCGAGCTTTTTTTGTGGGAGCAGCACTGGAAAACAGAAGGTTCCGACGAGGAGACTGATAAAGATCACCACGGTGGTGATCAAAATGTACTGGTTACGGTAGGGCAGGGGGGTGCCGCTAATTGTGGCTGGCATTGAAAAGGCCATCGCCAGCGCAATTGTTCCGTGGACCCCACCGATAGCCAGCAGGAGGGCTTCCTTCCTCGCCTGATCGTTATCCGAGCGCAGCTGAACGATGTTTGTCCGGGCCCAGAGGTAACGGAGGAGGGTCATGACTGCGTAAACCAGGACGGCAATGACCAATACCCGCATGAATGACGCAGCTGAGACACCATGAAAGATGTCCGGCAGGGTCACCCCTAGTAGGGCAAAGACTAATCCGTTGAGGATATCAGTGACCAGGTGCCAGGTACTGTGACTGGCAATTTGTAGTTCCGACGATGTCAGGTGGAGACGTTCGTACCAGATACTGTGGGCAATCCCGGCGGCGACGACGGCGATGATGCCGGAAACGTGAACTTCTTCGGCGGCAAAGTAGACAACGATCGGGGTCAGGAGGTTGATTGGTAAGTCGACATTGGAGATGGCGGCGTGTTCTTGCAGCATCCATAACCGGAGATTGACGATCAGTGCTCCCAAGAGGAGTCCCACGACGATTCCCCCAAAGAAGACGTAGAGAAAGGTTGCTACTCCGTTAACCAGGGAGAAGTCACCGTTAACCAGCGTCGCCACTGCCAGGTTGAAGAGGACTAGCCCAGAGG
>NZ_CAKPXS010000006.1 GCF_934202235.1 uncultured Limosilactobacillus sp. | reverse complement strand
ATGCAGGAAGAGATTAAGGAATTGTTGGCAGCGATGGATGAAGATGAGGTTAATCACTTAGGTGGCAAGGATTACCACCTGGGCCAGTTGAGTGGCCAGCCAGTGGTGCTGGTGGAATCAGGGATTGGTAAAGTGGAGGCTGGAATTACCACCGAACACCTCATTAGCGAATTTGGTGCCGACGTAGTGATTAACTCTGGTTCTGCCGGCGGAATTGGTGATGGCCTGCACGTCGGGGATGTAGTGATCTCCACCGAAACGGCCTACCATGATGTTGATGCCCGCGCCTTTGACTACGCTTATGGGCAGTTGCCGCAACAGCCAGCAACCTTTCCGGCGTCGACACTGTGGGCTGACCGGCTGGCTAGTGCCAGTGAAAAGACCGGCCTACACACTGTCCGCGGTTTGATTGTGACGGGCGACCAGTTTGTCTCCAGTAGTGAGGCCATCGCAAAGATTCAGCACTACTTCCCGCAGGCACTTGCGGCAGAAATGGAAGGGGCCGCAGTGGGGCAAGTTGCTTGTGACCACCAGATACCGTACGTTGTCTTACGCGCCATGTCTGATACTGGTGACGAGAATGCCGGGGTTAGTTTTGATCAGTTTATTATTGAGGCTGGTAAACGTTCAGCGCAGATGTTGTTGACGATGATTGAACAGTTGCCAAAGGAGGATTAAGGTTGGCTGAAATTTATCTTGATAATGCAGCAACGACACCGATGGTCCAGCCGGTTATTGACGTCTTAGTCGACCAGTTGGCTCACCACTGGGGCAACGCTTCAACCGGTTATGGCTATGGCCGTGATGCCAAGCGGGTGCTGGAGGATAGCCGTCACCTCATCGCCGCCAGTATTGGTGCCCGCGATGACGAAGTTGTTTTCACTAGTGGGGGCTCCGAAGGGGATAATACCGCCATTGTTCAAGTGGCTCACGCGCGGGCGTCATTAGGAAAGCATATTATTACGACCGCGGTGGAGCATGATGCGGTGCTCAAGAGCTGCCAGGCCTTGGAAGCAGAAGGTTTTCGGGTTACCTACCTGCCAGTGGACGAACAGGGCATGATTTCACTAGCAGATTTAAAGGCAGCCCTCGATGATCAGACGACACTCGTGTCGGTAATGATGGCGAACAACGAAGTCGGCACGAAGATGCCCATTCGACAAATCGGGGAGCTCCTGCTTAACTACCAGGCGTGGTTCCATACGGACGCCGTTCAGGCATATGGCTTGGAAGATATCGATGTTAACCGTGACCATATTGACCTCTTGTCGACGTCTGCGCACAAGATTAACGGCCCCAAGATGATGGGATTCTTGTACCGGCGAAAGGGGCTCAAGTTTCCGAGCCTCATTAAGGGCGGGGAACAGGAGACCAAACGACGTGCGGGAACGGAAAATGTTCCAGCAACGGCAGCGTTTGCCGAGGCCGTTAGTTTGTTGACACCTGAAGAAAAGGCCCACCGGCGGCAAAAGTTTCTGAGCTTCAAAGAAGAGCTAGTTAGCCGGTTGACCAAGATGGGGATTGATTTTGCAGTGAATGGTGAACCGCTTGACGAGGCGATGCCACAAATTATCAACCTGTGGATTAAAGGGGTACCAACCCAGGTAATGCAAAATAGCTTAGACCTGGCGGGATTTGCTGTTTCCGGTGGGTCAGCTTGCACGGCAGGAAATGTGGAACCATCTCATGTTTTAGTCGCAATGTTTGGTCAAGATAGTCCCCGCGTCACGGAATCCATTCGGGTCAGCTTTGGGGTTATGAATACCCCTGCACAGGTTGACGCTTTAGCGGAGGAGATTAGTAAGATCGTTAAACGGGTGAAAGGAGAATAAGGATGCCATACAGTAAATCGGTGAAGGTCAGTGGGGACCCACAGACCTACACAATTAGTCCAGCAATTAAGGAGTACACATTAAACGATCTGGGCTTTGAACGGTCACGGCGGGGAACCTTTACGTACGAGGGAAGCCTCGATCGCACCTCGCCGTTTCACCCGGCAGCCAAACTAAAAATTTGGGTTGCTCCGGAAATGGACGCCTTTAAAATGGAAACGGTTAATGGTAATGGGATGAGTAAGATCAACATTTTTCAAGGGAACCGGTCCAAAGAATTTGTTTTGCAGTATCACTTTATCCTGGATGAAATGGTCAAGCGCCACGTTTTTGACCGGCAATAGCTTCGGCTGGTCAACCGGGTGTGTCATTTGGTACAATAACTTTTACTGGAATCACGACCTTCAATCGTTGACGACCAGAATCTTAGACGAAATGATGGTGAACTAAATGAAACAAGACCACAGTCACACCCGTGTCGTTGTCGGCATGAGTGGCGGCGTTGACTCTTCCGTTTCGGCGCTCTTGCTGAAACGGGCGGGGTATGACGTTGTTGGTGTGTTCATGAAAAACTGGGATGATACCGATGAGAATGGTGTTTGTACGGCAACCACCGATTACCGCGACGTTGCCAAAGTGGCAACGAAAATCGGTATTCCATACTACTCGGTCAACTTTGAAAAGGAGTATTGGGACCGGGTCTTTACCTACTTTATTGATGAGTACAAGAAGGGGCGGACCCCGAATCCCGATGTTTTATGCAACAAGGAGATTAAGTTCCGCGCCTTTACTGATTATGCCCACCAGTTAGGAGCAGACTACATTGCGATGGGGCATTATGCAGACCTTCATCGCGATGGGGATGGCAATATGCACCTGATGAGGGCGACCGACCAAAATAAGGATCAAACTTATTTCCTGAGTCAGCTTGACCATGACCAGCTGGATGATGTTATCTTTCCGCTCGCCAAGTATACGAAGCCACAAGTGCGGGAGATTGCCCGCCAGGCGGGGTTAGCGACAGCAAATAAAAAGGATTCGGTCGGCATTTGCTTTATTGGTGAAGATGGGCATTTCCGGGAATTCCTGAGCCATTACTTACCGGCACAACCTGGTCCGATGATGACACTTGATGGTCAAACGGTAGGCCAGCATACCGGGTTGATGTACTACACAATTGGCCAACGACGGGGGCTTGGCCTGGGCGGCAATGCCAAGAGCAATGCCCCGTGGTTTGTCGTGGGCAAGGATATTAAAAAGAATATTCTGTATGTGGGTCAGGGTTATGATAATCCGGCCCTTTACGCAACGCACTTGGCAGCGAGTGACATTCACTGGGTTGATGATGTCATGAGCCGCTATGGTGATCATTTCCGTTGTACGGCTAAGTTCCGTTACCGCCAAAAAGATGTGCCGGTGACAGTTGATATCAATGAAGATGGTGACAGCTTAACGGTCTACTTTGATGATCCTGCGCGGGCTATTACCCCTGGTCAGGCGGTTGTCTTTTATGATGGCGACGAGTGTTTGGGGAGCGCAATCATTGACCGTGCTTACCAGGATAATCATCAGTTGCAGTATGTTTAGCAAAGAAGTGACGATTAAATTCGTCACTTTTTTTGTTAAAGCATTCTTCATTGCGGGGAAAACTCTGTTAAGATAGTAGGGAAAGGTTTGGAAAGGACCATGGTGTGCGATGACTGTTTTTTACTTTATCCGTCACGGAAAAACGGAATGGAATAAGGCGTCCCGTTATCAGGGGGCACATGGCGATTCCCCGTTACTACCTGAGAGTTACCATGAAATCAAGCTACTAGCTAATCACTTGGCTGCTGTTGATTTTATTCATGCCTATGCTAGTCCGCTGCCGCGGGCCCTCACAACGGCGCGCTGCCTGATTAGTCAACTGCCGACAGAAGTCCCGCTAACGGTAGATAGCCGGTTGCGGGAATTTAATCTCGGGAAGATGGAGGGGCGCCGCTTTGATGAAGTCAAAGCACGTTGGCCCCAGGTAGTGGATAGTTTCCATTTTCACGCCGATAAGTTTGATAACCGCTTAATTGACAGCGAGAGTTTCTCAGCAGTTATTGACCGGTTCCGGGCAGCAATTGAAGAGTATGCGGCGGCTTATCCGGGACAGCAAAATGTCCTGGTAGTTTCACATGGTGCGGCACTGAATGCGGGGATCAACGGCTTGTTAGACGTTCCATTAGCACACCTGAAAGACCGTGGCGGTTTGTCGAATACTTCGACGACGATTTTGGAAACAACTGATGGTCATCATTTTCAGCTGAATAAATGGAACGAAACGGACTATCTTCATAAAACCACGGTAGACCCTACGGACACAATTTGATGAGGAGACTGACTAATGACAACGAAAGATTCATCAAAGGCTAGTCAAGAGCAAACGAACAAGCTAGTTCACCGCTTGATTGTGGCAATTGATCAGCAGCCGGATAAAGTTAACAACTATTATGACCTCGGTTCGTTATTGACGCGGCTGCAGTCGTATGAACAGGCTGAAGAGTTATTTATGAAAGCGTTGGGCATCTTTGAACAAAAGGATGATGCGAATGCTGTTAACCTGCTGAACTACGGACTGGGCAACCTTTATTACACCGTTGGTAAGGTAAAGAGCGCCATTGACTATTACAATAAGATTGATGACCCGAAACTCAAGGCTGACTCTTACCTAATGTTGGCCCAGAGCTATATGAAAGAAAAGCATTATAAGCAAGCGGTGGCCTACGGGTTAACCGCCCTGGAACTTCGTCCTGATGATGCAGCCATCAACCAGGTCCTTGGTGACTCCTTCTTGGCGCTCGGCGAGTTTGAACAGGCTCGTGGTTATTATGATGCAATTTTGAAGCACCATCCGGGCCGGGCGGACACCCAGTTTAACCGCGGCTTGGTTGCGATGGTGTTAGGCGAAGATTACCATAGCTATTTGACCCAGGCACAGCAACTGGACCCTGATTTTTATAAGAAGAGTGAAAAACGGATTGCCGACATTAAAGACTTTCTGGAGCAGCAGGGTGGATTGACAAATGACTAAACAAAAAAAGACGACTGCGGGGCAGGAAACCGTTACGGGGAAACCGCAGGAGCCTTTTTTTTCGTCCCCGGATAGTTACTACAAGGTGATGCCACTCATCACTAAAAAACATACTTACACCATTGTTGGCGACTTTGGCGACTTAAGTCACGATGTTGACTACGCCTTCACCGGAAAATGGGTTAAACACCCTAAATATGGTCAGCAGTTTCGGGTGGTGAGCTATAAGCGAGTTATTGATGTCAAACCAGGCAAAGACACAGCCTTCCAGTATCTCCGCAACCTGAACGTCGATGATCACTTTGCTAAGACCATTGTCGAGACGCTTGGCGATAATGCTCTCAATGAACTAGTCAACAACCCGGAAATCATCGAACGCTGTGATCCGACTGATGAACAACGAAAGCAGCTGTTTGGGGCGCTGCGGCTCGGTAAAACGAAGGACATCTTATTGCAGCGGCTGGGACAGCTTGGCTTTACCGGGAACCAGAGTCAAGATATTTTTCAAAAGTTTGGTACCAACGCTAGTAAGGTGATTAAAGAGGACCCGTACCAACTAGTCCGTGAAGTGAGCGGGGTCACTTTTTCACTGGTGGATAAGTTGGCTGATCAGTTAGGATGGCAAGCGGATTCGCCACTGCGGTTGGATGCGGGCTTACTAGAAGCAAGCGAAGAATTGACCCGTGAAAGTGGCAATACTTACTGTGAGCGCCAAGAAGTAATTGACCGAGCAAGTCGTTTGTTAGGCAACCGCCAGTTAGCGGGGAAGCTAGAACAACGCCTTGACAGGAAAAAGCTGCAACTGGTGCGGGTGGTGGACCAGCAAAAGGTCTTCCCAGCTGAATTAGACCGGGCCGAACAAGAGATCGCCCGTGATTTGAAATTACTCAACGAAGGGTCCCTTAATTCGCTTGCTGACCAGGACCTGGAGAAACAGATTAAGCACTATGAAGACCACAATGATATTCACCTTGATGACGAACAGCGGGCGGCAATTAAGTTAGCTGTTCAATCGCCGGTTAGTTTGATTACCGGGGGGCCAGGAACTGGTAAAACAACAATTATTAAGGGGATCATTGAAACCTTTTTGGGGTCGACGGGGGCGCAAACTACCGACTTGGTGTTGGCGGCACCGACTGGTCGGGCCGCTAAACGGATGAGCGAAGCGACGGGAATTAATGCCTATACAATTCATCATTGTCTGGGGTTAACTGGCCGGGAAATGCCAGCTCAGATTCGGGCCTCCAAGACGTTTGACGCCAAAATGGTCATTGTTGATGAAATGTCCATGGTGGACACACTTTTGTGCCGGGCACTAATTGACGCCGTTAATCCGGGGACCCGGCTCGTCTTGGTCGGCGATGCGGACCAGTTGCCGTCCGTCGGCCCTGGTCAGGTGTTTTCTGACCTCTTGTCCAGTGCGGTCCTGCCAACTGTTAAACTGGAGCGGATTTATCGCCAGGACGAGGATTCAACGATTGTCACTTTTGCCCACCAGGTTAACCATGGACACCTGCCAGACAACTGGCAGCATAACCAGGTTGACCGTTCAGCAGTTCTTTGCCCACCTAACCAGGTTGCCATCTTTGTCAATAAGCTGATTGACTGGGCAAAGCAGCAGGGCTATGACTTGCCAGACATTCAAGTGATGGCACCAATGTACAAGAAAGTTGGTGGCATTAACGAAATTAACGCCTTTGTTCAGTCTCAGCAAAACCCACAAGCCGGTGGAAAGGCGAGCGTCGTTTTTGGGCGAGAAAATAACCATACGTATCGCGTTGGCGACAAGGTGATGCAGCGGGTCAACAACCCTGATAAAGGGGTCTTTAATGGCGATATTGGAATCATTAAGACTATCGAAAGCCGTGATGTGGATCCGGTGGCACGGGGAAAGAATGCTAAGATCACGGTTAGCTTTGACCAGCGGGAAGTGTCATATAATCCACTGGAATGGAAGGAACAACTGACGCTGGCTTATTGTATTTCGATTCATAAGTCACAGGGGAGCCAGTTTCCCGTCGTGATCATCGCCCTGGTCAATGCGGATTCCATTATGCTGAAACGTAACCTCTTTTATACTGCGGTAACGCGGGCCTCGCAATTTTTGCTAATGGTCGGGGAACAGCAGGCGTTTGAGACTAGCGTGATTAATGCCGTCTCCGCTCGTCGCACGCTTATGCGGGAACGGCTCACGGCTGCTTTTCGGCAGGGGAGCCAAAAGAAGATCCTTCTTAAACGCCAATCGTCATCAAAGACCCAGCCGGAAAAACAAGCACCGACACAAAGTCACGGTCAATCACACGTACTGACTGCCGCGGCAATTGCTAACGAGGAAATTTCCCCGATGATTGGCATGGAGGGGATTACTCCTGTTTCCTTTAAAAAGAAGGAATAATCACTGATTGGCTACGCGGACTTAGTGAAAAATGATACAATACAGCTGTATCACAAAACACTGATTGAGACGATAGGAGTTTGCAAATGAACGCAACAGACAAGATCGCGAACGTACGGCTATTTAGCTTAAATTCCAACCCCCAGTTGGCCAGGAAAGTTGCCGATGGTGTGGGGGTGCCGCTCAGTAAGGCGAAGATTAGTCACTTTGCCGATGGTGAAATTTCTGTAGAAATTGAGGAAAGCGTCCGCGGTTGTGAAGTTTATGTTATTCAATCAATTTCCGACCCCGTCAATACGAATTTGATGGAACTGTTGATTATGGTGGATGCCCTCCGGCGGGCCAGTGCAGCATCGATTTGCGTTGTGATGCCTTACTATGGTTATGCTCGTCAAGACCGCAAAGCGCGGTCGCGGGAACCAATTACGGCAAAGTTAGTGGCTGATTTGCTGGAAATGGATCAGATTAGTCGGCTGGTAACGATTGATTTGCATGCGGCCCAGGTGCAAGGCTTCTTTGACATTCCAGTTGACCACCTGATTGCGGCACCGCTGTTTGCAAAGTATGTTAAAGACCAGCACCTCGACAAGAATGTTGTCCTGGTGGCACCTGACCATGCGGGAGTGACGATGACGAGACGCTTCGCTGAATTTATTAACGCGCCAATTGCGATCGTTGATAATCGCGAGGATGTAAAGCACGAAGCCTCACTGACAAAAACCAGTGCGGATTTCGTTATCGGCAATGTTAAGGGAAAGAACGCGATTATTATCGATGATATTGTTGATACGGGTCGCCGGATGGCAATGTCCGCGGAAGTCCTTAAGAAATTTGGTGCTAAGAACATTTACGGGATTGCAACTCATCCGGTTCTGTCAGGAAACGCCCCTGAAATTTTGGAGCACTCACCAATCAAAGAACTGGTTGTCTCTGATTCTATTAGCATTCCGTCTAATAAGCAGATCGATAAAATGGTGGTTATCTCCGTTGCCGATCTTTTAGCGGCTGCTCTGATGCGGATTCACCGTCACCAATCCATCGATTCACTTTTCCAACCGTTAACAACCAAGGATTAATTATCTACTAATAAAGAGCGTGAGTTTACTCGCGCCCTTTTTGTTTTCTACAGACGCACCACAAAACTATCAATAAAACATTTTGCAATCTATCGATAAACCACAAAAACGCGTAACTAAAGGGAATAATTGAATTTGAAAGCGTTTTGCGTTATTGTGATAGTAAGAAACTGTTAATATTCGATAGATTATTGCTTCTACAAATTGAAGGTGTTATGTATGAAAACAGCAAAAGCTGGTGGAAAAAAGTTATCGTTTCTTTCAATTTACTTTCTTGGTATTAACGCCGTGGTTGGCTCTGGTGCCTTCCTGTTACCACAGGTTATCTACCGTGATATGAACTTGATGAGTGTGCTGGTGCTGCTCTTTGCTGCCTTAACGGTCAGCATGGTTGCGCTTGTTTATGCCGACCTGGCAAGCCGGTTTAAGGAATCTGGTGCAGCCTGGATTTACTCTTATAATGCTTTTGGCCGTTTTGCCGGCTTTGAAATTGGGATTTTTATTTGGTTTTTGGGTTGTTGTACCCTGACAGCAGAAGTGGTCGCACTTTTGACGACTTTAAAGAGCTTTTTACCGGTATTTCACAACCCGGTGGTTTACTATTCCTCAGTTGTTGGTTTAATTGTGTTATTCTCCATCATTAATCTTTTTGGTCGTTCGTTAGTTAAGCTTGTGGATAATACCTCGTCGGCGGCCAAGATGGCGACGATTATCATTTTTATCGTCGTAGGGGCCTTTACGATTCACTTTGGTCATTTTCACCCCGTGATCCCGACAGCGGCCGCAAGTAGTTTTAGCGGCTTTTTCAGTCACTTTGGTGCTGCCTTTAGTGTTGTCTTTTACCTGTTTGCCGGTTTCTCGTTCGTGCCAATTGCCGCTAAGCAAATGGAGAACCCGGAGAAGAATATTCCGCGGGTGCTCGTTGCCGTGATGGCCAGTGTCACCATTCTTTATTCCTTGATGATGGTTGTCGCTATTGGGATTTTAGGTACTCGGATGAGCAAGTATAGTACGCCCATTGCGATTGCCTTTCGCGACGGTGTTGGTACCTGGGGCTATGTCTTGGTTATCGTGGGCATGCTGATTAGTATTTTTGGGGTGGCCTTTGTCGCTTCGTTTAACGCACCATCGTTGATCGCGTCGTTGGCCAATGAACACGGCATGCTGCCCAAGGTGATCGGCAAAAAGAACCGCTATAATGCTCCGTGGGTTAGCATCATCTTAACGGCGGCAGTTTCACTGATGTTATCAACGCAATCATACCTATTCTTAGTTTCTTGTATTGTCCTTGCTTCATTTGTTCAATACGTGCCAACAATTTTTGCGGAAATTCGCTTCCAGCATACGGATGAATTTCCGACTCACGGTTTTAAATTACCTGGCAAATACCTTATTCCGGTACTAGCGCTGGTGATTTCTTTTTACATGGTGACTAACTTTACTGCCAAGACCATTATGGTCGGAGCCATTGTGGCCGTGATTGCTGCCATTGCCTATATTTTCATTGATAAGGATGAAAAGTGTGAACAGAAACGGCAGGCGCGTTTGGCTAAGTTACGGAAAAAGGGTTAAAAAATAAAAAATACCAGTCAGGGTTATTCCTGACTGGTATTTTCGTGTTGGTAGCAAGTTTGTGGTGGTTAAGCCATTTTGAAGCTACCACCAGTTTGGTTGGTTAACTTTGCAAACAGGGCTGATAATTCCATCCGTCGTTGGTGGGGAGTAATGAAGACGCCCATCTTTTCCTGATCGAACCCGGTAATCAGCTTGTGACTATTAAAGATAATGGGGTTTTTCAGGATATGTGGATTCTCATGGATGGCTGAAGTCAATTGGTTAATAGTGACACTATCGCGGTCCATCTTTAAGGACTTTGTTTCGCGTGAACGTTTTGAAATCAGTTCATCGGTCCCGTTAAGGCAAAGGGTTAACAGGCGGGTAACTTCCGCTTTAGTCAACGGGTCCTTTTCCAAGTTTCGTTGAACGACTGCGATATCGTGGTCGGTTAGCCACCTGACGGCCTTTCTTTTTGACGGGTCGTTGGTATGAAAATACAAGTTGACCATTTCATCACTTCCTTAACACAAGCTGCTAGATTCATTGTAGCAAGCAATTCAGCAAGTGTTAGACTATCAAATAATTGTTAATAAATTCTTTAAAGTCAAGATGGTTATTAATTATTCCTTGAGGAATTTAAAGAAATCTTAATCAGACGATAGCACAACGGCAATCGTTGATCCGACGCGATTTCAGGGCAATGAAAGCCCTTGAAACAGGTGCTTGACCATACGTTCGCTATCAGAAGTGAATAGCGAATGATACGCTAGTTGTAACGTGATCTATTTTGACTAGTGGATCGCCATTAACTTATGGGAAGGTGTTAGATGATGAAAAAAGTTGCTAAACCGGCTGGTCATCGGTTAACTGTTCGCCACGTAATGCTGGGAACGGTCAGCACGCTGGGGGTGCTGGCAGCTGCCGCTACGACCGCCAGTGCCAAGACCATCACGGTGAAGCAAGGTGACACAGTTTGGCAATTAGCACAGCAGGAAGGCTTGTCCGTTCACGCGTTAGAACAAGCTAACCCGGCGGTGACCCGATTGAACAACAGCGTTGACCTGATCTACGCTGGTCAATCGCTGCAACTACCCACTAACCATGATGGGTACGTTGTGCAAACTGGTGATACGCTGAGCAAGATTGCTCAACGTTACCACGTTACTGTGGCTCAATTGGTGGCCTGGAACCACTTGAGCAACCAGGATCTGATTTACGTTGGCCAACGCCTCACGATTAAGGGTGGGTCCGTTAGTCAGCAATCAGCTTCAGCCGCTAGCCAGGATACTGGTTCGCAACTCAAGCAGGGGCAAAGTCAGTCACCTGCTCCAGCTGCCGGACAATCACAGTTGCCAGCCCAACCGGCACCAGCCGCTGAACAACAGTCACCATCGCAAGCAGTTCCAGCCGCCGGCCAGGCGCAGGAAAGTGGCCAGAACATAGCAAGCCAGCCAGCAAGCAGTTCGACTACCGGTGGTGCACAGCAGATTCATCAACCGGTTCAACCGGCAAACCAGCCAGCGGGTCAAGACGCTGCTAGCGGCCAAGTTAATGCTGATCAACAGCAGACTGTTACTACGCAGCCAGCGGCCACTGGTGATTCAGTAACCACCGCACAGACGATGACAACGCAACAGGCGGCCCAAACGGTCGCAACTCAACTATGGACGCAGCCAGCAGCACCAACACAATCGGCACCTGCTAACCAACCAGCGAATAACCAGCAGTCGACGCCGGCTGTTAACCAGCAGACAACGCCTGCTAGTCAGTCGCAACCGGCTGCGCCAGCGACGAACAGCCAGGCAAATGCCCCGCAGCAGAATAACAATGCTGATTTACAGACAGGGTCAGTTGTCGGCTTGGCGGTCAAACTCGCTAATAGTAATATTCCATACGTTTACGGTGGCAGTAGTCTCAGCGGGATGGATTGTTCTGGCCTTGTTGACTATGTTTACGCCCACAGTACCGGCAAACAGCTACCGCATTATACTGTTTCGCTGGAAAGCTGCGTCAGTCAAAAGGCGGTTTCACAGGCACAACCAGGAGACCTCCTTTTCTGGGGTAACCACGGTTCGACTTACCACGTCGCTATCTACATTGGCAATAACCAATACGTCGCTGCTCCGCAACCAGGGCAAAACGTCGAAGTGGAAACCATTAGCTCTTACTTCAAGCCAAGTTTTGCCGGCACCGTTAACTAAGCAGCTTTGCAATTATGATTTCTTAAATAACAAGTCCCTGACGACCACTTGGTTGCCAGGGACTTGTCTTTTTTAATGATGAGGAACGGCCCAGAAGGGGTAGTGGTCAAGCGAAACGGTTAAGTCCACGAAACGGTTACCCATCTCTTCACCATCACACTGACCAAACTCAAGTGAAGTGGTGGAATAATGCAATCGTTGACCGCGATAAACGTGGGCAAAACGGGACTGGGATAACTTCCCGCGAGCTAGCTGCAGGCATTCCCAGAGGGTTAGCAGCCAGTTGTGACGCTCGGCAACCACTAATTCGAGTTCGTCATCAAAGACGGACATTTCAGGGGCCACCTGGTATCCTCCGCCGATGTACGGGTGATTGCTGCTGATTACAATCATTGCTTGTGGATAGTGGTCATGAAAACGTCCGGAATCCACCGCAAGCGGAAAGGAGCTGAGGTTGTACAGCACCGCGATGGCATTCGCCAGGTAGGCAAATGAACCGAGTTTCAACCGGTTGAATTTTTTCTTACTTTTCGAAGCGTTGGTGCGACTGACAATGGCAGCGTCAAAACCAATGCCGATATTGTTCAAAAAGTAACGGTGTTCGTGTTTGATCGCTTCGTTATACTCGCCAATTGTCACTCGGACGGCTTCCTTGGCACTGAGAACTTGGTTTAAGGCCTCCAGTGGCTGGTTACTAAGTCCAAACCCGCGGGCAAAATCATTGCCAGTGCCGGCTGGCAAGTAGGCGAGGGGCACTCGCTCATCTTCCGGAATGCCATTTTCCATCAGGCCGTTAAGGGTCTGATTAAGGGTGCCGTCGCCGCCAATTACCAGAACGACCTGCTGCCCTTGGCCCCGCAATCGTCGAGCAAGCTGACCAGCAAGGAAGGTGGCGTGCCCAGGACGTTTGGTAAAAGTTACCGAGAAGTCATCGCCGTGGTTGGTGATGATGGGGGCAGCTTGTTTCCATACTTGGCGGGTCCGCCCACCGCCAGCAACAGGGTTGACAATTACTGAGTAGTGCACAATGCTCCTCCTTTCTGACCAGCTAAAAAAACGGGTGATTACCTTCACCCGGGAAATAGAAATGATTGCTCAGCTAAAACGTGGTGAGCTTGAAGTTCGGGTTCTTTTTTTCGAATTCCAATGCCTTTTCGTCCAGCAGTTCAACAAATTCAATATTGTAGTCAGTGTTTTCTTCAACCATTGACAGTGCTTCTGGTTCGGACGCTGCTTCAATGTAGAGCGCGTGGGTGTTTTCCCGCCGTGGTGTTGCAGTCTTGGTTGGTTGGTAATATACCTTAAAAGTCATTTTCTAATCCTCGCAATCTATTTGACACATAATCATCTAAGTATTTTAGCACATCTTGACATGATTGTCGTCAAAATTGGCGTGTGGTATGCTTGTAGCGTGAAGAAACGGGGGGAGCAAGACTATGACAATGCTGATTTTTTTCATCACGGCACTGGTGATTGTGGCCATTATTTACCTGGCAATTCACCGGATGCTAATTAACCGGGCGACATTGATTGTCCGCAACCGGGCGGCGGAGACCACTAATTTAGCGGTGAATGCCGTCCTTTCCGAGTTGGTCAACCGCCAATTGAGTCTGCGTTCAGAGACGGTGGCCGACGTGTGGGGCCGCGGGGTAATGGCCTTTGAATATGTGTTAGAAGGACAGGTGCTCAGTGACGCCCGTGCTAAGCAGCTCTCAGCTGTTGAGTTGAATTCGTTGCTGGCAGAATATGCTAAACGTCAGCAAACTCCCCATATCGATGGCGCAACAGAAACATTCCGGGTCACTGACTGGTGGGAATATGAACATCGTCTCCATATCGATGTGGCTTATTTGATGAACGAAGCAACGCGCGAGTACGTTGACGATTTGAAAAAAGTCGCGAAGTCACAGGGAGAAAAATTATAAAAGAAAACGACATTCAACATGGCCGGCTGGTAGTTATCATCCTACCGGGGCTTGTGGTGAATGCCGTTTTTATTATTGGAGCGTGACTAATCAATCATAATGGTGTCATGTGGCGCTTCAAAGGGATGCTGCTTATTAATGTGGTCATAGAAAAGGACCCCGTGGAGGTGGTCGATTTCATGCTGGCAAACGATTGCCGGATAGCCTTTGAGACGGATCTTAATAGTTTTGCCGGCAGTGTTTTGGTAACGCAGGGTGATCCGGTCGTGGCGGGGAACGTAGCCTGGTACATCCTTGTCAACTGACAAGCACCCTTCACCTTCAGTGAGTGCGCCGTATTGAACAGATTCGCTGACGATCACCGGGTTGATAATGACGTCCTTAAACATTGGTTCGTCGGTCTCAGCATCAGGGTCAATTTGTGGTACCAGCACTGCAGCCATCTGCTTAGACTCGCCAACTTGCGGTGCTGCTAAGCCAACACCAGCGCGTAGACCATATTTCTTGCAGAGCTTTTCGTCCTGACTGATTACTAAGTATTCCATCATATCGTGAGCCAACTGCTGATCTTCATCAGATAACGGGAATTCTACTTTTGCCGCCCGTTTCCGGAGAACGGGATTACCATCACGGGTAATATCTTTCATTAAATACACGGTTGCTTCCTCCAATTAGTTCTTAATGTTCTCTTAGTTTAACACATTCGAAGGGGATGGTTGGAAGTGCTAACCGTGCGGACAGAGAAATGCTAGAATAAAACCCAGAGAAAAGCAGGAGGCATTGTAAGATGGAACATAATTATTCATACCCGTTAGACCCTTCCTGGTCAACGGCAGAAATTGTGACGGTAATCAAAATGCTGAGGACAGTCGAGGATGCCTATGAAGTGGGGACCACTACTGAGCGGGTGCTGACTGATTACCGCCACTTCAAGGAAGTTGTGTCAACTAAGGCGGGCGAAAAGCAGCTGGGTCGTAAGTTTGCCAAACTTTCTGGTTATCAACTCTATGACGTGGTTCAGGCTGCTAAAAATGCCACCGGCAAAAAGGTAAAACTGGAAGTGAATAAACGATGACAGAACAAGCAGTTATTGATCAGCAGGTTCGCCACCTGCTCTTTGAAATCCGTGAGCAAACCGTCAGTGACGTCGGTGCGTCTTTTCAGGTAGCTGAAAAGACCAGTTATAAAGACCTGGTAACAACGGTTGATAAACGAAATGAGCAGTGGCTGGATCGGCGTTTGAAGGAAATTGATCCTGGTTGCAGAATCATCAGCGAGGAAGGGTTTGGGGACCACGTCGCTGACCTGGGCGGCCATGTCTGGGTGGTTGACCCGCTGGATGGGACAATGAACTTTGTGATGCAGCAGCACCGCTACGCAATCATGGTGGGGTTGTTCATCGATGGGCAGCCTACCACTGGTTACATCATGGATGTTGACACTGCAACCCTTTATCATGGTGGGCCGCAGGGTGGGGTCTTCCTGCAAACGCCAACGACTAATACTCGTTTGCAGTCACCAGTAGACAAGCACTTGCATGACTCACTGGTGTCGGTTAATAGTATGATGATCCTTAAGGGCGAACACAATCTGCGTCAGGTCGCCCTAGCAGCTCGTGGTCTCCGGATGTACGGCAGTGCTGGCCTGGAAATTACTGACGTGCTGACCGGGCGACTGGGAGCTTATATCTCCTGGCTGAAACCGTGGGATGCGGCTGCTGGACGGATTATGGCAGCGGCTTTGAATTTAACCTTTGTTAAGATTGACGGCACGCCGGCTGATGTGCTATCATCTAACAGCGTATTAATAGCGACGAACAATGCTGCCAGGGAAATTTTGCAGCTCGTTAAATGAACGGATCGACTGTGACCGCGGTCACAGTTTTTTTATGAAAATAACGGGTTGCTGTTACCTGCCACAGTGGTCGGCTGCTAACAATGGAAATAAATGGAGAAAGGGAGCATCATTTTGAAATCACGCGACGATATCAGAAATATTGCCATCATCGCCCACGTCGACCACGGTAAGACGACGTTGGTTAACGAAATGCTGAAGCAATCAGATACCCTGCCTGAACACTTCTCAATTGAAGACCGGGCAATGGACACTAACGCAATTGAACGTGAACGGGGGATTACTATTCTCTCGAAGAACACGGCTGTTAAGTACGGGAAGTACCAAATCAACATCCTCGATACCCCGGGTCACGCCGACTTTGGTGGTGAAGTTGAACGGGTGATGAAGATGGTCGATGGCTGTCTGCTGGTAGTGGACGCCTTTGAAGGGACAATGCCACAGACTCGTTTCGTTCTGCAAAAGGCGCTGGAACAGCACCTGGTACCGATCGTTGTTATCAACAAGGTTGACCGGAAGGGTGCCCGTCCAGAAGAAGTGGTCGATGAAGTACTGGACCTCTTTATCGAGTTAGGGGCCGACGAAGATCAGCTTGACTTCCCGGTTATCTACACGTCAGCAATGAACGGGACTTCTAGTTATGATTCTGACATTTCAACTCAGGAACACACGATGAAGCCACTGTTCGACACTATCGTGAAGACTATCCCAGCGCCGGTTGATAATTCCGACGAACCGCTTCAGTTCCAGGTTGCCATGTTGGATTACAACGATTACGTTGGCCGGATCGGGATTGGCCGTGTTTTCCGCGGTAAGATCAAGGTCGGCGATAACGTTACCGTGATGAAGCTGGATGGTTCTAAGGAAAACTTCCGGGTGACGAAGCTCTTCGGGTTCTTCGGTTTGAAGCGGCTGGAAATTAAGGAAGCCGAAGCGGGTGATTTGATTGCCGTTTCAGGGATGAACGACATTAATGTTGGTGAAACCGTTTGTGACTCTCAACACCCAGAAGCACTGCCGCTGTTGCGGATTGACCCGCCAACGCTGCAGATGACTTTCCGGACAAATGACTCGCCATTTGCCGGGAGAGAAGGGAAGTTTGTAACTGCCCGTCAGCTGTCTACACGCCTCAAGCGTGAATTGCAGACTGACGTTTCCCTCCGGGTTGAGGATACCGACGAAGCTGGTGCCTGGACGGTTTCTGGCCGTGGTGAATTGCACCTGTCAATTCTGATTGAAACAATGCGGCGTGAAGGCTACGAATTGGCTGTTTCCCGTCCTGAAGTTATCTACCGGGAAATTGATGGCAAACAATGCGAACCGTTTGAAGAAGTTCAAATTGATACGCCAGATGAATACACCGGTGCGATTATTGACAGCATGGCTAAGCGGAAGGGCCAGATGAAGAACATGGAACCTTCCCGCAACGGCCAGACTCGGCTGATTTTCGAAGTGCCGTCACGGGGGCTGATTGGTTACTCCACTGAGTTTATGACCCAAACTCGTGGTTATGGGATCATGAACCACACCTTCAAAGAATACGCCCCGGTAATCAAGAACTGGAACCCCGGCCGTCAGAAGGGCGCGCTGGTTTCGATGAACTCTGGTAAGGCAACGACTTACGCTATGATGGGCATCGAAAGTCGGGGGACGCTTTTGATCGACCCAGGTACAGAAGTGTACGAAGGGATGATTATCGGTGAAAACTCGCGGACAAACGACATCACTGTTAACATCACCAAGGGTAAGAACTTGACTAACGTGCGTGCCGCTGGTTCTGACGAAAAAGCCTGGATTAACACGCCTACTCACTTCTCACTGGAACAATCACTGGAATTCCTGAACGAAGATGAACTTTGTGAAGTTACTCCAGAGAATATTCGTCTGCGGAAGAAGATTCTCAACACTAATGCCCGTGAAAAGGCTGCTAAGCGCCGCCGGGCACAGTCCAAGAAGTAAGCACTAGTTCTTTAGTTAAGACTTCGGCATTTTTTACGCTGAAGTCTTTTTGTTTTACCCTGACGGAAGTGCTCGATGGTATAATGAAAAAGATTTTGCTCGGAGGGAAGACAAGTGTTTAAAAAGATTTCAAAAAAACTCGGTTTACTGGATTGGGTAATTGCTGGCCCTTATTTAGTCTTGGCTTTTTTTGGCACAGTCATGGTGTACTCGGCCAGTGCCGGAATGAAGATGCAAAATGGTGTGAACCCGCGCGCTTATTTCATTAAGCAGCTTTTTTATGTATTGGCGGGGTTGATCTGTTTTATTGTCTTTAGCTCCTTTTCCAGGCAGTTCTTGCGAAGTCCACGCTTTTTAGCGATTTTCTTTCTCATTTTATTAGTCATGCTGGTGTATGTTCGGCTTCGTGGCCAGGAAATAAACGGGGCGCGTGGTTGGCTGCATGTTGGGCCAATTAATATCCAGCCTGCGGAAATGTGTAAATTATTTTTAATTCTCTATCTGAGCAATCGTTTTGCTCACCTGGCCGAGCTAGGAATGGACCTTCACTTTAGAGAACAATGGGGTGCCATTGTGATTGTCGCGTCGTTGCTGGTTCTGATTATAATTCAGCCAGATATCGGGGGTTTTGCGATTAATTCAGCCATTGTGATTGTCATCATTGTGGCTTCGGGGATGCCGACCTACGTCATCGTTTCTTTTCTGGGAATTTCTGTTTTCCTGATTGGCTTCGGAATACCTTTACTGTCACACTTGGCTGTTAACATGATTCATGGTTACCAGGCTGCCCGTTTTTTGGCCTATTTGGATCCGTTTCAAAATGCCCGGGGGATTGGGAGCCAGTTAGTCAACTCCTATTACGCCATCAGTAATGGTGGACTCCACGGGGTGGGGTTAGGCAACTCTATCCAGAAGATGGGCTTTCTTCCCGAGCCGAATACCGACTTTATTATGTCCATCCTAGCCGAGGAATTTGGTTTTCTGGGCGTCTTAGCAGTTCTTGCCTTGCTAGCCATGATTATTCTACGGACCATCCGCTTGGGTATTCAATCACAGTCGATGTACGAGACACTAACCTGCTACGGGACGGCCACCTTTATTACGGTTGAGACGCTCTTCAACGTTGGTGGGGTAACGGGCATTTTGCCAATCACCGGGGTAACTTTCCCGTTTATTAGTTATGGTGGTTCAAGTATGATTATCCTTTGTGCTAGTTTGGGGCTGGTTGAAAATATTGCAATTCGGCGTCACCAGGCGCGCAAACGTTCAGAACAGGAGGGGTGGTAGTCATGGATATTAACCACCGCCGGGCATTGGCGGTTTACTTTCGCTCTCGTCGGGCAATTCGGGCGATCCGCCATTATGGCCGGTTGATCTATGTGTCAAAGCACATGCATTATGCAGTGCTCTACGTTGATGATGCTAAAGTGGCCGAGCAGACAGCAAAATTATTAGCATTACGCCAGGTAACAGCGGTTGAACCATCCCCCCGGCCGGAAATTGATCCCGAGCTGACTGACTTAAAGTCGACGATGGCCTTTCGCGAAGATGAAGAGGATGATTTTTCATGAGAGTAGTAGCAGGAGAATATGGTGGGCGGCGCCTCAGTGCTGTCCCGGGGCGGAAAACTCGCCCGACAACTGATAAGGTCAAGGAAGCACTCTTTAGCAGCATCGGGCCTTACTTTAACGGCGGGACCAGCCTTGATCTTTTTGCTGGAAGTGGTGGCTTAAGTATCGAGGCAGTTAGCCGGGGAATTGATCATGCCGTGATGGTGGACCGACAGTATGCTGCCGTTCAGGTGATTAAGAAAAACGTTGCGGTGACAAAACAACCAGAAAAATTTACCATTATCAAGAACGATGCTAACCGGGCACTTAAGGTACTGGCCAAACAACAAACCAGCTTTGACTTGGTCTTTTTAGACCCACCTTATGCCAAGCAGCAGATTGTCAAAAACATGACGACGCTGGCAACATCACAGCTGTTGAAACCGAATGCCCTAGTAGTGGCAGAAACTAACCAGGAGGCACACTTGCCAGCCGATATTAGTGGCTTTGACTTCGTTCGTCAACACCACTATGGCATTACCGTCTTAACCATTTACCGTTTTCATGGAGAGGAGTAACAAGAATGAAGATCGCTATTTTTCCGGGGACCTTTGACCCGCTGACGCTTGGTCACATTGACTTGATTAAACGGGGACGGGCCCTCTTTGACCAACTCGCGGTCGCTGTAATGACGAACACGAGCAAAACACCATTATTCACGATTGAAGAGCGAGTGCAGCAGATTCGCGAAGCAACGGCTGGTATGGATAACGTTTCGGTTATCACGACTTCGGGACTGACAGTTAAGTTAATGAACAAAATCGGCGCAGACTACTTAATGCGTGGGCTCCGGAATACGACTGACTTTCAGTATGAACGAGACATTGCCACCATGAATAAGTTCCTTGACCACGACGTGGAAACGGTCTTTTTCCTGGCGGATCCACGCTACCAACACTTATCCAGTAGTCTCTTAAAGGAAGTGGCCATGAGCGGTGGTGACATCTCAGCTTACCTGCCTGGTCAGATTAATGAGGCACTGGAGCAACGGCTGAAGGAACGCAAACTCAAACGGACAACGGATGATTAAGATGAGAAAATCAGCAAATAATCATCAGCAAGACAACCAGCAGAACCGGCGAATTCTCAAGCGGATTGTTTGGGGGCTGATTGCCGTACTCTTTGTCGGCTGGGCACTGTTTTGGCCGCTTAACAAGTACATTGAGACGCCTGGTACTGCTGATAGTCTGAAAAGTTACGTCAAGGTCAAGGGGCACCCGGACAAGCGCCCGGGAAGTTTTATGATCACCTCGGTTTATCTTCAACAGGCGCGACCAGTTACCTGGGTGTGGGCGCACTTTGATCCCCACGCGACCATCGAAAATGCTAATGATGTGACCGGTGGACAAAACGGCAAGACCTACGACAAGGTTCAAAATTTCTATATGCAAAGTGCCATTAATGAGGCAATTGCGGTCGCCTACCAAGCTGCTGGTCAGCAGTTTAGTAAGCAGTACCTCGGGATTTATGTTTTGTCGGTTCAGCCAAATTCGAAGTTTCGGGGAAAAATCAAAGTTGGCGATACGATCACCAAGGTCAACGGCCGTCACTTTAATACTGCCCAGGGCTACCAAAAGTTTATTGGCCAACGGCCTGTTGGTAGTCCGCTGACAGTTTCTTACCTGCACGACAACCAACACCGGCAAGTTACCAGCAAATTGGTCAAGTTACCGGGTGTTAGCCGGTCGGGGATTGGGATCATGCTGACGGACAACGTCAAAGTTCATACTAAGATTCCAGTCAAAGTTAACCCGGGCCAATTAGGCGGGCCTTCTGGTGGACTGATGTTTAGCTTGCAAATTTACGAACAACTTACTAACCGTGATCTTCGTCACGGACGTAAAATCGCCGGGACGGGGACAATCAACCCTGATGGTTCAGTGGGTGAAATTGGTGGGATCGACAAAAAAGTGGTGGCTGCTCACCGTGCAGGAGCCAAAATTTTCTTGGCACCGTACGTCAAGCCAAGCAAGCTGCTTTTAAAGTATGAGGAACACCACCAGACAAACTACCAATTGGCCAAAAATACCGCCAAAAAATATGCACCGGGGATGAAGGTCGTGCCAGTGAAAAATTTCCGTGGTGCCGTGAAATATTTAGCAAACCATTAGTTTAACGAATATCTCCTTACGTATCTTTACGTTAGGGGGTGTTTTTTTGAAACAGCGATTGTTTGATTTGTACGAAACCTATAAACGAGAAATCCTAATCGGTTTTGTTGGCGGACTGGTAATACTGGGACTATTTATTTGGCACGGAAGACAGCAGCCAACGGAAATGCCCATGGAAAAACCAGCAACGCAGGTCCGCCAAACTAATAAAACGGACCGGAAAAGTGGCAAAGTATTTGTCGACGTTAAGGGGGCAGTCAATAAACCAGGGGTGTATGAACTCAGGCGTGGTTCGCGGATTGCTGAAGCGGTTAACCAAGCCGGGGGGTTTCGACCGGATGCTGATAATAATCAGGTCAACCTGGCCAAACAGGTGAACGACCAGCAAATGATCTACATTCCAATGAAGGGCGAGCAGGTTGCACCAAATGACGGCTCATTGGCGAGTGGGCAACAGGCCGACAGCAACAGTCAAGTGGTGAACCTTAATACCGCAACCAAGGAACAATTAACAACAATTACCGGCATTGGTGACAAAAAGGCTGACCTCATTCTGGCTTACCGTCAGCAGCATGGCCAGTTCAGTCGTGTTGAAGACCTCAAAAATATTACCGGCTTTGGCGATAAGACAATTGCAAAAATCAAGGACCAGTTATCAGTTTGATGAATTGAGGGTGTATGATTAAACCACAAAAGGATGGTGATGATTTTGAGAAAACGAATGGACTGGGACCAATATTTTATGTTGCAAGCCGCACTATTGGCTTCCCGTAGTACCTGTGAACGGTTATCTGTCGGCGCAGTTTTGGTTCGTGACAAACGGATTATTGCTGGCGGCTATAACGGGTCCGTTTCTGGGGACGTCCACTGTATTGACGCAGGGTGTGAACTGCGTGATGGACATTGTGTTCGCACTATTCATGCAGAAATGAACGCCATGCTGCAGTGTGCACGCTTCGGTGTTTCGACGGACGGGGCGACGCTATATGTGACGGATTTTCCATGTTTGCAGTGTACGAAGAGCCTGTTGCAAGCTGGAATTAAGCAAATTAACTACTTACGGAATTACCACAATGATGACTACGCAATGCGGTTAATTAAGCTCAAGGGCGTCACTCTTCGCCACATTACCCTCAAGGAAAATATTATGGAAGAAGCCCGGTTGGATCAGTATATCCATCCGGCACAGCAGCAACATTAAAGATAGCTGGCTATTGCCAGCGTTTTCGGTAGCGCTGGTTGTGTCACTGATCGCTAGTTTTAGCTGGACCTTGTTAGCGGTTAGTTGCTACTGGTTAATGAGGATGTTGTCGACCAAAGACTACCACTTGCTGAGGAAAACCGCGTTGGTTGTCATCGTGGGGATAGTCTGTGCCACCAGTTTTGCCAACGTGTGGCAGAAACAGACCCCCGCCCAATCGCAGGCAATTAGTCAGCAATATGTCTTGTGGCCGGATCACATTCGTGTTCAAGGCGACCGGGTTTTCGCTGATGGTTGGCAGGTGAGCAGTCATCAGCGGAGCAACTTGAGTTTTCGGGTTAAATCTTTAGCAGAGAAGAACGATTGGCAAAAGCGGACGACCCCAGTGACTGTGTTTGTCCAAGGCAAACAGCAGCCGCTTTTGCCGGCAACTAATCAACACCAATTTGACCCCCAACAATATTATTACGCCAGGAAAATATGCAGCGAGGTTCGGGCAGACCAGGTCCGCGTTCTCAGGGAAGAATTACCCAGCTCACCGCTTGCTTATTGCCATTATTGGCGGGCAGCGGCTCATCAATACTTTCGCCACTTGCCAGCACCACTTAGTCAATACGCGGACCAATTAATCATCGGTTATCAGGGTGAACAGGCAGGGTGGCAAGAGTCAGTTAAACGGTTGGGAATAGTACACCTGTTCTGCCTGTCAGGAATGCATGTCGTCTTGCTAACTGAATTATTGCGTCGCGGATTGGTTGCTTGCCATTTCACGCGGGAAACGATTGATAATTGTCTGGCAATTTTCTTACCTGCTTACTTGATTTTAGGTGGTGGCTCTGCCAGTCTGGTGCGGGCAATCGTGATGGCCGAATGCCGTTTGTTGCCCGCACGGCTAAAGTTGCCGGCAATTGATGGCTGGGCGTGGAGCTTAATCATTGGCTGCTGGCTCGATCCGTTGGTGTTAACGCAACTGGGTGGACAGCTGTCGTACCTGCTGTCCTTATTACTCCACATGCTTGAGCAAGGGGAATTTTTCAAATCACTACTGTTAAATCTGACGACGGTTCCACTGATTATCAATAAAATTTTTGAGTTCCACCTTCTTAGCTTCATCATGTCGTACTTGGTGTCGCCCATTTTTTCTTTATTGCTCTTTCCTGGAACGATTATTACGGTGCTCCTGTGGCCGTGGTGGTCACAACCAGCAGAACTTTTTAATGGCTTACTGAAGGCAACCCACGGCTTGCTTTTCTCCTGTTCGCACTTATCCGGGATGGTGTGTTTCGGTAAACCGCCGTCTTGGGCCGTTTGGTTGCTGCTCGCTTTATCACTGCTGTTACTTGACCAACCGACGAACCGCCGGCACCAATGCCTTTTAGCTGGCGCTTATTTAGTATTTTTTTGTCAGCTCCATTTTCCCCTCCACGGTGAGGTTATTTTTGCTGACGTCGGGCAAGGAGATTCCATTATCATTAAAACGCCGTTGAACCGCCGGGTGGTGATGATTGATACTGGTGGGCGCTTGAACTTTCGCCGTCCCCACTGGGCGCAGGGGCCGCCTAGTCGGGCCCAGGCAGAGAAGACGACTATCAATTATCTGAAGAGTGTAGGTGTTAACCGACTAGACGCAGTTTTCTTATCTCATAGTGATGCTGACCACATTGGTGACTTGCCTGCTGTGCTGGAAAAGCTTGATGTTAAGCGGATTTATGTCCCGGCGGGGATGGAGAAATTGGCAAAATTTAACCGACGGATCCCACCACATTCAGCGGTGAAGGTTTTGCCGGTAAAAAGTGGCGATTACTGTGAGGGAATACTGCAAGTTGTTCACCCCGACCATCGTGGTCAGGGGAAAAACGGTGATTCACTAACGCTCTTTGGTCGCTTTGGTGACCGCAATTTCTTATTTACTGGTGACTTAGACCTTGATGGCGAACGGAAAGTTATCAGAAAGTATCCGCAACTACGGGTCGATATTTTGAAGTTGGGTCACCACGGTAGTCGCACGGCGAGTGGGCAGGATTTTCTCTTGGCGACCAAGCCAACTGTCGGAATTATTTCTGCCGGGCGGTTCAACCGTTATGGTCATCCGCATAACGTGACAGTGCGGCGACTAAAAAGGTTGGGCATCCGGACAATGTCGACGCAGCAATATGGTATGATTAGGTACCGCTATTTTGGCAGGAATGGTCGTTGGTCAACGACCCTCAGAGGAGACGAATTAAAATGGATGTTGCCGCCTTACAGCAACAGTTAACGAGGGGAAAAGTGGCCCCAGTTTACTTGATTTTAGGAACTCAGCAAGTTTTACAGCGACAAGCACGGTCAGCTTTTGAACGGCTAGTGCCGGCAGAAGAAAAAGTGATGAACGTGGGCGCCTACGACATGGAAGAAACGCCAGTGAGCGTGGCTGTTGATGATGCGATGTCGGCACCATTTTTTGGTCAACGCCGCCTAGTGATCGTTAATAAGCCTTTTTTTCTAACGGGCCAGCGCGGTAAAGGGAAGGTTGAGCATGACGTGGAAGGGTTGGTCAAATATTTGACTAACCCGCAACCGACGACTGTTCTGGTGTTTTTGGCGCCATATGACAAACTGGATGGGCGCAAAGCAGTTGTCAAAAAGCTGAAAAAAGTGGCCGTGACCGTGGATGCTTCGCCACTTGATGAGCGAGCCGCCCGTCACGCAATCCAGCAGCGCTTTACTAAGGAAGGGGTTAAGATTGCCCCGGCAGCTTTAGATGAGCTGGTTCGGCGAACAAATGCTGACTATGGGTTGATGAGTGCCCGTGTCAAGCAACTGGCCTTATTAGCTTACCCCCAAAAGGAAGTGACGATTGACCAGGTGGCCGGACTAGTTCCTCAGTCCCTAGATGACAATGTATTTCACCTGGTCAATGCGGTGTTGAAAAGAGACCAGCGAGCGGCACTAGACTTGTATCACCAGTTAATTGAGTCGCAAACGGCACCATTGGCAATTAATGCGACGTTGGTCAGCCAATTTCGACTGCTGATTCAACTGAAAGTCTTAGCGAGCCGTGGTTTATCGCAGGCGGGGCTGGCGCGCAAATTAAAAGTTCACCCATACCGGGTTAAGCTGGGACTACGGACAGCACGTCAATTTTCGTTGGCGGCACTCAATGCTGCCTTTCTGGGCTTGGTTGAGGTCGATTACCAACTGAAGACGACTGCGCAGTCACCAGAATTGCTTTTTCAACTGTTTATGCTGCGTTTGGGCAAATAAAAAAGCCCGGGAGAAAATCATCTCCCGGGTTTTTCGTTATTCTGCTGGTTACTTGTTGTAACGGGCAGCCAAACGTGACTTGTCGCGAGCAGCCTTGTTGGCCTTGATCAGACCCTTAGCTGCGGCGTGGTCGATTGCGGAAATAGCACCGCGGTATAATTCATCAAGGTTGTCGGCACCTGCAACTTTGGCGTTATCAAACTTCTTGATGGCAGTCCGCATTGCGCTCATTTGTGCAGCGTTTTTGGCAGCAGCCTTTTCGTTAGTCTTAACACGCTTGATTGCTGACTTGATAATTGGCATCAGATTCACCTCCGTCGCCGTCAATATTCATTGACCTTTTAAATTCAACATTTGATATTATACTAGACCGACAAGCCCTTTGCAATAATAAGTCTGTTGCTAATTTGCAATTAACCAGGAAATCGTGTATAGTATTTCAAGGCTAATTAAGCCACTGCCTCTTCTCGGTTTAGCGATCCTCACCAACGCTTTACCTAGAACTAGGTTCAATTAATTATGAAAGGTGGGAAATAGCATGGCTATCTCTAAAGAACGCAAGAACGAAATCATCAAAGAATTCGCTACTCACGAAGGCGACACTGGTTCAACCCAGGTTCAAGTTGCTGTCTTAACTGCTGACATCAACGAACTGAACAAGCACCTTCGTACTCACAAGCACGACTACCACTCACAGCGTGGTCTGATGAAGAAGATTGGTCACCGTCGGAACCTGTTGGCTTACCTGCGGCGGACTGACCTTCCTGCATACCGTGAACTGATTCAACGGCTGAACCTTCGTCGTTAGTCTGTTTAGCGTCTACACAAAGCCCTTCCATTTTTGGGAGGGCTTTTTCTTATTCCCCTGAAGATGGCATTCTAATTGCAGAATGTGGTAAGATATTGCTAATTGACAAAGAGCGTAATCAAATTACCCGGTAACGCCGTTGCCGGAGAGTCAAAATTTAAATATCAAGCAAGGGAGTATTATGAGTAAAATTAAAATTATTCCATTTGGTGGTGTTCGGGAGAATGCCAAAAATATGTATGCGGTTGAAGTCAATGATCAGATTTTCATCCTTGATTGCGGGCTGAAGTACCCAGAAAACGAGTTAATGGGAATTGACGTGGTCATCCCAGACTGGGAATACCTGAAAAAGAACGCCGATAAAATCGCCGGTGTTTTTCTGACCCATGGTCATGCCGATGCGATTGGTGCACTGCCGTACTTTTTGATGGACTTCCGTGTTCCAGTTTTCGGGAGTAAAATGACGATTGCACTGGCCGAGTTGGCAGTGAAGAATAATAAGCAGGTGAAGAAGTTTAACGACTATCACGTGGTTGATGCCAATACGGAAATTGACTTTGACGATGTGACGGTCTCCTTCTTCCCAACCACCCATACGGTTCCTGATACCTTAGGGATTGTCCTTGAAACTGACGAGGGTAACATTGTCTACACTGGTGATTTCAAATTTGACCAAACAGCGGTTGCTGGTTACCGGACAGACCTGGCCCGGTTGGCAGCGATTGGTCAGCAGGGAGTCTTAGCATTGCTCAGTGATTCTGCTGGTTCAGCTATTACCGGTGTCAGCACCCGCGAAAAGGATATCGGGGCCTACATTAGCCAAACTTTCCTCTACACTAGTGGGCGGATTGTTGTGGCGAGCGTGGCTTCGAATATTATGCGGATTCAACAAATCCTGCACGCGGCGGAGTTAACTGAGCGTAAGGTCGTTGTCTTTGGTAAAGACCTGGAGCAGATTATTGAAACTGCTGTTAAGCAGCACCAGCTGCAGGTGCCAAAGGGACTGCGAATCAGCCTCAAGGAAGCCAACCAGCTCGACCCGAGTCAAGTAGTCATTTTGGTAACTGGGCGGATGGGCGAGCCAATCAAGACCTTGCAGCAGATTGCCAACGGTGACGAAAAACACCTGAAATTTACTGATAATGACCTGGTCTTTGTTACTACTACTCCTTCCTATGCGATGGAAACGGAAGTTCAAAAGACCAAGGACATGCTCTTCCGGACGGGTGCTGATGTGAAGTTCATCTCAGATGACTTAAACCCATCGGGCCACGCCAACCAAAACGATGAGCAATTGATGCTTAACTTTATGAAGCCGCAGTACTTTATTCCGGTACAAGGCGAATACCGCTTGCTGGCTAAGCACGCTGAACTGGCGGAAGAAGTGGGCATCCCAGCTGATCACATCTTCATCCCGGCTAAGGGTGATGTCTTAAGCTATGAACATGGGAAGTTCCACCTGGGAGAACACCTTGACGTATCTAACACCATGATTGATGGGATTGGTGTTGGCGATATTGGCAATATCGTCCTCAGAGACCGGCGTGTCCTGTCGGAAGATGGGATTTTCGTAGTGGTGGCAACGATCGACCGGAAGAAAAAGAAGATTGTTGCTAAGCCACAAATTACGTCGCGGGGCTTTGTGTTTGTGAAAACTAACCACAAACTGATGGAGCAGAGTGCAGAACTAGTTGAACGCGTGGTTCAAAATAACCTCGATGAAAAGGAATTCGACTGGTCACACCTGAAGCAGGATGTGCGGGAAAAACTGAACCGTTTCCTGTTTGACCATACTAAACGTCACCCAGTTATTTTGCCGGTGATTATGGAAATCAATCAGCATGCTAAGCACAAGGGACGGAAAAAGTCCAATAAAGGTGCTAACAACAGTCAACAGCCTGAAAATGATAACAAACACCAACACCGCAAGCACCAACATCGCGGTCGTGGTCGAGGACGCAAGCATCAGGCAAACAAGAATAGCGAGCAATAACAGATAATGACAAAACGGTGGGTCGCATGGCGGCACACCGTTTTCTGACCTTAGGAGGCGGCAAGTTGAACGAAAAGCAAATGAAGGAACTGGATGCGGGGCGGTTATTGGTTCAACAGGGTAAATACCACCAAGCGGTGCGCCAGTTGACGCCATTGAACGAAGAAACTGGTGATTTTGAGGTAAACCGGCTGTTATCACTGGCACTTCAGCGTGATGGTCAAGTCCAATTAGCAATTAAAATTGCCGAAGACCACGTCGATGATTACCTGCAAAGCAGGGAAGGAGCACGCCAGCTGATTTTACTAGAAACGGCTGGTCAGCAGTTCATTACTGCTCGCCGCCAAGCGGCCTTTGTGCCCCAGTGGAGTCAGAAACTAACGGGGGAGATTAGTCAGGCCGAAAAACAGGCAGAAGTGGCGACCGCCACCACCCTGAAAGCCCGGTTGAAGAGTTTTTATCACTTGGGGGATGGGTCCTTTAGAGAGCAACGACAGCGCCTGATCGAGGCCGAGCAATTGCCACTGAAAATGTACCTCACTGGTGCACTATTTTTACTGAGGGATCCGTTTGCCAAACCACTAATTAAATCGAGTATTTTAGAAACCCTTCAGCCGCTGAAAATCGACCAGGAAGCGACGGTGTTATGGATCGATGATCACGAGTACCAGTTAAACTTATGTCGTCTGCAGCCACTGACAAAGGTGCCAGAAGTAGCGACGATGCAGAAAATGTTAGACGATCAGTACGGTCAATCAGACCCGTCGACATTAGCGGCATTGACTGATGAATTGCAGTTGCAGATGATATTCCTTTACCCGTTTATCAGCAAGGCGGTTACTTCACAACGAGATTGGGTGACGGCGTTAACTAGTTTTGGGACCCTGGTTACTCCTACTGAGTCGGTTGAAAGGGCACAGAAATGGCAGCAAAAAATTCAACGGCTGGTGGATCAAATGCGCTAGTAATGTTGTTTTAACGGAAATGAAACAATAAAGTTAGCACAAAAATATTTACAAAAAACGGTCCATCTGATACCATGATTAAGAATTCTTTGTTGGCGGAAAGTTTTACTTTTCTTTGCGCTAACGAAGTAGTACAATTTCTTTAAAGGTGTGTCAGCTGGCGTCTTGCGTTATCTGGCATGTACTTGTAATTTTTCAGGAGGGTTTCATTAATGGCAGAAAAAGAACATTATGAACGTACTAAGCCCCATGTAAACATTGGGACTATTGGTCACGTTGACCACGGTAAGACTACTCTGACCGCAGCTATCACTAAGGTGCTGGCTGACAAGGGTCTGGCTAAGCAGGAAAAGTTTGAAGATATCGATGCTGCTCCAGAAGAAAAGGAACGTGGTATCACTATCAACACTGCTCACGTTGAATACGAAACTGAGAAGCGTCACTACGCACACATGGACGCTCCTGGCCACGCCGACTACGTTAAGAACATGATCACTGGTGCCGCTCAAATGGATGGTGCCATCCTGGTTGTTGCCGCTGACGACGGTCCTATGCCACAAACTCGTGAACACATCCTGCTTGCACGTCAGGTTGGTGTTGAATACATCGTTGTATTCCTGAACAAGTGCGACCTGGTTGACGATGATGAACTGATCGACCTGGTTGAAATGGAAGTTCGTGACCTGCTGTCCGAATACGGGTTCCCTGGTGACGATGTTCCAGTTATCCGCGGTTCAGCTCTGAAGGCTCTGCAGGGTGACCCAGAACAAGAGAAGGTTGTTCTGCACCTGATGGACGTTGTTGACGACTACATCCCAACTCCAAAGCGTCCTACTGACAAGCCATTCATGATGCCTGTTGAAGACGTCTTCACTATCACTGGTCGTGGTACGGTTGCTTCTGGTCGTATCGACCGTGGTACTGTTAAGATCGGTGACGAAGTTGAAATCGTTGGTTTGACTGAAGATGTTCTGAAGTCAACTGTAACTGGTCTGGAAATGTTCCACAAGACTCTTGACCTTGGTGAAGCAGGGGACAACGTTGGTGTTCTGCTTCGTGGTATTAACCACGACCAAGTTGAACGTGGTCAAGTTTTGGCTGAACCAGGTTCAATCAAGACTCACAAGAAGTTCAAGGGTGAAGTTTATGTTATGACGAAGGAAGAAGGGGGCCGTCACACGCCATTCTTCTCCAACTACCGTCCACAATTCTACTTCCACACTACTGACGTTACTGGTACGATTGAACTGCCAGATGGTGTAGAAATGGTTATGCCTGGTGACAACGTTACCTTCACTGTTGAACTGCAAAAGCCAGTTGCCCTTGAAAAGGGTCTGAAGTTCACTATCCGTGAAGGTGGTCACACTGTTGGTGCCGGTGTCGTTTCTGACGTGCTGGACTAATAGCGTCACCTCACTAGCTTACTTTCGGGTAAGTACAGAAGTTCGGGTTTTCCCGAACTTCTTTTTTTTATCCGTTTTTTGCGGTACACTAATTTTATTATGATTGAAGAGGTGTGAGGAATGGACGAGCAAGTTAGGGGACTCACTAGTCAGCAAGCCGCCGCCCGGCTAAAGGCGGATGGACCGAATGAGGTTCCTGAACCCCCGTTTAACTTTGGGAAGGAATTTTTAGGGAAGCTGTGGAACTTATCAGCATGGATTCTGGAAGGAGCTTTATTACTGGAGTGCATCCTGGGCAAGTGGATCCAGTCACTCTTTGTTTTGCTGATGCTGTTATTTGCAGCTTTCAACGGGGCCCTACAAAAGAAGAAGTCGCGGCGGGTGCTGAATAATATTTCGCATGAATTAACACCCAACGTCTCCGTGAAACGTGATGGTAAGTGGCAGACAGTTAACTCCAAGTACATCGTCGTGGGTGACGTTGTTAGTTTAAAACGCGGGGACGTACTGGCTGCCGATGTGAAATTGATTAGCGGTCGGCTGACTCTTGATGAAAGCTCGATTACTGGTGAATCTAAGGCAATTGCCAAGCAAGAAGGTGCAACTGCTTATTCTGGCACAACTGTCGAACAGGGCCACGCATTGGCGGAAGTTAGTGCCGTTGGCCGTAATTCACGTTCCGGCAAAACGATTAACTTAATTAACAAGTCAGCGGCGCCGGGGCACTTGCAACAGTTATTGACTAAAATTATTTATTACTTATGCCTATTAGACGCGGTATTAACGCTGATCGTCGTCATTGCGGCCTTCATTTATCATGATAACGTAATTGAGATGTTACCATTTCTGGCAATGATGTTTATCGCTTCCATTCCGGTAGCAATGCCGTCCACTTTTGCACTGTCGAATTCCTTTGAGGCTACCCGGCTTAGCAAACAGGGAATTTTGACGGCCGACCTCACTGGTATTCAGGATGCCGCCAACCTGAACTTGTTATTGCTAGACAAGACGGGCACGATCACCAAGAACGAAACGGCGGTTGCGTCGTGGAACGCCTTTGGCAAGTTACCTGAGCAGGATATCTTGTCGCTCGTCGGTGCGGCCCTGGACCGTCGCAATTCGGGCATCATTGACCGGGCGATTGACCATTATCTGAAGGATCGACAGGTTAAACCGGCAGCGGTTGACCAATTTGTTCCCTTTACTTCGGACACTGGCTATTCAATGGCTACCAGTGGTGCCCATAACGTTAAGCTGGGGTCCTTCAAACAGCTATCACGAATCGATCAACAGGCCAATTCGGCAACCCAGCAGGTTGACTTTACTGCGGGTCGTTCGGTAGCAGTGCTGGTTGATGACCAATTGGCGGGTATTTTTATCCTTCAGGATATGGTGCGTGAGGATTCCCCAGCGGCGTTGGCCGAGTTGAAGCGGCGGGGCGTTCGCCCGGTTATGCTGACGGGTGATAACCAGCGAACTGCCGCGGCCGTGGCCAAGCAGGTTGGCTTGGTGGGCCAAGTGATCTCTTATTCTGCCTTTAATGATCAAACGCCCGTTGACTCACTGGCGGGCATTGCGGATGTTTTACCCGAAGACAAGTTACGAATGGTCAAAATTTTCCAGGAGAAGGGCTACATCGTCGGCATGACTGGTGACGGGGTCAACGATGCCCCGGCGCTCAAGCAGGCGGAAGTGGGGATTGCCATGTCCAATGCGGCCGACGTTGCCAAGCGAAGCGGCAAGATGGTCCTATTGGATGATGGGCTGACGCCAATTGTTCATATTCTTGATGCTGGGCACCGGGTTTACCAGCGGATGACCACCTGGTCCCTGACTAAACTGTCGCGAACGGCGGAATTGACGATGCTGCTAACGGCGGGCTATCTTTGCTTCCACTATTTGCCAATGGCGCTCAACGCGATGGTCATCTACACCATTATGAACAACATGGTAACGATGATGATTGGAACGGATAATACCCATATTACTTACAAGCCAGAGAGTTGGGACATGAAAAAGCTGGCGAAAATTGCTTTTTCACTGGCCCTCGGGTGGACGGTCGCTGGCTTTGCCTTTGTTTCCTACCTGACACTCCACGGTTGGAGTCAGGGAACGGTATCGACAATGGTCTACGTTTACCTGGTGCTTAGTGCCATGCTGATTGTCCTCATTACCCGGACCAAGAAGTACTTTTGGCAGTCAATGCCGTCGCAGCTGGTTGGGCTGGTGCAGGTCATTGACGTTGTTTTAACCTTTGTGCTGGCACTGCTCGGTTTGGCAATGACACAAATCAACTTTGCAAACCTGGGGTTAACGATTGCGGTGGCGCTGATTGTGGCGGTAATCATTGATCTGGTTTACCAACCAGTAATGAAAAATAAGTAATACTGACTTTTTAGCCGGGGTGGGATAGACCACCCCGGTTGTTTGTTTTCACCCAAATGGTTGAAATCAGGCTGTCAGTAAGGTAGACTATTAAAGTATGTGGAAGTCTGTAAATCCCTTTGCAGGCGACCGTTAAAATGACTCATATTGGAGGAAACAACATGGCAAAATGGGAACGCGAAGGCGACAAGAGCCGCGGTAAATTAACGTTTGAAATTGACGTTGAAACTGCTCAAAAGGGCATTGACAAGGCCTTTGAGGAAACGAAGAAGAAGATTACGGTACCTGGATTCCGCAAGGGTCATGTACCGCGCCAGATCTTCAACCAAATGTATGGTGAAGAATCACTGTACCAGGATGCTTTGAATGAAGTTCTTCCGGAAGCTTACCAAGCTGCCGTTAAGGAAGCCGGCATCAAGCCAGTTGACCAACCACAGTTGAACATTGAAAGCCTCGAAAAGGGCAAGCCGTGGAAACTTTCGGCTACTGTTAACATCGAACCTGATGTCAAACTAGGTGACTACAAGGGTCTCGAAGTTACTAAGCACAACACTGAAATTTCCGACGCGGAAGTTGACAGTGAACTGGAAGATAAGCGTCAACAACAAGCTGAACTGGTTCTGAAGGAAGACAAGCCAGCAGCCAAGGGCGACACTGTTGTGATTGACTACGTGGGAACCGTTGATGGCAAGAAGTTTGATGGTGGTTCAGCCGACAACTACTCACTGGAACTAGGTTCTAACTCATTTATTCCTGGCTTTGAAGACCAGTTGGTTGGCCACAATGCTGACGATAAGGTTGACGTTAAGGTTACCTTCCCTGAAGACTACCACGCTAAGGAATTGGCTGGTAAGGATGCTAACTTCGCTGTTACCATTCACGAAATCAAGGAAAAGCAGTTACCGGAGCTGGACGACGACTTTGCGAAGGATGTTGACGAAGACGTCGACACGCTTGCTGAACTGAAGGAAAAGACGAAGAAGCAACTCCAAAAGCAACGTGAAGACTCCGTTCGTTCACAAGTGGAACAAGAAGCAATCGACAAGGCAGTTGCTAACGCCGAAATTGGTGACATCCCACAGTCAATGATGGATGATGACACCAACCGTCAAGTACAGCAATACCTTGCTGGTATGCAGCAACAGGGAATCAGCCCGAAGATGTACTTCCAGATTACTGGCAGCACCGAAGACGACCTGCGTAAGCAGTTTGCTGACGAAGCTGAACACCGGGTTAAGACTAACTTAGTGCTGGAAGCCATCGTTAAGGATGCTAAGCTGGCTGCTTCTGACGAAGACATCGAAAATGAAATCAAGGACCTGGCTGAACAATATCAGATGAAGGCTGATGAAGTGAAGAAGGTTCTGAGCCGCGACATGCTGACTCACGACATCGAAATCAAGAAGGCCGTTGACTTGGTTGCTGATTCTGCAAAGCAGGTTTTGGACCCCAAGCAGGCTGCTGACAACGATGATGACAAGAAGGAAGACAGCGACAAGTAATTGTTGGCTGGATTTCGCAAAGCTGGGCTCTCTTTCGGGAGGCCCGCTTTTTTTATGGTGAAAAGCAATTAATTTAAAAATAAGCGGCTTTCTGCTAAAATATGGACACAATTAATTACAGGAGGACGATTCAGATTGGATAATGACAATGGAAACGGGATGAATGGCGTCATCCGCTGTTCTTTCTGCGGCAAGTCAGAAGACGAAGTCGAAAAGATTGTCGCTGGCCCGGGTGTATACATTTGTAACGAGTGTGTCGACCTCTGTAAACGGATTATTGACACGGAAATGGAACAAGAGTCACCAGCCGTTGCTGACATGAAGGTACCGACCCCACAGGAAATTGTCGACCAGCTCGATGATTACGTCATTGGTCAAGAAGACGCCAAAAAGACCCTCGCGGTGGCGGTTTATAACCACTACAAGCGTGTAACAGCCATGGCCAAAAAGGAGAATAACGATACTGAGCTTCAGAAGAGCAACATTGCGATTATTGGTCCAACTGGTTCCGGGAAAACTTACTTGGCGCAATCACTCGCGCACATTCTAGACGTGCCGTTTGCTATTGCTGACGCAACGACGCTGACGGAAGCCGGTTATGTTGGTGAAGACGTTGAAAATATTATCCTTAAGCTCCTGCAGGTGGCTGACTTTGATGTTAACCGGGCAGAACACGGGATTATTTACATCGATGAAATCGACAAGATTGCGAAGAAGAGCGAAAACGTCTCCATTACGCGGGACGTTTCTGGTGAAGGGGTTCAGCAGGCCTTACTGAAGATTCTGGAAGGGACGGTTGCTAATGTTCCACCACAGGGTGGACGGAAGCACCCACAACAGCAATTTATTCAGGTTGACACCACTAACATTCTGTTCATCGTTGGTGGTGCCTTTGACGGGATCGAGAGCATTGTGAAGGAGCGCCTGGGTGACAAGACGATCGGTTTTGGCACGGACTCCAAGGATGCCGTCAAGGTCACTGATAAGAATATCTTGCAGCACGTTATCCCGGAAGACTTGCTGAAGTTTGGCCTCATTCCAGAGTTTATTGGCCGGCTCCCAGTGCTGACCGCTCTACAAAAACTGGACGAGAATGATCTTATCCGGATCTTGACTGAGCCGAAGAACGCGTTGGTCAAACAATACCAGCAGTTGATTAAGCTGGATGGTAGTGAGCTTCACTTTACCACGGGTGCACTTCGGGCAATGGCCCAGCAGGCGATCGCGCGGAATACCGGCGCCCGGGGCTTACGTTCCATCATTGAAGACGTTATGCGTGACGTGATGTTTGACTTACCAAGCCGGCAAGACGTAGCGAAGGTGGAAATTGATAAGCGGTGTGTTACTAACCACACTGAGCCGCGCTACATCCTGAAGAACGAACAAGTTTCATAATAATTGACGGGGCAGCGAAGAAAAACTGCCCCTTTTTTTGGAGGAAAGTAGATGCAAGTAAACGATGTTGAATTAACAATCAGTGCAGTGGCGGCCGCCCAGTACCCTCAGGGCAGTGACCCGGAAATCGCCTTGGTAGGACGCTCTAACGTTGGCAAGTCCTCACTGACTAATGTTTTGATTAACCGTCGCAACTTTGCCCATACGTCCAGCCAACCGGGAAAAACGCAGACGCTGAACTTTTATCACGTCAACGACCGGTTATTTTTCGTCGACGTTCCTGGTTATGGTTTTGCTAAGGTCTCGAAGCAGGAACGGGAACGCTTTGGTCAGATGATTGAAGAATACCTCACTAGTCGGAAGCAGTTGCGGGGCGTGATCATGTTGGTTGATGCCCGCCACCAGCCAACTGAAGATGACGTGATGATGTACCAGTACCTGCACTACTATCAGCTACCAACCCTGGTGGTCGCTACCAAGATTGATAAAGTGAAGGCTAGTCAACGTGCCAAGGTGAAAAGGGCGATTATCAACAAGCTGCAATTGCAAGATGGTGATAGCCTGCTAACCTTTTCTGCTGTGAAGCAGCAGGGCAGTGAGCAAGTTTGGCAGTGGATCAGCAAGCACACTGGAATTCAGTAATCCAAAGAAGAGCCGGCAGCATTTCTCATCAGAAACGCTACCGGCTATTTTCATCCTTAACTTATTTCATTTTCTTGTCCTGCCCATTCTTGTCGTCATGGGCGGGTTTCTTCGGCTTGGTTGCTGGTTCTTTAGCCAGTTTGGCAAATAAGTCATCGAGCTTTTTTGACTGGCGGGTTACTAATCCCATCGTTGCCACCTCCGTTTGCTTAATGCTACCATGAATTACAAACACAGGCAATTATTCAAATTGATGAATAATTAAACAAAATTAAACTAAACCATTGCATAATAAACCATGTAGGGTATAATAGTGCTATTAATTAAAGATTGCGGGAGGAATATCCATGGCAGCACAGACGATGATTGAAATCCAACAGTTAAAGAAAGCCTTTGGTGACAACGTTATTCTGGAAAACATCAGCGAAAAGGTCAACAAGGGGCAGGTAATTTGCGTCATCGGTCCGTCTGGCGCTGGCAAGTCAACGTTTTTGCGTTGCCTGAACCTTTTGGAAAAGCCGACGAGTGGGAAGATTCTCTTTGAGGGAACCGACCTAACACAGCTGGGGGCCGCGGACGTTCAAAAGATGCGGGCCAAGATGGGAATGGTTTTCCAAAGCTTTAACCTCTTTCCCAACATGACGGTCCTGGACAACGTCAAACTGGCGCCGATGAAGGTTAAAAATATGCCAGAGAAAGAAGCAGAAGCAGAAGCTAAGAAACTGCTGGAGCAGGTCGGAATGGGTGACAAGGCCAATGCTTACCCGATGAGCCTTTCGGGTGGTCAGCAGCAGCGGGTGGCGATTGCCCGGAGCTTGGCGATGAAGCCAGAAGTAATGTTGTTTGACGAACCAACTAGTGCGCTTGATCCCGAGATGGTGGGGGAAGTGTTAAAAGTTATGCAGCAGCTGGCCAATAATGGTATGACGATGGTTGTGGTCACGCACGAAATGGGCTTTGCCAAGAGCGTTGCCGATCAGATTTGGTTCATGGCCGATGGTTATATTCAGGAGACGGGGACGCCTGAGGAATTCTTTGCCCACCAGCAAACTAAGCGGGCGCAGGAGTTTATGCAAAAGATCTTGGAAGCTTAACAGAACGGTTTGTCATTTAATAAGGAACACTAGTCTTGGCGGCAGGACTAGTGTTTCTTTTTCTTTGCCTTGGTTACGGCAAATGAGATAAAATATTATATTGATATTTACGGGAAGGAGGAGCATTGATGGCCAGTGAACACCTTGAACGAAAGTTAGCCTTACTACCTGATCGGCCGGGTTGTTATATGATGAAAGATATTAACGGGAAGATTATCTACGTCGGTAAGGCAAAAAATTTAAAAAATCGGGTACGTTCCTACTTTAAGAGTAGTCATACTGGTAAGGTGGCGGCGATGGTCTCGCAGGTCCACGACTTTGACATCATCGTTACCGACTCGAATAAGGAATCATTCCTGCTGGAAATTACGCTGATTCAGGAACACCAACCGTATTACAACATCAAACTGCTGCACACCACGGGATACCCGTATATTAAAATTACTAACGAACGGGACCCGCAGATTAAAATCACTGGTCAGGTTGAACACGACGGGGCCTACTACTTTGGTCCGTACCCGAACGTTACTGCTGCTGAAGGAACGGTCAACTTTATTCAAAAGGTTTATCCTCTCCGTCGTTGTAATGGTTATCAGGGGCGACCGTGTCTTTACTACCACCTTGACCAGTGCCTGGGAGCTTGTTTTCAAGAGGTGCCCAAAGAAACTTATGACCGGCAGATTGAACGAATTAAGTCATTTTTAAATGGTAATACGGGTGAAGTCAAAAAACACTTGGTCGCAAAGATGAAGGCAGCTTCTGCCCAAATGGAGTACGAACGGGCTGCCGAAATTCGCGACCAGCTGCACTATATTGATGTGACGGTTGAAAAGCAAAAAATCATTAGTAACGATAAAACGCCACGGGATATTATTAACTTTTACCTGGACAAGGGTTGGTTGTCTATCCAAGTGTTCTTTATTCGTCAAGCCCGGTTAATGAAGCGGGAAAAACGGCTCTTCCCGGTAGTGGACACCGCTGAAGAGGAAATGACCAGCTTTATCTTGCAGTTCTACCAGCGGAAAAATAACCTCCTGCCAAAAGAAATTCTCTTACCAGCGGGACTGCCCAACCACGAAATCAGTGACATTTTGGGCGTCCCAGTTCGGACGCCGCAACGAGGGGAAAAGCGTCGGTTAATGAAACTGGCGGCCGAAAATGCGGAATTGGCGTTAAACGATAAGTTCCGCTTGATGGCGATGGATACCGAGAAGACAACTGGTGCCATGAAAGAAATTACTGATGCGCTTGGGTTACCAGCTGGTCATAAGATTGAGGCCTTTGACCATTCGCATATCCAGGGAGCCGACCCGGTAAGCGCGATGGTAGTGTTTGTGGACGGCAAGCCAGCAAAAAAGCTTTACCGGAAGTACAAACTGAAAACGGTGATTAATCACGCTGATGAGGCTGCCAGCACCAGGGAAGTCATTCGCCGGCGTTACTCGCGGTTGCTCAAGGAAGGACAGCCAATGCCGGACATGATTTTTATGGACGGTGGTCAAATTCAAATGGATGCGGTCAAGGACGTCTTGGTTAACGAATTAGACTTAGCTATCCCGGTAGTGGGGATGGTTAAAAATGACAAGCACAAGACTGCAGACTTGCTGTATGGCAGTGGCGATCAGCATGTTCACTTGAATCCGCGTAGTCAGGGGTTTTACCTGGTTCAGCGGATCCAAGATGAGGTGCACCGCTTTGCCATTACCTTTCACCGGAAAACACATACCAAGCACTCATTAAGCTCGCGCTTAGACCAGATTCAAGGGGTTGGTCCGCGGACGCGGACTAAGCTGCTCAAGAATTTTGGGTCGATTAACGCGATTGCTGATGCCCCGGTAGCGCAAATTCATGAGCTGGGGATTCCCAATAAAACCGCCCAGCTGATCAAATTGTCCTTGCAGAAACACGCTGACGTCAACCGCGGGAGTAGCCACGACTGATTTTGACGGTTGCTGAACAATCGAATATACTAGCAATATCAAGGAAAAGGAACGAGATAGATGAATACTTTTGTGGATCAAATTAAGATTGAGGCCCACGCCGGTCGGGGTGGCAACGGCATGGTTGCTTTCCGCCGAGAAAAATACGTCCCGAATGGTGGCCCCGCTGGTGGTGATGGTGGCCGTGGCGGCAGTATTATTTTAAAAGTCGACCCGGGTTTGCGGACCCTGATGGATTTCCGTTATCACCGCATTTTTAAGGCGGCAAACGGGATGGCCGGTGGGAGTAAGCAAAAGACCGGTGCTTCGGCACAGGATACGGTCGTTGCTGTCCCAGCCGGTACCACCGTGAAGGACCTGGATAGTGGTCAGGTCATCGGGGACCTGGTTAAAGACGGCCAGGAATTAGTCATTGCCCATGGTGGTCGTGGCGGCCGTGGAAACATCCACTTTGCAACACCGAAGAATCCGGCACCTGAAATTGCCGAAAACGGCGAGCCGGGCGAAGACTCCTACCTGGAGTTAGAGTTGAAGATGTTGGCTGATGTCGGTCTCGTGGGATTCCCGTCCGTTGGGAAGTCTACTCTGCTGTCGGTGGTTACCGGTGCCCGGCCCAAAGTAGCAGCTTACGAGTTTACCACCCTGGTGCCTAATTTAGGGATGGTCATGCTCGATGACGGTCGTGACTTTGCTATGGCTGACATGCCTGGTTTGATCAGCGGAGCAGCCAAGGGCGTCGGTCTCGGCTTGAAGTTTCTCCGGCACATTGAACGGACCCGTGTTCTCCTGCACTTGGTGGACATGAGTAGTGAGGACCCGGAACAGGCGTTGGACCGCTTTCACGTTATTAATCACGAGCTGGCCGCGTATGATCCAGAATTGTTGAAACGACCGCAGATTGTCGTGGCCACGAAGATGGATATGCCTAACAGTGCTGAGAACTATGCACACTTCAAGGCACAATTGGCGGCTGATGACACCTTACCTGAATCACCTCAATTAATGGCCATTTCGGCACTAACTCACCAGGGGACGCGTGAATTAATGCTGGCAACGGCAGACTTACTTGACCAAACGCCGTCATTTGATGCCAATAGTCATGACGAGCAGGAGGAAAGCACAGTTGAGTACCGGCCACGGCAAAAGAGCGAGGCTGACTTTGAGATTACTCGTGATAGTGCGGGAACGTGGCTGGTCAGCGGCAAGAAACTGGAACGCCTGCTAGCAATGACCGACTTAACTCACCAGGACAGCCAGTTGCGGTTTGCCCGTCAGCTACGGCGGATGGGCGTTGATGCTGCACTGCGCAAGCGGGGCATTAAGGACGGAGAAACGGTTCAGATTGGTGACTTTGCCTTTGAATTTGTCCAATAGGAAAAGAAGCAGAAAGGCTGACGATTAGATGGAACTTGAATTTTTGGGAACGGGTGCGGGCTCACCCAGCAAACTGCGTAACGTTAGCAGCACTGCCCTGAAACTACTGGATGAACGAAATGCGGTTTGGCTGTTTGATGTTGGCGAGGCGACTCAGCACCAGATCTTGAAAACAACAATCCGTCCGCGCAAGATTGAGAAGATCTTTATTACCCACCTTCACGGGGACCACATTTATGGCCTGCCGGGACTCTTATCTTCCCGTTCTTTTCAGGGCGGAAGTGGTCCGCTGACTATTTATGGGCCGGCAGGGATCAAGGATTTTGTTTTGACTTCCCTGCGGGTGAGTGGGACGCGGCTTGCTTACCCCCTGCACTTTGTTGAGCTGACTCGTGGCGGCATTATTTTTCAGGATAAGACCTTTACGGTCACTGCCGCTAAGTTGGACCACAACATTGCCTGTTTTGGTTACAGAATCGTTGAAGCTGATCACCCGGGAGAGCTACTGGTAGATAAGCTGCGAGCCGATAATATCCCTTCGGGTCCAATCTATGGTCAACTGAAGGCCGGCAAAACGGTGATCTTAGCGGATGGCCGAACAGTGGATGGCCGCCAGTACATTGGTCCGGCGCAACCCGGCCGGATTGTTGCCATTATGGGTGATACGCGGCCAACAGACAATACGGTCAAGTTGGCACATAACGCAGACGTGCTGGTTCACGAAGCGACCTTCGATAAGAGTGAGTCGCGCATGGCCAAAAAGTATTATCATTCAACGTCAGAACAGGCTGCCAAAATTGCCCAAAAGGCGGGCGTGGGTAAGCTATTGCTGACGCATATCTCAGCACGTTATGTTGGCAAGGCGGCCTATCAGTTGGCTTACCAGGTGCGGGACGTTTTCCCGCAAACCTGGGTTGTGAATGACTTTGAAGTGGTTAAGATCCCGTTTGTGGGGGAGGAGCAATCAAAATGATGAGTCGGATGAAATCACTACGAAAGCTGAAAAACAAAGTGGTCTTGATTACCGGTGGTTCCCAGGGAATTGGTAAGGCGTTAGCACTGGAGGCCGCCCGCCGTGGCGCAATCGTAGTCGTGTGTGCCCGTAGTTTGGACCTCCTGCAGCAGGTGTCACGGCGCTGTTTGGTGCTGTCTGGACGGCCGTCGTTTGCCTACCAGCTAGATGTCACTGACCCCGATCAAACCGACCGCGTCTTAACAAAGATTCGGCACGAGGTGGGCGACATTGACGTGCTGATTAATGCTGCCGGCTTGGGCGACATGACTGCGGCTGTCAAAGAATCACTGTCAATGATGAACCGGATGGTCAACGTTAACCTCCTGGCTACCATGTATTTGAGCCGTTGTGTGGCCAAGCAGATGATGGATCAGGGTTACGGGGCAATCATCAATATTGGTTCTCTCGCTGGTAAAATTCCGACGCCACATGCAGCAGCCTATTCAGCAACTAAGGCCGGGGTCATCCAGTTCAGCAATGTCCTGCGGATGGAAGTGGCTGACTATGGTGTTCAGGTCTTAACGGTCAACCCGGGACCGGTGGATACAGCTTTCTTTGACCGGGCAGACCCGAGTGGTGATTACCTCTCACACTTGCCGGACAATATGATGATTTCAACGGATAAGCTGGCGTCAACTGTTTGGGATAATGTCGGCTATAAGACGCGGGAAATTAATGTTCCTGGCTATACGGGGACACTGAGTTGGATTTACCAAATTATCCCGGGGCTTGGTGACTGGGCAATCAAACGGTTTTTCAATTTCCAGCAGCATAAAGAACTACTGTAATTGGTAGTGGTAAAAGCAAAGTGGCTGCAACAGGTTAGCTGGTGCAGCCGCAATTATTTTGAGAAAGAGTGTGAAAGTTAATGGCCAAGTCACATTACCAGTGGCAGTATCCGGCAGAGGTGGATGCTGCCCTGGTCAAGCAGATCCAGCAGGCTGATGAACTACCGGCAGCGGTTGCGGCCATTTTGGTCCAACGCGGGTGCCATTCGGTAGAAGAAGCGGAGGCCTTCCTTCACCCGAACGACCCGTCAACAATTGTGGAACCGGCGGCCCTCCATGACATGGACAAGGCAGTAGCACGGATTGAGCAGGCCGTCGAAGCTGGTGACAAAATTACGGTTTACGGTGACTACGATGCTGACGGCATCACGAGTACTTCGTTGATGTATGAAACGTTGTTGACGCTGGGCGCAAACGTTAACTACTACATTCCAGACCGTTTTCAGGATGGGTACGGACCTAATCCGGCGGTCTATCAGCGCTTAATTGATGACGGGACGAAGTTAATCGTGACCGTTGACAACGGAGTGGCTGGTTGGAAAGCGTTAACACTGGCCCATGAACGGGGAGTGGACGTGGTGGTGACCGACCACCACCAGTTTGCTGACCACATACCACCGGCGGTAGCGATCGTTCACCCACGGTACCCGGGAGCAGACTATCCTGGTGGCGACTTATCTGGAGTGGGAGTTGCCTTTAAAGTGGCCTGGGCACTGTTGGAGGAATTTCCTGAGGAATTGTTAGACTTGGTTGCGATTGGCGAGATTGCCGACGTGGTTTCTGTTGCTGGTGAAAACCGGACGCTGATTAGTCTGGGGTTGCAACGGATGCGGCAAAAGCAGCGTTTGGGGCTTCATGCGCTGGCCCAGTTGGCCGGAGTTGATGAGGACAACGTCACGACTGAAGACATCGGCTTTCAAATCGCGCCACGGCTGAACGCACTTGGCCGGGTGGCAAATGCCAATGACGGAGTTCGGCTGCTGACGACTCTGAACCCGGCAGAAGCCAAATCGCTAGCCGACAAGGTTGATCATGATAACCAGCAACGTCGCCAGTTAGTCGACCAAATTACCACGCAGGCGACACAGCAGGCCTTGTCAGCTGCTAACCAGCAGCGACAAACCCTGCTTATCTGCGGACGCGGCTGGCACCAGGGTGTATTAGGAATTGTTGCTTCCCGGCTTGTCGAAGCGACGGGCAAACCGACAATTGTTGCCAGCACGGACGACGGGCAGCTCTATAAAGGATCTGGCCGTAGTTCTGCGGGCTTCAACCTCTTTGAGGCACTGGATGGGCACCGTGACCTGATGACAGCCTTTGGTGGCCACAGCCAGGCTTGTGGGCTGTCCTTCAAACAGCCAGTGTTGGACAAGCTTCGGGCGGCCTTCGAGGCGGCGGCTGCTGACCAGCACCTGGCGGACAAGGGACCGGCACAATTGATGATTAGCGGTCAGCTATTACCGGAAGAGATTAACCTCCTCCTGGCTAAGCAGGTTCGCCGGCTGGACCCCTTTGGTCCCGACAACGAAACGCCTGTCTTTGAAATCAAGCAGCCGCAAATCACCAGTGTGTCAACCATGGGCAAGGACAACAACCACCTGCGGGTGAACATTGCTGGACAGCGCGGGCGGCAGACCATCGTGGCCTTTAACCAGGGGAAACTTGCTCCGGCATTAACGGCTGCGCCCGCCGGGAGCGTGAACTTTGCCGTTACCCTGAACATTAACCAGTGGAAGGGTAAACAAAGTGTTCAACTAATGCTCAAGGACCTCCAGTTAACGGCCGCAGAGGTTGTTGATTCCCGCACTCGACAGTTGACACCGGCGATGTTTAGGGAAAAAAGCAATTACGTCATTTATGGTGAACGCCTGCGGAAAAACGTGGTGGGACACGCGAACGGGAAAGTGCTGAGCCCCGAAGAAGCCCGGCAAGTCGACTTTGCGGGGCAAAATGTCACAATCGTTGACTGCCCACCCAGTATTGGTGAACTGGCGGCTGATATGATGAGCTCGCAGCAGCCAGCAAAGCTGCGTTTATTATTGTGGTCACAGTCAGGACAACAAGGCGAAGCGGTTCCGGACCGTCATCATTTTGCTGCGCTCTATCGCTTGCTGAAGAACCACCGGCAAATCACCTGGCCTGCTGGCATGAAACAGCTAGCCGCCGAGTTAACAATTGCTCCCCCAACTGTAAAATTTATGATTCAGGTGTTTTATGATGGGGGATTTGTTACAATAAAAGATGGTTTGCTGAGCTTGAACCCGTCACCTGACAAGGTGGCCCTTAGTTCGTTGCCGACTTACCGGCGGCGCCTTGCTCGTCTCCAGGCTGAAAAACTGCTTTTGGACAGCGACCAGCGGCGGTTGACCGCCTGGGTTTATGAACAGCTGAAAAACACATGGATTAAAGGAGTTTAGAACGAATGACCGTTGATTATTACAAAATTGTCGATAGTATTCCGGACTTTCCGGAGAAAGGAATTGTTTACCGCGACATTATGCCACTGATGGCTAATGGCGAGGCTTTTCACCAGGCAATTGGCGAGATTGTTAGCTACGCAAAAGATAAGCAAGTTGACATGGTTGTTGGTCCTGAAGCTCGCGGATTCATCGTTGGCTGCCCAATTGCCTATGAGTTGGGTGCTGGGTTTGCTGCCGCTCGTAAAAAGGGGAAGCTACCGCGGGAAGCGGTAAGTGCCTCGTATAACCTTGAGTACGGGACGGCAACCCTGCAGATGGAAAAGGACGCCATCAAACCGGGGCAGCGGGTCCTGGTAGTTGACGACTTGCTTGCCACCGGCGGGACGATTGGGGCGACGATTGACCTCGTTCACCAGTTAGGCGGCGAAGTTGTGGGTTGTGCCTTCATCATCGAATTAAAAGACCTGCATGGTCGCGATAAGCTGACCGGCTATGACGTTAAAACTTTGATGCAATACTAAAACGAAAATCCCCATCAGTCTTGGCTTACCAAGTGATGGGGATTACTTTTTTAGTGGTGATTAGCAATTAAAAAGTCTTGCCAGTATATGCCCGGTGCGGAAGCTGGTTGAAGTCATATTTTGCCAGCTCTTCAACGTCCTTGGTGTAGAACCGCAACGCCTGACCAATCATTAGGTTCAGCGGTTCGTCAAGTTCCTGCAGACAAACAACCGGGGTTTGGGACGCAAAGGCATAGCCAACTTCAAAGGCGGTGCCAGAGTCCATATTTTGGTGAACAAAGTCGGTAACAGCGCAAACGACATCGGCCTTGTCGATCTCTTCAGTGTCTAGCTGGAAGACGCGGTGTGCCCACTGTGGAGTAAATTGTTGGCCATTGTCATCGGTAGTATTGGTGGCCATTGGCGAGAAGAAACTATCGACGGATGGGTTAGCCTTTAATGCTCTTTCAACGCGGTGAATACGGTCGATTTGCTGGTCGCTAAAGAAGGGGCCAGCAAGATAAATACGTGCCATGGTTGATTCCTCCTTGATGTCATTATCTTACATGATCACGAACATTATCGCAATAGGATTAAATAAAATTCGTTTTAATCATTGCTGCCGTGAAATAGGGCAGCCGCGCCCATCCCGCCACCGACACAAAGGGCGGCAATTCCGTATTGACTATGACGACGGCTCATTTCATAGGCGAGGGTGACAACGATTCGTGCACCAGATGCAGCCAGGGGATGACCAAGGGCAATGGCACCACCGTTCGGGTTCACCCGCGAAGCTGGTAACTGTAGCTCACGGATGACCGCCAGTGACTGGGCGGCAAAAGCCTCGTTAATTTCAAACAAATCGACTTGGTCGAGACTTAGCTGGCTTTTGGCCATTAGCTGACGGATGGCAGGAATAGGGCCTAAGCCCATTACGGCCGGGTCGAGCCCCACCAATGATCCTTCGTCCCAGCGGGCCAGCGGAGTGAGCCCCAGTTGGTTGACTAGCTCACCACTGGCTAAAATAACAGCTGCTGCCCCATCATTTATCCCGGAAGAATTTCCCGCGGTGACGACCCCGTGGGGCGAAAAGGCTGGTTTGAGCTGTGAGAGTTTAGCCAGCGATGAATTAGGGCGGGGGCCTTCATCTAACGTGATTGTTTTGCTTTGCCCGTGTTTGAGGGGAACCGTTACCGGAACAATTTCGTCAGCAAAGCGACCGGCTTGTTGGGCGGCAATTGCTTTTTGCTGGCTATCCTGGGCAAACTGGTCTAGTTTTTGTCTGGTCAGTTGGTATTGCTCAGCGACATTTTCAGCAGTCTGCCCCATCGAATAGTGGTGGAAAGCGTCGATGAGGCCATCATTTTGCAGCGCATCAACGAGCTGACCATCACCTAACCGGTAGCCACGGCGCGCATTTCTTAAGAGGTAAGGAGCGTTACTCATGCTCTCCATTCCGCCAGCGAGCACGGCGGACATTTCACCCGCGCGGATTAGCTGGGCTGCCAGGTTAATACTGTGAAGGCCGGAAGCACAGACGTCGTTAACGGTCGTTGCCGGAACGGTCTGACTTAGTCCAGCATTGATGGCGACTTGCCGTGCGGGGTTTTGACCGTTGCCAGCCTGGAGTGCGTTACCAAAGAAGACCTGGTCTATTAATTCTGGTTTGATGTGCGAGCGGTCGATAGCAGCTTTGGCGGCGATAGTACCGAGTTGGACTGCTGAGAGACCAGCGAGGGTGCCGTTCATTTTGCCAATGGGCGTTCGTGCGGCACCAATAATGTAGACGGAAGACGATGATGTGCTCATAATTCATTTCCTTTCGCTGATTTATTAAAAAATGACTACGCCTATTGTATCTAAGCGGGAAATGAAGCACAATAAATAAAGTATTTTACACAGGAAAGAGAAGGGAACGTTATGATTTTTCTTGCACTATTTGGCGGCCTAATGCTGATTTTAAGCGGGTTTTACCTAGCAAATTCGTGGATGGAGTATCACGAATGGAAGTGGGCGACCCTGCTGGTGATTGCTAGTTTGGCAATGACGGTCATTGGGGTAGTGAAGTTGCCATACTGGCACCATTCCAGCAATAATGCCGCTAGTTCTAGTAGCCAGCCAACTTCGCCGAAGCAACGGGCTGCGGCTAACTCTGGAAGCCTCCAGCAGTTTGCCAACCAGATGTCGATCGCGGGCGGTAATACTGCCAGCCAGGAACAAAAGGAATCGGCAGTTTTGCGGCAGTTGCAAAAGGCTTACAGCAAGCTGGGGACGGTTTCCTTTGATTCAGCTGACAAGACCTTTAAGGTGACGCCAACCAATGACGAGATGAAACAAGCACTCAGCCAGCTGTCACAAAGACCGGACCAGGCTGACCAGATGGGGTGGCCCAAATTTACCAAGTCCATTCGGGAAACGTCCTCGCAGCTGGATAACGTCTTGGGAAATGGGTACTCAATTTCCCTGCTTAACCCGAGTGACGATTCAAAGGCTCTTTATACCGCGAAGGACGGTAAGACCACCTTTGATATTGCTAACCAGTAGACAAGTAGTGCTTCAGCAGCCAGGCAATTTGTGACAATCATTTGGGAGAATTAACTTTACCTTCAGTTGAGATGTTGGTATAATAATGATTGTTCAATTTTGGAGAGTTGGCAGAGCGGTAATGCATCGGACTCGAAATCCGACGAACCGGGTAAAACCGGCGCGCAGGTTCGATTCCTGTACTCTCCTTGCTTGCTGTTGATGAATAACAGCTCAGAGAACCCCGTCAAGCATCGCTTCGACGGGGTTTTCACATCTTTTATCAGAGGGGCAATGAAGAATGCAGATTGGGATTGACAAGTTGAGTTTCGCAACAACGCCGTTTTATTTGGACCTGGTTGAACTGGCCCGGGCACGCGACGTTGACCCAAATAAGTACTTAATCGGCATTGGCCAGGAAAAGCAGGCAGTGGTTCCGCCAACGCAGGACGCAGTAACGCTGGGGGCCGCAGCGGCTTTAAAGCTTATGACACCGGCATTAAAAGAACGGATCAGCACCGTCTTGGTAGCGACTGAGTCGGGGGTTGATAACTCGAAGGCGACGGCGGTTTACATCAAACGGCTGTTAGGGCTTTCGCGGTTTACCCGGGTTGTTGAGCTCAAGGAAGCCTGTTACGCAGCAACTGCTGGCGTGATGATGGCCAAGGGACTAGTGGCCACTGACCCACAGTCCGTGGTGCTAGTGATTGGCACAGATATTGCTCGCTACGGGCTTAATACACCGGGTGAAGTTACCCAGGGCGCTGGGGCAGTAGCGATGACTATTACTGCTAATCCCCGCTTGCTATCATTAGACCAGGTTAGTGTGACGGCTAGTGATGATCTCATGGACTTCTGGCGTCCGCTATATTCCGAGGACGCGATGGTTGACGGCAAGTATTCAACCCAGGTCTACATCGACTTTTTCTTGCAGACCTTTGAACGTTACCAAGAAATGACCGGGCGGCAGTGGGCGGACTTTGATGCCTTGCTCTTTCACCTGCCTTTTACCAAGATGGGGAAGAAGGCGCTTGAAGCATTGCTGGGTGACCATGATGATCCCGATAGTCAGCGTTTGCGGGCGGCCTTGACCGCCAGCCAGCAGTATTGCCGGCAAGTTGGCAACCTTTATACTGGGTCGCTCTATCTGAGCCTTTTGTCTTACTTGCAAAATGGTCAAGCTCGTCCCGGACAACGACTTGGCCTATTCAGCTATGGTTCTGGTGCCGAGGGTGAGTTTTACAGTGGAGTGCTGCAACCGAACTTTGAAAACCAGCTCAACGACGTTGCTGCCGATCTGGCAACTCGTCAGCAGTTGAGCGTTGCGGAATATGAAAAATCCTTTAACGGTCAGTTGGGACTGGCAGACACAGATGTCAGCTTTGATACCAGCAAAGACCCCTCGCCATTCTGGCTGACTGGCCAAGGAGGACACCAGCGTCAATATCAAGTTAATCAGTAAAACTAAAGGAGCGAGGTGATGTTGACTAATTGGCATCGCTTCGCTCCTTTTTCTTTTTGGCGACCCGACCAATCTTCATATTTGTCGGGTGTCCAAAATAAAAATTGCTAGTTTTCATCGTGAGTGAAAACTAGCAATTGATTTTTCATTTAGTTTTTACAAGCGTGCCGATCAGCAAACTAGTCAATCGTGTCCCGCATGAGGCCAACTACCTTACCGAGGATGCTTACGTGATTTAACATGATCGGTGCCATATCATCGTTTTCTGGTTGCAGCCGGTAATGACCATCTTCCTTAAAGAATCGTTTGCAGGTGGCTTCGTTGTCTTCAGTCATGGCGATGACGACTTCACCGTTTTCCGCAGTTTCTTGCCGTCTGACGATGACTTTGTCACCATTCAGAATCCCCATGTTGATCATACTGTTACCGTGGATTTCCAGCATGAAGAGGTCGTCATGGTCATTCATTGTTGGTGGGACAGGGTAGTAGTCAGTAATGTTTTGGTCAGCAAGGATTGGCTGCCCCGCGGCAACCGTCCCTAGTAGAGGTATTTTATCCGGGTGGGTTTTGACTCCCAGCACTTCCCGGCCGGCTGCTGTAATTTCGAGCGCCCGCGGCTTGGCTGGGTCGCGGTGGAGAAAACCTTTAGTAATGAGGCGGTTAATGTGGCCGTGGACGGTCGAAGTTGACGACAGGCCAACGGCGGCACAAATTTCCCGGACTGTTGGCGGATAGCCCTGGTTTTCCACTTGCTGGTAGATGAAGCTCAGTACTGCCATTTGTTTATTTTGTCCTGACTTTGCCATAATATCCCCCGTAGTTGTTCGTTTGTTGATAGTCTTAGTTTATCATAAAAAGAGTAATCTTCAAACATATGTTCGTGAATTGGGCCCGTTTTCTTGATAAAAGGTAGTTGCTTTTGTACACTTAAGATATTAGAAAATGAACGAGGTGCTCTTATGGCAAAGGAAAATGAACAGGATCAACTGCTGAAACGGATTAATGAGTTGGCAAAGAAAAATAAGGCCGAGGGACTCACAACCGCTGAAAAGAAGGAACGTGAACGGCTTCGCCAGCAGTACCTGGCTAACTTTCGCGCAGCTTTCCGTAGTAACCTCGAACATACGAAGTTTTACAACCGAGAAGGGAAAGAGGTTACTCCCGAAAAATTACGGCAGGCACAGCGGAAAAGCGGTTTAAGAAAGGACTAAGTTGATAATTAGCCTTTTCAACGGCGCTGAGATTGTGTAAGATAGTTGAGTGAATCGTAATTTCAAGGAGGAAAAAGATAGTGTCCGGTTTAACAATTCTTTTCATCATTATTGCCCTAATCTTCGGGGTAGTTATTGGCTTTTTCGGCGCACGCCGTTACATGGAAAATTATCTGCGCAACAACCCACCGATCACTGAAGACATGCTACGTTCAATGATGATGCAGATGGGCCAGAAGCCATCGAACCGTAAGCTGCACCAGATGATGCAGACAATGAAGGTTCAAGCAAAAAAGGCTAATAAGTAAAAAATAAGG
>NZ_CAKPXS010000005.1 GCF_934202235.1 uncultured Limosilactobacillus sp. | reverse complement strand
TCCGCCAAATGGCACAAAAAAAGAACCAGGCCGCTTAAGCCTGATTCTTACCCATCAACAGGATTTGACAAAGAGCCGTTTTTTGCTGTGTAACGAGTGGTTAATAGTCACCATCCATGATTGAATTTTTAACAATAACGTAGTCCACTTTGGTGATGGACTTGAGATCGCGCCCACCGGCGTAAGAAATGGAGGACTGGAGGTCTTCTTGCATCTCCTGGAGAGTGTCAGCGATGGAACCCCGGAAAGGAACCAGCATCTGTTTGCCTTCCACGTTGCGGTAAGCACCCTTTTGAATTTCGGAGGCTGACCCCCAGTACTGCTTATATTGCTTGCCATCAATGGTGATGACGTTACCCGGCGACTCGATGTGACCCGCCAGCATCGAACCAATCATGACCATCGAGGCACCGAAGCGGACAGACTTGGCAATATCCCCATTGTGGCGGATCCCGCCATCGGCGACCAGTGGTTTAGAAGCAGCCTTGCTACACAAGCGGAGAGCTGCGAGTTGCCAGCCACCAGTTCCAAAGCCGGTTTTGAGTTTAGTGATGCAGGCCTTGCCCGGACCAACACCAACCTTCGTTGCGTCAGCGCCAGCGTTTTCTAAGTCACGAACAGCTTCAGGAGTAGCGACGTTGCCAGCCGTCACGAAGCTATTTGGCAGCTGTTGTTTAATATATTGGATCATCTTAATGACGTAATCGGAGTGACCGTGAGCAACGTCAATGGTAATGTATTCTGGCATCAAATGTTCGGCTTTTAGCTGGTCGATAAACTCATATTCACTATCCTTAATTCCTACCGAAATGGAGGCAAAAAGACCACGCTCCTGCATTCGTTTCACGAAAGCCAGCCTGGTTGCCGGTTCAAAGCGGTGCATGACGTAGTAGTAACCATGCGCAGCCAGCCAGGTAGCAAGTTCTTCGTTAATAACACTTTCCATGTTGGCCGGTACCACGGGGATCTTAAAACGACGGGGGCCAAATTGGACACTCGTGTCCGCTTCTTTCCGACTCTTAATGACACACTTATTAGGAACGAGTTGGACATCATCGTAATCAAAAGTTTTCATCGATTAAACCTCTCTTTTTCCTTGTTTAACCACCAGCTATTATCTCCAAAGCAGGGGAACCCGTCAAGTTAATTGACCGTACATTTTCGAAAAAAGTTCCGAAAAAGGTTCGGAAAAGATTGAATCTCTGGCTAAAGTTCGGTAAAATCATTGGGTAAGTATGGTCTATTTTTTAATGAGGTGAATTAAATGTCTGCAGTTGTGATCGTTGGTAGCCAATGGGGCGACGAAGGTAAGGGGAAGATGACCGATTACCTGAGCCAGGAAGCTGACGTTGTCGTTCGTTCCCAGGGAGGGAACAACGCGGGGCACTCGATTGTTTTTGAAGGAAAGAAGTATGCTCTGCGGCTAGTACCGTGCGGGATCTTTGGCTCGAAGAAGCTGGCGATTATCGGTAATGGGGTCGTTGTGAACCCGAAGGCACTGCTGGATGAAATCCACTACCTGAACGAGAACGGGATTAACACGGATAACTTACGGGTATCCAACCGGGCTCACATTACCATGCCGTACCACATCGTCTTTGATGGATGTGAAGAAGCGGCGAAGGGGAAGAATAAGGTTGGCACGACCAAGCGGGGAATCGGTCCTACTTACATGGACAAGGTTTCCCGGATTGGGATCCGGATGTGCGACCTGCTGGAGCCCGACGTTTTTGAGGCTAAGCTGCGCCGCAACCTGGAACTGAAGAATGCTATTTTAACGAAGGTTTATGGTCACGAAGCACTGCGGTTTGACGATATCTACAATGACTACCTGGAATACGGGAAGGAATTGAAGAAGTACGTTGCCGACACGTCGCTGTTGATCAACGACGCGATGGATAAGGGCGAAAAGGTGCTCTTTGAAGGTGCCCAGGGGACAATGCTGGATATTGACGAAGGGACTTACCCATACGTTACCTCATCCAACCCGGTTGCTGGTGGTGCTGCTACCGGGGCCGGTGTGGGGCCAAACCGTTTGGACACGATCGTCGGTATCTGCAAGGCTTACTGTACGCGTGTCGGTGCTGGTCCGTTCCCAACGGAGTTAAATGACGAAATTGGTGACCGCATCCGTGAAACGGGCCATGAATACGGTGTTGTTACTGGCCGGCCACGCCGGGTTGGCTGGTTTGATTCCGTTGCAATGCGTCACGCTTGGCGGGCCGATGGTCTGACTTACCTCAGTTTGAACCTGCTGGATGTTTTGTCAGGTTTCAAGACAGTGAAGATCTGTACAGCCTACGAACTTGACGGCAAGCAGATCGATTACTACCCAGCCAGTCTCAGTGAGCTGCAACGTTGCAAGCCGGTCTATGAAGAATTACCGGGTTGGGATGAAGACATCACGAAGGCTAAGAGCTGGGATGACTTGCCGGCAAACGCCCAAAACTACCTGAAGCGGATTAGCGAGTTGTCACGGACGCCACTGGCGACGGTTTCTGTTGGTCCAGACCGTGACCAGACAATTATCCTTCATGACTCGTGGGACAATTAGTTAGTTGACTTTCCACTCTTTGACGCTTACACTAGGACTAATCAAACCTTTAAATTAGTCCAGTGAGGCTGAGAAGGATGCTTAAACGTTAGAAATACCCACCTTCCAGCACACGACTGGAAGGTGTTTTTTCTACTTGAGGAGGAGTGAACGAACATGGCCCATGAAATTGTTGATGGTTCAAGTATGCAGCGGGCACTGACGCGGATTACTTATGAAATCATTGAACAAAACAAGGGGGTTGAAAACCTTGTCTTTGTTGGTATTAAGACCCGCGGAATTTACCTGGCAAAACGGCTTACTAGCCGGATGAAACAGCTGGAGGACGTAACTGTTCCGGTGGCTTCATTAGATATTACCCTGTACCGGGATGACCGTCACCGTCCGGACCACCACCGCGAACCGGAAGTGAAGACGACAACCCTGGATGTTGATATCACGGATAAGCACGTGATTCTTGTTGATGACGTCCTCTTTACTGGCCGGACTGTCCGGGCGGCGTTGGATGCATTGATGGACATTGGCCGCCCCAAGCGAATTTCGTTGGCAGTCTTAGTTGACCGGGGACACCGTGAATTGCCAATTCGGCCGGACTTCGTTGGGAAAAACATTCCGACGTCGACGAACGAAACGGTTCACGTGGCAGTTGAGGAATACGACGGTCACGAAGGAATTTCAATTGAATAATTAGCAAAACCATTTAACTGACCCCAGAGAGGGCAAAACGGTGTGCTTTTTTGACATCAGTTTACCCGGGGTAGACTGGTGTTTTTTTGTGGGTTGTCCACGGAAAGGAAGAAAAATGCAAAACGAACGGTTAGCAGTTGAGTTGCCAGGTCTTAAACTCAAGAACCCGGTGATCCCGTCGAGTGGTTGTTGCTGGTACGGGCAAGAAATTGCCAAGCAATATAATTTGAACGTCCTGGGATCATTGGTTTTGAAGTCGACCACCGCTCAGCCACGCAAAGGAAACCCGAAACCGCGAACTTGTGAAACAACGGCCGGCTGGTTAAACGCCAACGGACTTAACAACGTCGGGGTCAAGAACCTCGTGGCAGAAAAACTCCCCTGGCTGGGGGTCAACTATCCTAACTTGCCGGTGATCGGCAGTGCAGCTGGTTTTTCCGAAGAGGAGTACGTTGAGGTGGTTCATGAAATGAGCCAGTCACCATTCGTTAACGCCATTGAGCTCAACGTTTCCTGCCCGAACGTTAAGCACGGTGGTTTGGCCATGGGTACCGACCCAGAAGTAATCGAACGCCTGACAAGAGCTTGTGTTGCTGTCTGCAAGGTGCCATTGTACGTTAAGCTAACGCCAAACATTACCGACATTGTGCCAATTGCCCAGGCGGCTGAACGGGGCGGGGCTGCCGGTTTGACGATGATCAATACGTTAACTGGGTTAGCAATTAACTTACGGACTCGCAAGCCAGTGCTGAGCAACGTTACCGGTGGGTTATCAGGGCACGCGATTAAGCCGATCGCTCTCCGGATGATCCACCAAGTACGGGCGGTTTCCGATATTCCGATTATCGGTGTTGGTGGGGTTGAAAGCGCTGAGGACGTCTTAGAAATGATGATGGCCGGCGCCAACGCCGTCGAAGTCGGTTCAGCCAGTTTCCACGACCCACTGACTTGCCCGAAGATCATCGCTGAACTGCCGACGGTAATGGACCACTATGGAATTAACAAGTTAACTGATTTATGGGAGGTAAAGTTCTAATGCGCCGTTTTGAACCAATTGTTGCCATTGATGTGGCAACGAAAGAAGAAGCTACTTCACTGTTAGATAAGTTAGCCGTTGACCCGCAGACCCGCCCGATTGTGAAAATCGGGATGGAACTTTATTACGGCTACGGTCCGGAAATCGTTCGCGAAGCACAGGCACGGGGCTTTGCTGTTTTCTTGGACCTCAAGCTCCATGACATTCCAAATACCGTGAAGCGGGCAATGGTCGCCGTTGGGAAACTTGGTGTTGCCTTGACGACTATCCAGGCTGCAGGCGGCAGTGAGATGTTGAAGGCCGGGTTGGCCGGTTTGAAGGAAGGGGCGGTACAGGCAGGGGTGAAAGTACCTCACCTCCTGGCCATTACTCAGTTGACCTCGATTGACGAAACGATTCTCCACGACGAACAGTATGTTGACCTGAGCCTTATCGAATCTGTTCAGAATTACGCCCGGCTTGCTAAAAAGTGTGGGCTACCCGGAGTCGTCTGCTCCGCTAAAGAAGTGCAGGCAATCAGGGAAGTCGTTGGTGATGACTTCCTTTGCATCACCCCGGGAATTCGGCCCAACCAGAATGTCCATGATGACCAAAAACGGGTAGTGACCCCCGCGCAGGCTCATGACTTAGGCAGCAACGGGATTGTTGTTGGCCGACCAATTACCCGGGCCGCAAATCCGGTAGGAGCCTACCAGCAGATCCGTGACCAGTTCCTGGCTGGTGATCCTGCCGAAGTCCCTGCGGGGATGGAAACCACTGCCAGGGATGATCAGGTAGCGGCGCAGGTGGCTGCCGACTTGTTGAACATTAAGGCCGTCACGCTTCACCCTAGCCAGCCCTTTACCTGGGCCAGTGGGCTTCATTCACCGATTTACACGGATAACCGCCTAACAATATCTTATCCAGCGGTACGGCGTCATATCTTCCGCGGCATGGCGGCGTTAATTAGCCGTTACTTTAACGCTGCTGAAGTAATCGCTGGGACCGCGACGGCCGGGATCCCTCACGCCTCGTGGGTAGCAGACGAGTTGAACCTCCCACTGATTTACGTTCGCTCGAAGCCAAAGGATCATGGGCGCGGGAAGCAGCTGGAAGGGGTGCTCAAGCCAGGGCAAAAGGTCGTTGTGATCGATGACCTGATTTCCACTGGCGGGTCTGTTCTCAAGGCTGTGAATGCAGTCCGCAAGGCCGGCGGGGAGGTAATCGGTATCGTTTCCGTCTTCACTTACCAACTGCCAGCTGCCACTGCCAATTTCAAGGCGGCGGGCTTGACCTACCATTCGGTCACCAACTACACCAAGCTGATTGAAACAGCAGAAGCACAACAACTAATTTCCAGTGATGAACGGCAGTCACTACATGCCTGGCGTCAGGATCCCCAAGCCTGGTCAGATGCTCACTAATTTTGATTAACCATCACACTAAAACCGTCAATTCGTTTTTAACGGATTGGCGGTTTTTGATGTTGACAGGAAAAAGAAAAGTGATATAGTTAATTATGCAAGTAACTAACCGAATAAGTGAGGAGGTGGCAGCCGTGCACTTTAGTTTTGATCAAACGTCGCCAATCTATCAGCAGATTGCGGCACAACTGGAAGAAATGATTTTTACTGGCGGGTTCAAAGAAGGGAGTCAAATTCCGTCGACTAATGAACTTTCGCGAGAATTACATATTAACCCAGCGACAGTCTTGAAGGGGATGAACCTGCTGGTGGATGCGGGGCTGTTAGAAAAACATCGCGGGATGGGAACCTTTGTTAGCAAGGGGGCTCACGCCCAGGTGGTTGAAGAACGACGGAAGAGTTTTTATGACGAGTACGTTGTTAATGTAGTTGATGAAGCCCGCAAACTGAACCTCAGTGAGGAGCGGTTGATTGGCTTGATTAAGAGGGGGTACGAAGAAGATGGACATGCTGAAAATTAGTCACGTGGCAAAGCATTTCGGAAAGAACCAGGTATTAAAGGATGTTAGCTTTGACTTGGCGCCAAATAAGATTTATGCCTTGTTAGGCCGCAACGGGGCGGGTAAGTCAACGCTGCTCTCCATCATGATTGACGCGCTGCGGGCTGACCAGGGGACCATTAAAATGGGTGACCAGCCGATCAAGGATAACGATGCACTGCTGGGCAAGATTTACCTGATGAGTAGTGAATCATCGCTGGATAATGTGATGTTCCAGCGCTACCTCAAGCTTAAAGACATTTTCAAGACGAACGAATCACTTTATGGCGGCTTTGATTGGGATACCGCCGGCCAGTTGGCTAATGAATTTGGTATTTCATTAGATGTTGCCTACTCCAAGTTATCCACCGGTCAAAAAACGATGGGTAAATTAATCCTGGCGCTCTGCCTGCCGGTTGACTACGTTTTCCTGGATGAACCTGTGTTAGGGCTGGATGCCAACCACCGTGACCGGTTCTATCAGGAACTACTGAAATCGTACAGTCAGCGGCCACGGACGTTTGTGATTTCAACCCACTTAATTGATGAAATTGACCAGCTCGTCGAACACGTCCTCGTGTTGGATGAGGGCCGGATTGAGGTGGACCAACCAACGGATGCACTATTAGACCAGTGTTTCTTAGTTTCCGGGCCGGTGAAGGCGGTTGACGAATACATTCACGACCTGCGGGTAATTCACCACCAGACCCTTGCTAATATTAAAACGGCCTATGTTTTTGGCAAGTTAAACGACCGGCAGGAAATTCCGGATACCGTCAAGGTCGAACACTACGACCTACAACATCTCTTCATGTACATTACTAATGATCGGGGGCTTCAAAATGCGTAAAACAAAATCACTAGTGACCTATAACTTGCTGAGTTGGGGGATTTTTATCAAATGGTTCCTGATTTGGCTGATCGGCTTCAACCTCTTATTTGTGGTGATTGGCCTGTTTACCCATGGCTTTAGCATGGAAGGAGCTACCGGTGGCTGGGGCGCACTGGGCGTCCAGATCCTCCAAACAATTGAAGGGGTAACGATCCTGGCAACCTTTGCCTACGCCTTTGTCGCCCAGTACTCGGAATTCAAAATGGCGATTCATGGCGGTGTTTCACGTGAAACAATGTGGAAGGCCCACCTCGCAACCCTCGCTATTGGGATCCTTGCTAGCTGGATTTTCTGGATGATAGCAGACTTTTGTAGCAGTCGCCTGGATCATACGACGATCTTCAACCCGTGGTACGTCCTACTCACGTTGCTCTTCTTCGCATTGAGTTTCAACGCCCTGGGGTCGATGTTCGCGCTCTTCAACCGTCGCGGGAAGATCATTTTAGTCTGTGCCTTGATTGCTGGTTTTGTTGCCTTTGTAATGTTGATGGCGCAACTAGTCATTCATACCGCGAGCTTCTGGGAAAACCTGGTTATGAACCTCAGTAGAATGGGGACAACGGGAATCTCAATTGTTGGCTGGGTCATTTATGCCTTATGGATTCTCTTTACCCTCTGGTTATCCTACTTCTGCAGTAAGCGGCTGCAACTTCGCCGCGACTAATGATTTCTCAAAGCAAAAAGGGGCTGTGACATAAGCTCCCTTATCTACACTAAAAGTTAACAGGCGGTACAACAATGGCCCCTAACGTTCTGGCAAAGCCGAACGCTAGGGGCCTATTGTTGCTCGCTGGGGCGTGACTACGAAGTCATAAATGACTTCTGTCACGCTCCCTTTTTATGTTGGTTTAATTAATCGTTATCACCAAAGTGATTCTGATAGCTGCGCGGCAAGTAGTGAGCTGCCGCTAATAGTTTTTCTGACCGTTCATCGGCAGCGTAGAAGTCTTTCGCACCAATCAGGTGACGGAAGTACATCATGTTATAGATTAAGGTAAAGACCATTCCTGGCCACGGGTAAGATGCCCAGATGCCTAGGTGAAACATTTGCGCGCCGAGCACGTAAATCAGATCCCAAACCACCATCATCGCGAAGTTATACCAGTCACCACGAAAGAGGGCTGGTAGCGGCCCAAAGAAAAAGGTCGTCCAGGAAATGCCGACCTTGGCGATCCGAATCTCTCCGCGCTCGTTACGAATTTTCGCGTAGTTAGGAGGAATGGGTAACTGGTTAAACGGATTGTTGGGATCGTTAGGATCCTGGTTATTAAATGGGTTTTGCATCGTAATTCCTCCTCTTGTGTCGGTAAATATTGTAACATATCCAACCCCAGCAGCCTAATGAGTGCGACTACCGCCGACGCAACTTAACGACCGCTTCACAGCGCGGTGTTTGCGGCATCATGTCGACCGGTTGGATATACTCAACCCGGTAAGCGCGTGTTAACTGGGTCAGGTCGCGAGCCAGTGTTGCCATATCACAAGAAACGTAGGCCAGCTTGGCCGGCTTGACTTTCAGGATCGTGTTAATTAACTGGCGGTCCAGTCCTGTCCGTGGCGGGTCGACGACGAGCGCGGTAAATTCTCGACCTTCGCTTTGCCACTGGGGGAGGAGGTCTTCAGCAGCCCCCACCTCGTAGGTGGCGTTATTGATGCCGTTTAACTGGGCATTGGCATTAGCATCAGCAACCGCTTCGGGAATTGTTTCCATCCCGTAAACCTGCTTGACCCGGCTGACCAACGAGAGACCGATAGTCCCAACACCGGCGTAGGCATCAATTAAAACATCGTGAGAGTTGAGTTCCAAGGCCTTGGCGGCTTCTTCATACAACGTTTCAGTCTGGTAGGGGTTGAGCTGAAGAAATGAACGGGCAGAAAGGCGGAAGTCAAGGCCCATTAGCGATTCGGTCAAGTATTCGTCTCCCGCCAAGTGAATCATCTGATTTCCCCAAATGAGCGGCGTATCTCCCGGGTTGACGTTTTGCATGATGGAAACGACGGACGGCAACTGTTGCTGGATTTGGGTAATGAGCTGGTGCTTATGGATCAACTTGGGAGTATTGGTAATCAAGGTTAACTGGCACTGACCACTTTCCTTGGCTTCGCGGACCACGACGGTCTTAATAATCCCGCTATGGTTAGCTTCATCATAAACCGGGATGTGTAACTCCTCAATCAGCTGGGTGACCGTGCGGATAACTTTCATCGTTGTCGGCATTTGAACAGCACAGTCCTTCATCTCGACAAGGTCATGGCTGTTGGCCTTGTATAAACCAGCAGCAATGTGACCGTCAACTTCACGGACCTGGAACTGGGCCTTGTTACGGTAACCATACTGTTTTGGCGAAGGGAGTGTCGGCTTGACGGCGAACTTTTTGTAAGCGTGCGGCTTGTACTTATTGAGGGCATCAAAGACGACTTGACGTTTAAACTGAAGCTGCTGCTCATAAGCGAGGTTTTCTAACTCAAAGCCGCCGGCAATGCCGGCATAACTGTCGCGGGGTTCAACCCGGTATTTGCTGGTTTGACGTAGCCGGTGAATCCGCCCCTCTAAGTAACGGGGGTGAACTTTCGTGATGGTCGCGACAACGACTTCGCCGGGGAGGGCACCAGGGACAAAGCACACCTTGTGCTTGAAGTAGCCAATCCCCTGACCGTTGACACCAAGCTTGCGAATTGTCAGTGGAACCCGGTCACCAATGGCTGCTACTGGAGCGGTTGTTTTGGGCCGTTTGCTTTGTCGGCGGTAGTAATGACGCTGTTCTCTCATAAATTTCTCCCATCTTTTTGGCAGACGGGCGAACCCGTCGTTTACTAACTCACATATCTTAACATACTCTGCTAAAAAGACAGAGTAAACCGTTTCACACCGCCGATTGAGCGGTGAATAAAGCAGGGCAACGTTGTATAATAAATGACAATGTAATAACCTTTTTTGCCACTGAAACTTAATGATCTGAGAAAGGAGCCTGATGAGGTGAAAGTAGTCGCTATTGGCGGATCTAGCGCACCGCATTCTTACAACTTAATGCTGCTCAATTACATGAAGAAACACTTTCCTGACCTAGAGATGTCAGTCACCAGTGCGCGGGGGCTGCCGCTGTTTAATGAGGATCAAAAGCTCCCGGCCAGTCTGCAAAAATTAACGGACGAGATCAACGCAGCTGACGCTGTGATTATTGCCTGTCCCGAGTACAACCACTCGGTAACTTCGACGCTGAAGAGTGTCATTGAATGGCTCTCTGCTAGTGTTCACCCGTTACACCACAAGCCAGTGATGCTCGTTGGGGCCTCTACTCACGTGCAGGGCGGCGCCCGTTCGCAAATTCACGTGCGCGACATCCTTTTGTCGCCAGGTATCCAAGCGGTAGTCTTTTCCGGTGAAGAATTCTTCCTGGGCAACTGCCGTCAGGCCTTTGATGACGATGGTAACCTGAAGGATAGCGGGACGGTGAAGTTTCTCGAACAGTGTGTTGACGAGTTCAGTCATTTTGCGACGGTTGTTAACCGTGCGGCAAAGGAGGCAGCGGAATGAAGTTTGTAGCAATTGTGGGAACCAATGCCCGGTTATCATATAACCGGAAGTTACTGTACTTCATGAAGAAGCATTTTCGGCAGGCAGCCGAAATTGACGTGATCGAGATTGGCAACCTCCCACCATTTGCCAAGGACACCCCGACCAATGATGCTATTTACTCGCTTAAGCAACAGGTTCGCTTGAGCGACGGGGTGATTTTCTCGACACCGGAGTATGACCATGCCATTCCGGCGGTTGAAAAGAACGCAATTGAATGGTTGACCTACCATTGCGATGTGCTGGTCCACAAACCGGCGATGATTGTCGGTGCTTCATATGGCAAGCAGGCCTCTTCACGAGCCCAGGTCCAAATGCGGCAGATTTTGATGGCTCCAGACTGTAACGCGGCCATTATGCCGGGCAATGAAGTACTGATTGGCAACGCGATGAAGGTTTTTGATCATCATAACCTGCTGACCAACCAGGACGATATCGACAACCTAGAGCAGTCCTTTATGGAGTTTGTTAGGTTTGCAGACATGATCAACGACGAAACAAGGGAGGAAGAATTTATGGCCACAAAAGAACCATTTGTTGATAATGCGTACGTTAGTTTTCCAACCGGGCGGTTGAGCCTCAAAGAAATTCAACAGATTTTTGAAGCTTTACCGCTAGAGCTCGACTTGGTGGACGCAAATGATAACTTTGTCTGGTATACCCACGATGGTGACCGGATTAATGCCCGGGACGTTCGGCAGCTGAGTGAGCCAATTTCAGAATGCCACCCGCCAAAGGCATTGGTTCACGCTCAGCAGGTTATCGATAGTCTCCGCAGGGGGATTGCCGACGTTGTTCCGTCAGCGTACATGGACAGTGGTCACCGGATTATGACCTGGTACATTGCTATCCGCGATATTGATGGCCACTACTTAGGGACAATGGAAGTTAGTCAGAAAGTGGACCAGATTGTCGACCTCTATAACAAGGGCACCTGGGGCCAGCCAGCAGGGCCGGCTATGGCCGCTGATACCACTGATGATGGGACAACTGGCGCTTCGGATGCGTCTACCGGGGCTTCTGATAGCGACACCGATGCCGATACTGGTGCATCCGAGTCGGGTACTGATGAAGATGCTGACGTGACTGCTGATGGTTCCACTGGTGCTTCCCAGGGTGACGACAACACCGATAATTAACAAAGTGAAATAATTGCGGGATCACAAAACCCGGTTTGCTGAAAGTTGCAAACCGGGTTTTTAATTGCTACCTGATTGTTAAATTCCGTCACCATCTACTGGCTCAGTTTGAACATGCCGGTGATGGAACATCCGCGTTGCCTGCTTACTAGTGGCGATAAATTTTTCGCCCAGTTCAGCCGGTGAGGATTTTTGCCAGTCACCCGCAACGCAGATTTCCAGGAGAGAACCGACGTTGCAACCAGTAACCACCGCAATCTGGGGATACTGCCGAGTTAGGAGGACGGCCTGTTTATAAGGGGTCCCGCCAAATAGATCGCAGAAGAATAAGGCTTGTTCGTCCGCTTTTAACAGGGCGGTAAACTTATCTTGCAGCTGTTGTTCATCCATCTCGCCGGTAAAGTCAACGAAGGATAAACCCGGCAGATTGCCGGCCAATAGTTTGATGTTGGACTGAATACCACTGGCAAATTTGCCGTGGCCGCTAACGATAATCTGCATTAATTAAAGAACTCCTAACCAAGAACAAACGAGGGCAACAATGAAGGTGATGATAATCAACCACAGCGGGCTGACGTGCTTCTTCTTGATTAACCAGTAGAGCAGGAAAGTGTAGCCCAGTGGCAGGATGTTTGGGAAGATGTGGTCAAGAAATTCCTTTTGCAGGGCGATCGAATGGGTCGCGGTAACCGGAATCTTCAACTTAACGGTCATCGTAACGTAAGTGGCAATCAAACCACCAATAACGGTACAACCGAGGACACTTGCCGCGTGAGAAACAATCCCTGAATTAGCACGGATACTTGCAATTGACTTCGTCCCGACAGAGTAACCAAGGTGGCAAATTGGGATCCGGGCGAAGAATAAGGCAATGTAAACTGCCAGGAAAATGATTGGCCCAATCAGGCTGCCTTGCTTGGCGAATGAAGCGGCAATCCCAGCAACAATCGGCAGGATCGTGAACCAGGTGATTGAGTCACCAATTCCGGCCAGCGGACCGAACAGGGCGATCCGTAAACCATCGATGGTTGACCGCGGCGCACCATTTTCTTCCAGTGATGCTTCCAACCCTAAGAGTAATGGTGCAGCGTAGTTGTTGGTGTTGATAAAGGCGGTATTGGCCTTGATTGCTTCTGATAAGCCCTTCTTATCATCGCCATAAATCTTCTTCAATGCAGGAATCAAACTGAGGGCGTAACCATCACCCTGCATCAGTTCATAGTTGAAGGCTGATTGGTTTAACAGTGAGCGGAGTGCCAGCTTGGTCACATCAGAGTGTGACAGTTTGTGGCGCTTCGGAGCTGTCTGTTGTTGTTCATCAGATGCCATCACTGTCACCTCCATCATTCTGATTTTCACGAATTTCCTTCAGCTCGTTCTTAATCTTGCGAGTCCGCACTGCTTGGTAGTACTCAATTGCGGCCAGGCAGCCACCGATGACGGCGACAGGCATCAGGTTGCCAAACTTAATGAAGCAGGCAGCCGTAAACCCGAGTAGCAAGTACGGAACGTAACGGCCCTTCAGCATGGTCTGCAGCAAGATGGCAAACCCAACGGCTGGTAAGATCCCCCCGGCAATTGTGAAGCCGTGACTTAACCAGCCAGGGAAGGAATTGACGAAGTTGCTCATTGGCTTTTGGGCAGCGTAAACACACAGGAATGACAAGACACCGTAGGTTAAACCAACGAGGAGTGTTAACCCGTATGCCAGGTTGCGGAACTTATTTAATTCCAGTCTGTCAGCGTATTCGTTGAACTTCTTGGCAAAAACAGAGAATGCCGAGTAGTAGAACAAGATAATGTACTGGGTCAGGATGGAAAATGGCAGTGACAAACCGATGGCGGTTGCTGGCGAGTGACCAGTCGTATATGCCAAAACGACAGTCATGATCCCTGCCATGACGGGGTTAGGCGGTTGGGTCCCACCAACCGGAGTCAAACCAGCGAAGACCAGTTCGGTTAACCCCCCGGCCACTAGGCCCAGTTTAAGGTTTCCGAGAATTGCACCAACGACGGTACAAACGATGATCGGCCGGAAAATATAGAAGCCTTCCAGCCAAAAGTCGATGCCGGCGATGATCGCAAACACTGAGATCCAAATCCCTTGTGCAAGCGAAATAGACATGATTTCATCTCCTAAATAATTGCAAACGAAAAATAATAATTAGAGCTTCGTGATTTCCTTCTTCGACGAATCAGGAACATCTTGAATAAAGACATCTACCCCATGTTCCACAAGCTTATTAAAGGTATCGCGATCTTGCTGGTCGACGTAGACCTTCTTACTGATGGCTTCCTTGCCTTCGGTAAAGTGCATATTGCCAACGTCAATTTGCTTAATCGGCACACCGCCTTCGACCAACCGAAGGGCATCTTGGGGGTTGCGGACAACCAGGAAGATATGCTGCCGTGGACTGGCCTTGTGAATGGTCTTAATCGTTTTATCGATCGTCCAGAAACGGATACCAACGTCAGAAGTTTCGGCAGTGGCAGCCATTAATTCTTGCTGCAGATCGTCGTTTGCTACTTCATCGTTAGCCACCAGAATCAGGTTGATTCCTAAAGCTGAGGTCCAGACTACACCAACTTGACCATGGACCAACCGGTTATCAATCCGGGTTAAAACAATATCAGGTGTTGCCAAAAGGCTTACCTCCTTTGTACGAAAATTTAGCCAGGAAAGGCTTACATCTTTAGTTGTATCATTTAACGTCAGGAAAAGCAAAGCCATTGTGTTTAAATTATCATTAAGATTATTATTGTGCAGCGATGAGCGAAAAAATTAAACCAATTCTTTTTTAACTGAGGGAGCCCTTAGAGCGGGTTTGGGTTATGGCATAGACCATTAGACCAATTGGACTGAACCGCTTTCATTTATAGACAAAAAAGTTTACCATGGCGATAGATCAATTAACTAGTTATTTTTGTAAAATGAGAAAAAGAGGTTGTAAAGATGAAAGTAATTCTTGCTCCTAATCAGGCTGCAGGCGACCAGGCCGCGTTTAACGTCTTTAAACAGGTGATTGATAATGGTGCCCGGGTTCTGGGGTTGGCCACCGGTAGTACCCCGGAGGGACTTTACCGGCTGCTTCGCAAGAGTTCCCTGGATTTTTCGGCAATGACGTCCGTTAACCTGGATGAATACGTTGGTATTGCTCCAGATAACCCACAAAGCTACCACTACTTTATGAACCAGCACCTTTTCAACGCCAAGCCGTTTGCTCATTCGTACTTGCCCAATGGCCTCGCCACTGACCCCGATGCTGAGGTGAAGCGTTATGACCAAGTAGTGGCAGATAACCCGGTGGATCTGCAACTACTGGGGATTGGTCGTGACGGCCACATTGGCTTTAATGAACCAGGATCACCATTTGATGGTGGGACCCACCGGGTGAAGCTGACAGAATCCACAATTGAAGCTAATGCTCGTTTCTTTGCTTCGAAGGATGAGGTACCACGGGAAGCCTACACGATGGGAATTGGAACGATTCTCAAGAGTCGTGAAATCTTGCTGATGGCTTATGGCGAAAAGAAGGCCGCTGCTGTTCAAAAGATGGTGGAAGGACCACTAACAACTGCGGTCGCAGCGTCGGCCCTCCAGAAGGCGGACAACGTTGTCGTGATTGTTGATCCAGCGGCTGCTGCCAAACTGCAGCCAGCATCGATTAGCGAACGGCTGTGAGTAATAATCAATTGTAGATGATATATAACTGAAGAAGGTCCCCAGTGTTCTGCTGCGAACACTGGGGACCTTTTACTACCTACTGGTTTAACTCGGTAGTGGTAAAGTTATTTAAATTTTGTTGCGTTGGATTTAAGTGACGCCACCTCTTCGACAAGAACTGACTATTCATGCGGTAGTGTGGTGCCGGCTGTGGGTTGTCCAAGAATGGCGCAACCTGGTGGTCAAAATCAACCCAGCCAACCCAGCCGATATGGATGGTGTCCTGCATAAAGCCGGTTTCGTTTCCACGGTGAGAGTAATCAACGATGTTGTTGAACCCTTGCGAGCGGAGCTGATACTTGATCTTATCAGCAGTCTTGTAGTACATCTCCATATTCAGGCCGGTGTACTTTTCCCACTTGGCATTGACCGGTGTAATCATGAAGACCACGTTGGTATTAGTCTTTGCTAACTGGTTAAGCACTACCTGTAAGTCAGCGTATTCCGGTGACTGAAGGTAGTTAAAGTGACGCTGGGAGTTGCGCAAACCCTTGGTTCCCTTAATCCGTGAATTGTAGAACTTATTCAAAACGCCGAACCGGTTATTAGTGGTTTCTTTGCGAGCTTGCTTCTTAGCAATTGCTTGCAAGTCAGCATAGTTGTAGTTCTGCGGCAGGAGATGTTCCTTCGGCTTAATTCGCGTATCGTAATTCTCGTTAACGTTTAAGCCGGAAAAAAGGTTATCCTGGTTACGCAAAAGGGTGATCTTGAAGTTAATCAGTGACCGGTCCCATGCGCTGAGCGGCTTGCCAGCGGCAATCTTCTTGGCATCACTGCCGACCGTTCCGTTGTCACCAAGTAGCTGAATCAGTCGCTTAGCAGTGTAGCGGTCATACGGTGAGTGGGGGTTAGCCTGCTTGAGCCAGGAAAGGTTGGTGTAGGCCCCGTTGTAGTACTTGAAGGCGGCAGGAGTAACTCCCTGCTTGACAAACCACTGTGGTGAAATAATGAAGACCGCTTTGCCGTTTTGCATTTGCGGTGCCATCATGTTCATGTTGAATAATTGCGGCAACGACTGGGTTCCCTTGGCCCCGAAGAGGAAGGGGCGATAGTGGTGATAGCGGGCGGCCATCACTGCTGGGTGGAACCGGTCCATCCGGTTTAACTCACTCGAACCAAAGAAGGGCACATAATAGGGGTGCTTTTCCCCAATCGCCTGGGACTTAATCGACTTGTTCTTAAAAACAGTCGGACTGATGGAAACAGCTGCCCGTTGGATTGTCTTCGCAGAATGGTGGCCACGCCACGGAATAATGAGGACCAGCCCAACCAAGAGGCAGGCAACAATGACTGGGCCGAAAATGCGCCACAGTCGTTGACGATTAGTCATTTTGGAGCTCCTTTACCCGCTCGATAATCTTGTCAATCGTGTTCCACTGGCTCCGGTCGAATTCGGAAACAGGGACTTCAATATCGAATTCGTCCTGCAGAGCTAACAGGAAGCTGACAGTTGCCATTGAGTCCAGCAAACCGTTACTGTACAAGTCTTCGCCAGTGTCATTAAAGTCACTGGCATCGCGACCAGTTGCGTCAGCTAAAATGTTTTTAATTTGATCTTCCATGTTAAATCCTCCAATTATTAATTATCCTAGTGGCTAAAGAACAGCGTGTTCAAAAAGCCTGAGAAAATCAGAAACGAAAAGACAACAAAGTTAAAGGTAATGAAGCGGGCCACGTTTTGTGTTAGCGCGGTGCTCTCCAAGCCATTAAAGTGTTTCCGCTTGTAGCGTAGCCAGGCGTCGTTAGTGACTAGTGCCAGGCCATGCAAGAAGCCATATAAGATATAATACCACGTTACCCCGTGCCAGAAGCCCATCGTGACCATGTTGAGCATGTAGGCTAATGAGGAGAGAACGTTCCGGTTCTTAAACCAGTGCTTCTTGGTTGCCAAAAAGACGAACCGCATGAAGATATAGTCACGGAACCAGAATGATAAGGACATGTGCCAGCGATTCCAGAATTCCTTGATGTTCTTGGAAAGGAATGGCTTGTTAAAGTTCATCGGCGTTTCAACACCCATGAAGTAAGAAATAGCCACTGCAAACAGTGAGTAACCGGCAAAGTCGAAGTAGAGGTCGCCAGAATACAGGTAGGCGACAGCGACAACCCACCACGATAAGTGATGGCCATGAGCCATGGCCATGTTCTCGGCGGCTGGCAGCCATTGCTGGGCAAAGAAGTAGTCGATCACGAACTTGTATAAAAAGCCGATAAAGAGGTACATAATCCCCTTTTCAACCATGCCCAAGTACTTCTCACGACTAGGCACTTTCCGGTAATCCTTGGAGAACCGCCGGTAACGGTCAATTGGACCAGAAGTAATGGTTGGCATAAAGAGCATGAAGCGGACGAATTTCCACCAGTTAATTTCCTTCACGGCACCGTCACGAGTTTCAATGATCGTTCCGGCTGCCCGGAAAGTCAGGTAAGAAATACCGAGGAAACCAAGTAGCGAGTTATGGCCGACCATTGCGGGGGTCACCTTGACGATCACGATTGGGAGTAGTGATAGAAAGACGGTCAGGTAGAAGACACCACCGGCGTTGTTCTTCTGTCGGTAGTGGTAGTAGCCCATTACCAGGAGGGTCTGGTAGATGACGTAAATCACCAGTGAGACCATCTGCTTAGCGCTGGAACCATCAAACATTAAGAATAAGAAGATAAAGCTGATTAAGGCCTCGTACCAGCTAAATCGTTTGCCGTAGTATAAACCAATCCCCAGCGGGAGGACCGCCAACAACAAGTAGATGAAGTAGGTTGGTGTCCCGTAGGCTGAGAGGTTGGGCATCGATGCAATCCAATTAAGCATTATTTGTTAGCCTCCGCAATCAGCTGCTTAACGGCAATCTTACCGTTAGCTGACTTCGGGAAGGAGTCAACGTAGATAAACTGCGTTGGCATCATGTAGTCCATAATTTGATCTTTGAGACTGTCGCGGATGGCCTTAGTTAATTCCTGTTCACTCTCAAAGTCATTTGGCTGGGCGATGACGTAGGCAATGAGGTGGGTTGCCTGGTGGTTACGGTTATATTTTGGAACGGCCACGGCCTGTTTGATGTATTGGCTCCGTTCCAGGCTCGCCCGAACTTCGTCTAGTTCAACCCGGAACCCGTGCAGCTTAATTTGGAAGTCCATCCGGCCGATGATGTGGCGCATTCCATCTTCACTGATGAAGCCAGCGTCACCTGTCCGGTAGGCTTTGACACCGTTTAACATGAAGAAGTTTTGAGCAGTCTTCTTCGGGTTGTTGAGGTAACCGTTGGCAACACTGTCACCGGCGATAATAATTTCCCCGTGGACGCCAGGTTCATTGACCTGCTTGTTGTCTTTCCAGATGCTGGTTGTTACGCCGGGCTTGTCGACACCAATTGGCAACCGCTTGTCGTGGTCGACCATTTCTTTCGTGATTTCACAGCTCGTAACCGCCACAGCCGCCTCCGTTGGCCCATAAGTATTGAAGATATGGGCGTCGGGGAAGCGTTTGAAGAGTTGCTTGACGGTCCCGACAGTCAGCTCTTCACCACAGAAGACGAAGTACTTCAAGTCGGGCATCTTTTCGGCGTTAAAGTCGCGGCTTAGCAGCAGCATTTCACCAAAGGAGGGGGTGCCGACGAAGACATTGACCTTCAATGACGGCAGGACCTTGAACATCTGACCGAAGTTTTGGACTACCGGCAATGGCAATGCCTTGATTGTGCCGCCAGATAAGACGGCAGTCAGCCAGTACATGTGAGAAACATCGAAAGAAAACGGTGTTTGGCCCAGGAAAGTCTGTTCTGCCGGGATATTAAATGAATCACCGAGCATCCAGTTGGCAAATGAGCAGATATTAGTGTGGCTGATCGGCACACCCTTTGGCGAACCAGTCGTTCCGGAGGTGAAAAGAATGTAAAACGGTTGATCGCCTAACACTTCGTGGCCTACCTGGTATGGTGTTTGCTGATCAAAGATTTGTTGGAGCTCAAACCGGTCCAAAACGGCGCCGTCATAGTCCAATTTCTCGGTTGGGAATTCGTCGATCGCGATTACCAGCCGTGGTTTAGCCGTATTAATGATGGACTGCAGCCGTGGTAATGCCGTGTTAGTTTCGACTGGGATGTAGGCATGACCAGCCTTGATCCCGCCAATAAAGCCGGCAACCATTTCAAATTGGTGGTCGCCATAGAAAACAATCGGGCTGCCAGCTGGCACGTTTTGCGCTTTATCAAGCCAGGCTGCTAGCGAGTTGGACGCTTCTAGCAGGTCACGGTAAGTGTGGGTCGTCCCCATTTCGTCAAAGAAGACTTTATCGAGGTGAGCTTGAGCTTGTTTATCGATAGCTTGTGCAATATTTGAAATCAAAATTTTCCTCCATTATTTAAAAGCTAGAACTCGTTATAGATGAACGGGGCTTGGCCAGCGCCAAAATAGCCGTACAAGTAAATGACGAGCATTAGCACAACGAAGTACAGTAAGGTAGTCAACCAGAATTTTGCGGTTGGATGATTTTTCAGCTTGGAAAACATCTGTCTACCCTCCCTTTCTGTGTCTAAAACCGGGATAAGCGGCGGTTGATTCCCGCCCGTTGCTTTGATCCCGAAAATAAGGTTCAACAAGTGAAATTATACACATCAATATCAGAAAATACAACGTTACCCGTGTAACTCTCTATTCTCGATGAGACCGGCGCGGAATGCAATTTATTTTATCGACTGAATCCGGAAATTAGACTGGAATTTTTTTGCCAAGGCGATAAAATGAGAATATCATTACAAAAATATTAGAAAGAGGATGGCGTGGATGGACCAACAAACTAAAGTTCAGGTCTTAAAAGACCTCATCAGGATTAATACCGCTAACGACCATGAAAAACAGGCGGCAGTTTATTTGCAACGGTTGTTTAAGGACTACGGTATTTCGTCACAACTCGAGGAGTATGCGCCGGATCGCGACAACCTGGTTGCTGAACTGGACAGCGGTCAGGAGGGACCAGTCCTAGTCTTAGCGGGGCACTTAGATACGGTTGCGCTCGGTGATCGTGATCATTGGGACCACGACCCGTTAAGTGCTGACGAGGTTAACGGCGATATTTACGGTCGCGGGAGTGTCGATATGAAGTCGGGGCTGGCGGCCATGGCCATCACCCTCATTGAGCTGAAGGAGGCTGGCCTCCCACAAAGGGGGAAGCTCCGTTTTCTGGGGACTGTTGGTGAAGAACTCGGCGCGATGGGGTCCGAACAGTTAACTAAGCAGGGCTTTGTTGATGATGCGACGGCAATGATTGTCGGCGAACCGACTGGCGGTGATATTGTTTACGCCAATAACGGTTCGATCGGTTATACCGTGAAATCATTTGGTAAAAGCGTCCACAGTTCGATGCCGCAAACAGGGATCAACGCGGTCGAGAACCTGGCTCAATTTGTGGTTGCCGAAAAGCACGCCTTCGATGACGCACCAGCTAGTCCGGTCCTGGGCAAGCCGGTGCACAGTGTCAATGTCTTTAAGGGTGGTAGCCAGTTGAACATTATTCCCGATTATGCGGAGGCACAGGGGAATATCCGTCCAGTTCCCGAATGCGATAACGAGGACTGTATCAAGCGCATTCAGCAGACAGTCGACCAGCTTAATCAGCAACCAGGCGTTCAACTGAAACTAGCAGTTCGCTTTAGTTTCCGGCCAGTTGCTAATGACCCCGATGGCGAATTTGTCCAGCTGGTGAAGACGGCACACCAACAGGCATTCGGTAGTGCTCCAGCAATGAATGTCATCCACGGCGCCAGTGATGCTTCCAACTACATTCATGCAGTGCAGTGCCCGATGCTTCTTGTTGGTGCGGGTGACTGGTCGTTAGCCCACCAGGTTAACGAACACGTTGCCGTTGACAACTACCTGAAAGTGAATGCCACTTATGAAAATGTTGCTAAACAATACTTAGCATAATTGATAGTTGAAAAACTAATTAAAATGTAATAAACTGCGAACAGATAGGAAAACACGAAGCGTTTCAAGTAGGCTGACAGAGAACCAGCGGCTGGTGCGAGCTGGGAGCCGAAACTCCGGCGCGTTAAATGTGGGCGGGTAATGCCGCACGGAAATGGCCGTTATCCATTCATTAAGGGTGCTGTTAGGCAGCAAACTTGGGTGGTACCGCGGAACAAGAGCCATTTCGTCCCAAACTAGGGATGAAATGGCTCTTTTAATAGTTATTGGAGGTAATGTCGATGCTAGATATTAAGAAGATTCGCAAAGACCCAGACTTTTTCAAGCAAAAGTTGGGGACCCGTGGTGTTAAGGCGGAAGAGATTGACGAAATCATTGCCCTCGATGCCAAGCGGCGGGAGCTATTGCAAAAGTCGGAAACGCTGAAGGCAGAACGGAACGCTACTTCCAAGAAGATTGGGGAAGCCAAGAAGAACCATGCGCCAGCCGAAGAAGTCATCAAGCATATGCGGGAAATTGGTGGCGAAATCAAGCAGCTGGACGAACAAATCGAAGAAAATGACAAAACGCTGGAAGACAAGTTGCTGCACTTGCCAAATGTTCCGGCTGACGACGTCCCGGTAGGGCCTGACGAAAGCTATAACCGGGAAGAGTACAGGGTTGGCAAGATTACCGATTTGGGCTTTGAACCGAAGCACCACTGGGAAATCGGTGAGAAGCTGGGAATCCTGGACTTCGACCGGGCTGCTAAGAACTCCGGGGCCCGCTTTGTTTACTACCTGGGCCTCGGTGCGCAGTTGGAACGGGCCGTTTACAACTTCATGCTTGACCAGCACATGAAAGATGGGTACACCGAAGTGCTGCCGCCGTACATTGTAAAGGCTAAGGCAATGTTTGGGACCGGCCAGTTCCCGAAGTTCCGTGAAGGTGTTTACCAGGTTAACGGTCAGGACATGACGCTGATTCCGACTGCCGAAGTACCGTTGACTAACTACTTCTATGGTGAAGAAATTCCTGCCGATAAACTGCCAGTTTACGTCACGGCCCTTACACCATGTTTCCGTTCTGAAGCTGGTGCCGCTGGCCGTGACACCCGGGGACTGATCCGGATGCACCAATTCAATAAGGTTGAAATGGTTAAGTTCTGTAAGCCGGGAACATCTTATGATGAACTGGAGAAGCTGACCAAGAACGGGGAAGAGATCCTTCAAAAGCTGAACCTGCCATACCACGTCATTACCCTGTCAACGGGTGACGCCAGCTTTACTTCAGCGAAGACCCACGACATTGAAGTATGGTTCCCAGCTCAGCATAAGTACCGTGAAATTTCATCATGCAGTAACTGTCTTGACTTCCAAGCACGGCGGATGCACACTACCTACCGTGACGAGAACGGCAAGCTGCAATACGTCCACACCCTGAACGGTTCTGGCCTTGCTGTTGGCCGGTGTGTGGCTGCTATCTTGGAAAACTACCAGAATGAGGATGGTTCGGTGACGATTCCTGATGTCCTGGTTCCTTACATGCACGGTGTGAAGAAGATTACGAAGGACAACGCTGTCCCGTTTAACAACAAGTAGCGCTTGCATTTCCCGGGAAATAACTTAAAATATTGTTAGTGGTGCGCAAGTAGGAAGCCAAAACAGAGACGGGGGCTGGTGAGAACCCCGACGGTAACTGAAATGGAACCATTTAATTAATCAATGATAATAAATGAGTGACAGGCGGCTGCCTGTAACGTAGGTGGCACCGCGGTCAATTCGCCCTACTTTCTTTGGAAAGTAGGGTTTTTGTATAGAAAGGAAGATTATGATGGGACAAAAAGTTGCATTAACGGGCGACCGGCCAACGGGGAAGCTTCATATTGGTCACTACATCGGTTCTCTCAAGGAACGGGTGAAGATGCAAAACAGTGGTGATTACGACCTTTACGTCATGATTGCCGATCAGCAGGCGCTGACGGATAACGCCCATGATCCAGAAAAGGTTCAAAACAGTTTGGCACAGGTGGCACTGGATTATCTGGCGGTGGGCCTTGATCCGCAGAAGTGTACGATCTACGTTCAGTCACAGATCCCGGCATTGTCAGAACTGAATATGTACTACCTTAACCTGGTGACGGTTTCCCGCCTGGAACGCAACCCCACGGTAAAGGCCGAAATTCAGCAGAAGAAGTTTGGCCGGTCGATTCCTGCTGGTTTCTTCACTTATCCTGTTAGTCAAACGGCTGACATTACTGCTTTTAAGGCCCAGTTAGTGCCAGTGGGGGATGACCAGGAGCCAATGCTCGAGCAAGCCCGGGAACTGGTTCGCACTTTTAATTCCACTTACCATACTGACGTGCTGGTTGAACCAGAAGGAATCTTCCCTCCGAAAGGTCAGGGGCGTCTGCCCGGCCTAGACGGCAACGCAAAGATGAGTAAGTCACTGGGTAATACTATCTACTTGAGTGATGATGAAAAGACCCTTTATCAGAAAGTAATGTCCATTTACACTGACCCGCACCATATTCACGTGGACGATCCTGGCCAGGTAGAAGGGAATATCGTCTTTACCTACCTTGATATCTTTGACCCAGATAAGTCACGGGTTGCGGAACTGAAAGACCATTATCGTCGTGGCGGCCTTGGTGACGTCAAGATCAAGAAGTATCTCTTTGAGGTCTTGAATAGTGAACTAGCACCAATTCGCCAGCGGCGTGCTGAGTATGCGAAGGACCTCCCGGCAGTTTATCGGATGCTGCAAGCGGGGAGTCAGCGAGCAAATGCAGTTGCTAACCAGACCCTCAAGGAAGTTAAGGCGGCAATGGGACTTAACTACTTTGACAATTTGAAATAAGCAAAAGTCGTCCGGCGGATAAGAACCGCTGGGCGACTTTCGTTTGTTAAGAGGTTAACGATTAGTCCGAACTTCACGAGTTGCTTCAGCGAGGTGAACGAGGTTGGTAACCATCCGGTGGGTAGCTGCCTCGTAGTGATACTTCCGGCCAAGCTTGACGAAGTAACCATTGATGTAGTCAACTTCCACTGGTCGGTTATGGCTCATGTCCTGGTACATCGATGGGTAGTGGTGGGGGTTCCCAACCTTGGAAACGTAGTTGACGCTGTCCAATTCTTCTTGACGGGAGGAGACGAGCTGGACACCGGCCCGTTCGCAGACATCGTAGGCTTCGTCGATTAATTGTCTGCTGAGTTCGTCTGCGCCGGAGAAGTTAGCGTATTCTCCCATCGTGATCTCAAACATCGTACAAAGGGTGTTGACGACGGAGTTGAAGACTACCTTGGTCATCAGCGTACCCATAAAATTAGTCTTTAGTGAGGGGTTGAAATTCGCTTTTTTTAGTTCAGCCATGAGTTCATGAGTCTTCTCGTCAGGCTGCTCGGTGTAGTTGGCCCAGTTCGTTGTGCCGGCACCACGTTTACCGACAAACTCGACTTCACCAGGACCGGTCAGGATGGTAGCGACCAGGGCGGTCCCAGCAACCAGTTTTTCTTTCGGGAAGTACTTCAGTAATTGTTCAACGTGTCCCATCCCGTTCATGGCGGTCAAACAATACTGGTCAGCGAAAAAGTGTTGACAACGCTTCAGCATGTCAGGTAATTGCATTTGTTTCAACTCGAAGAAAACGAAATCGGCATCAGTTGCTGTATAGTCTTCAGGACGGTAGACGTTAACCGGGACCAGGTGCTTATTCTGGTGCTCGCGGGTAACCAGGACGCCGCCTTGCTCCTTCATTTTCTGGTAGTGTGGTTCCCAACCTTCGACAAAGTCGACTTCGTTACCGGCTTCCTGGAGTAAAACCCCAAACCGTAATCCCATTGCACCGGCTCCTACAACTGTAAACTTCATTGTCATCCACTCCTTTAGTTGTTACCAATGATCAATTCGCCGAATAAAAAAGCCCCCAACTAGAACTAGTGTCTAGTTGAGGGACGCTTCGCGTGGTACCACCCTGTCTTTACCAGCAGCTCGCACTACCAGTCTTAATGTTCAATGCGGCAGCATTAAACACGGCAGCGATAATGGGCTGCACCCACCGTGGATTACTAGCTTTCGTCCAGGTACTCAAAGTGATTTTCGCCGGTCACTGGTTGATCCTTTTTCACCAGCCAAGGACTCTCTGGCAAACAGTGAAGGGCTACTCTTCTTTTCAACGTATTTGGTCATCTGTTTTTCTAATTGCATTTTAATTTAATTGCAAAATCACTAAAAGTCAAGGGCTTTTTTAAAAAAGATTTGTCTTCTAATAAGGGCCAGCCAACCGTAATAAACTGCGGCAAATAGTATTTTACATTTCACAAGTGGGGGTGTATGCTAACTTCAATCTTAAATTAGAAAACGCTAAGAAAGACAAAGGAGTGACCGACGATGGTTAAATTTTCATCAAGAGTTCCAGCAGACGGGACGGACGCAGTGGGGTCAATTTTAAAGGCTGCTGCTGACCCGCGGATCATTTCCTTTGCCGGTGGCTTGCCAGCACCAGAGCTATTTCCGGTTACCGAAATGAAAGCGGCGGTTGAGCGGGCCTTTGATAAACATGGCCGTGAACTGATGCAGTACGGTGCCGCCAAAGGGGTGCCGGCACTTCGGGAGTGGGCTCTCCACCACGTGGCAGAGAAGGAGGGGATTCACGGAGAACTTGAGAACGTGTTGATCACGACTGGTTCTGAGCAAGCGCTTGACCTGGTGGGGAAAGCATTGGTTGATCCAGGAGACGTAGTTTTGGTGGAACAACCGACCTACCTCTGTGCGGTTGACGTTTTTAAATCTTATGGAGCCCACCTGGTATCTGTCGCAATGGATAATGATGGGATGCGGACTGACGCCCTCGAAGAAACACTGAAAGCCCATCCGGACGCCAAACTGTTGTATACTGTCCCGAATTTCCAGAATCCGACGGGGCGGACGATTCCCCTGGCGCGGCGGCAGAAAATGGCGGAACTAGCTGCCAAGTATGATCTGACAATTCTTGAGGACAATCCTTATGGTGAGATCCGCTTTGCTGGTCAGCATGTACCGGCGGTGAAGTCCTTTGACCATGACGGCCACGTTTGTTACATGGGGACCTTCTCTAAAACTTTGGCTCCTGGCTTCCGGCTGGGTTGGATCGTGGCTAATAAGCGAATTGTTGATAAGTTAACGGTTTTAAAACAGTCTGCCGACCTCCATACCGATAACCTGGCGCAGTACGCCACCGTTGAGTACGTGCAAAACAACGACCTTGATGCTCATGTTGAGGAAATTAGTGCTCTTTATCGCAAACGCAAGCAACTGATGATTGAGGGAATTAAGAAATACTTCCCGTCCGCGGTTAAGTACACTAACCCTGAAGGGGGGATGTTCCTCTGGGTGGAAGTGCCAGGTGTCGACGATACTGTCGCGGTGTTCAAAGAATGTCTGAAAAATAACGTCGCCTTTGTCCCGGGTGACCCGTTCTTTGCGGGAAAACCTCAACCGGGAGCTTTCCGGCTGAACTACTCCAACATGGCGGAAGACCAGATTGAGGAAGGGCTCAAACGCCTTGGTGAAGTTCTTCAGAAGTACGTGAAGTAGACATTTGAATTTACAAATGTAAATATTACTGATATACTTACCCCGAATTGACAAGCAGATGAACAATGTTGTTATTTGTCGCATTGCTACTGTTAACGGGGTATTTTATGGCAAAAAAATCAAAGATTGCAAAACTAGCGCACCAGCGGGCAATGGTTGAACGCTATGCGAAAAAACGGCAGCAACTGAAGGCGGCCGGAGACTACGTGGCCTTAAGCAAATTGCCGCGAAACTCGAGTCCGGTCCGGTTGCACAACCGTGATCGTTATGATGGGCGCCCGCACGCCTATATGCGTAAATTTGGCATGTCACGGCTAACGTTCCGTCGCCTGGCCCACAAAGGACAGCTGCCCGGAGTTCGTAAGGCTAGCTGGTAGTAAAAAAGCTCAGTGTCCATGACGGGCACTGAGCTTTTTTCTTGTGACTAATTTACTTTTGGACACGGGCAAGGAAGTAGTGTTTCTTACCACGGCGGACAACCACGAAGCGGCCATCAAAGTGGTCAGTTGGGTCGATCGCGGCGTCAGTATCAGTAACCTTTTCACCGTTGATCCGGATGGCGCCATTGCTAATATCTTGGCGGGCCTTACGGCGTGATGGCTCAAACCCAGTGGTGTCAACCAGCCATTCAACCAGCGGCTGCTTTTCGGCAGGAACGTCGGCTCCCGGCATGTTCTTCATGCTGCTGGCAATTTCGTCGGCAGATAAGCTGCCAACTTCGCCAGAGAAGAGAGCATTGGTAATTCGTTGAGCTTCAGCCAATCCCTTTTCACCATGAACAAACTTTGTTACTTCTTCGGCCAGCCGGCGCTGTGCTTCCCGTTTCCATGGCTCAGTCTTGACCTTTTCTGCCAGTTCATCAATTTCTTCGTGGCTAAGGAAAGTAAAGTACTTGAGGTACTTGACGACGTCACGATCATCCTGGTTGATCCAGAATTGGTAGAATTCGTATGGCGACGTCTTCTTTGGGTCAAGCCAAACGGCACCGCCAGCGGTCTTGCCGAACTTAGTCCCGTCAGCCTTGAGCATTAGTGGAATCGTCAGGGCGTGAACGTTGGCTGTTGGTCCACAGACCTTGTGAATCAGGTCAATTCCCGAGGTAATGTTCCCCCACTGGTCAGCCCCACCGACTTGCAGTTGAACGTCTTCTTCCTTGTACAAATGCAGGAAGTCGATTGATTGCAGGATCTGGTAAGTGAACTCGGTGAAGGAAATACCAACTTCTAGTCGACTAGCCACGATTTCCTTATTGAGCATTGTATTGACGTTGAACAGTTTCCCGTAGTCGCGCAGGAAGTCTAACAGGCTCAGCTTACCTAACCAGTCGCGGTTGTTAACGATGGTGAAGTTTTTGGTACCGAATAACTTGACCATTTGCTTGGTCAGGCACTCTTCGTTGTGCTTAACCTGGTCCATCGTTTGCAGCTTCCGTTCAGACTTTTTACCAGAGGGATCACCAATTGCGCCAGTCCCGCCGCCGATGATGATGACTGGGTGGTGGCCCGCTTGCTGGAACCGTTTCAGTACCATAAAGGGAATGAGGTGACCAATGTGCAAGCTGTCACCTGTTGGGTCAACCCCGCAGTAGAGACCGATCGACTTGCTGTCCACCAGCTTTTGCAACGCTGCTTCGTCAGTTGTTTGGTTAATGGCACCGCGCCATTTTAAGTCCTCGATAATATCCATTGAAAAGCCTCCATTCGACATCGGATGGCCACAAAAAAAGCCCGGGGCCGATCACTCAGCCCTGGGACGAAATTTCGCGGTACCACCCAGCTTCGTACGCACTGCGTACCTTCACGAATCCGCAGAAAAACGAAAAGGGTAATTCACTGAAACGCTATGCACCGGTTCACAACGTTGCCGGCTCTCTGTGGCGGGGAACGTCCAGCTACTGAAACTTCTCACTGCGGAGTATTAACTTGGTTAAATTAGACAACAAAATCACGCGCTTGTCAATTCCCGATAATAAAATTATGAAGATAAAGCCGCTTTTTCTCATTACCTGCTCATTTTTCGTTTGACATTCGCTCATTTGCTCGTATAATAAAAAACACTTATCGGGTGTCCAGCGAAACTGCGGTGGTGGAAGGCAGTTCACCTGTTCATGGTTAAGAAATAGTGGGTGGTTCCCTTATCAACTACTGAGGCGGCAGCAATGTCGTGAAATGGGTGGAACCGCGTTAAATGACGCCCCTGGAACAACTCCAGGAGCGTTTTTTGTTTGCTAAGGGGTGAAAAGATGGACAAGAAAACACAAGATGAAAAACTGTCGCGCTCATTAAAAAGCCGGCATATTACGATGATTGCCATCGGTGGCGCGATTGGGACCGGACTCTTTTTGGGGTCGGGCTCCGCAATCCACAGCGCTGGACCGTCGATTATCCTTTCCTACCTCATTGTTGGTATTTTCTGCTTCTTCATGATGCGGGCGCTTGGTGAACTGATTATGTCAGATACTAGTAAGCACTCGTTCATCGACTTCGTCAAACTTTACCTGGGCGACCGGATGGAGTTTATTACTGGTTGGACGTATTGGTCGTGTTGGCTTAGCTTGGCAATGGCTGACCTGACGGCATCAGGGATCTATCTGAGATACTGGTTTCCTCATCTTCCACAGTGGGTGGGGCCGCTGGTGATTATTATCTTGTTGATGCTGGTCAACATGATTGACGTCGGGCTGTTTGGCGAATTTGAAAGTGCCTTTTCAATGATTAAGGTCTTTGCGATCCTGGCGCTGATTGCCATTGGTGGCGTCATGATTATCATGCACGCCAAGGTTGGTAGCAGTCATGCTTCGTTGGTCAACTTAGTTAATCATGGTGGATTCTTTCCTACCGGGGTACCGGGTTTTGTTCGGTCTTTCCAAATGGTAGTCTTTGCCTTTGTGGGGATTGAGATGGTCGGCCTGACTGCTGGTGAGACCAAGGACCCGCAAAAAGATATTCCGAAGGCGATTAATGCCTTACCACTGCGAATCGGGTTATTTTACATCGGCTCGATGATTGCAATTATGGCTATTTACCCGTGGAACAAGATTGTGACGACGTCCAGTCCCTTTGTCCAGGTTTTTCGGGGCATTGGAATTACCAGTGCAGCAGCCATTTTAAACTTCGTCGTCTTGACGGCGGCATTATCGGCGACAAATAGCGCAATCTTTAGTACTAGTCGTTCACTGTATGCCCTCTCAACCGGTGGAAATGCACCACAGCGGTTTGCTAAGCTCAGTAATAAGGCGGTACCAAACTATGCTCTCCAGTTTTCTAGCGCCATTCTCTTCGTCGTTGTAATCCTCAACTATGTGATGCCAGCCGGGATCTTTAACATTGTCTCGGGGGTATCGACGATCAACTTTATTTTTGTTTGGTTAATCATCCTTGTCTGCCACCTTGCTTACCGCCGGCAAAATCGCAGCGGGGTGGCCCGGTTTCGGATGCCGGCCTATCCCGCTTCTAGCTGGCTGACGGTGTTCTTCTTTGCATTCATTCTCGTTATCCTGGCCTTTTTGCCGGAAACACGGGTGCCGTTAATTTTTTCCGTTGGCTGGTTTATTGTGTTGTTCTTTGCGTATGACTTATCGAAAAAACGAAAATGATTTGAGGACGGGGACTGTCGAAGTGGCAGCCTCCGTCCTTTAAAAAAGAATTCATCTTGTTTTCCTATCAACAATGGTAAGGGTTAACCACCACGGGGAGTAAGATATCGCAATACTAATTGAATGTAAGCACTTTCTATTGGAGACTATTGTTTTGTGTAAAAGGGTTTACATTTCCGCCATGACAAGGTATATTGATAGAAGACGTTTTGAGTATTATTTGCAATTATTCACAGTTTGAGTTTTTTACTCATGAGGGCGTCAAAATTTAGGAAAGGTTGTTTTCACTACCATGTCTTATCTTATTGTTAACATCATTGGTCTGGTAGTTTTCCTTGCTATTGGGGTGCTGTTCTCGAAAGACCGCAAGCACATTAACTGGAAAGCTATTGGAATCATGATTGTTTTGAACCTGCTGCTTGCATGGTTCCTGACTGCCTCTGCTGCTGGTCGTGCCGGAGTTAAGGCGGCGGCTGATGGCTTTGCGTGGATTGTTGAGATTTCTGCCAAGGGGACTGTTTTTGCCCTTGGTGGTTGGTACAATCCAAAGAACCTGAACTTCATTTGTTCAGCACTGATGCCGATCCTGATGATTGTTCCGATGTTCGATATCTTGACTTACATCGGTATTCTTCCGTGGATCATCAAGTGGATTGGTCGTGGTCTGTCGTTCATCACTGGTCAGCCGAAGTTTGAATCATTCTTCGCTGTTGAAATGATGTTCTTAGGTAACACTGAAGTGCTGGCTGTTTCTGGTGCTCAGCTCCGCCAAATGAATAAGGAACGTAACCTGACTCTGGCCATGATGTCGATGAGCTGTGTTACTGCCTCAATCCTTGGTGCCTACATTGAAATGATGCCTGGCCGGTTTATTTTGACTGCTGTGCCGATCAACATTATCAACTCGCTGATTGCTACCAGTCTTTTGAACCCAACACATGTTCCAGAAGCGGAAGACACCATCGTTAAGGTTGGTGCTACTGACAACGGTAAGAAGGAACCATTCTTCTCCTTCCTGGGTGACTCTATTCTGGGTGCCGGTAAGCTGATCCTGATCATCGTGGCTAACGTTGTGGCCTTCGTTGCACTGGCCGCTTTGATCGACAAGATTTTGGGCCTCTTCTGGAAGCCACTGTCACTGGAAAGCATCCTGGGTGTGGTAATGTTCCCATTCTCCTGGCTGCTTGGTTTGCCAGTCAAGGAAGCTTGGTTCCTGTCTCAGCAGATGGGGATGAAGCTGGTTACTAACGAATTTGTTGTTATGGGTGCCGTTACCGGTAAGATTGCAAGCATGCCACTTCACTTACAGGCTGTTTTGACAACGTTTGTCACCTCATTTGCCAACTTTGGTACGCTGGGGATGATTATCGGTGCCTTCAAGGGTCTTGTTGGTAAGGAAGACAACGACTACATCGCCCACAACATTGGTTACCTGTTGCTGTCAGGGATCTTAGTATCACTGCTGTCAGCTGCCTTTGTTGGTCTGTTTGTTTGGTAATAAGTAAAGTGGTGGTCTTGACCACCGCATCATGAAAGGGACCGCCTTACTGGTCCCTTTCTTTTCCAAGAAAAAGTTAAGCGATTACACTAATGGAGGGATTATCAATGACAACAAAGATTATTATGGATACTGATCCGGGGATTGATGATGCTGCGGCCTTAACCATGGCCATCAACGACCCTAATATTGACCTGAAACTGGTTACTGCCGTTGCTGGTAACGTTACAGTTGATAAGACCACTGCTAACGCATTGAAGATCATTCACTTCTTTGGCAAGAGTGGCCAAATCCCAGTGGCAGCTGGTGCGGAACAGCCCCTGATCAAGCCGTTCGAGGATGCTGCCCGGATTCACGGTGAATCAGGGATGCCTGGTTATGACTTTGGTGATGATTACGGGCAGCCAATTAAGAAGACTGCCGTTGAAGCATTGCACGACGCAATTATGGCTGAGGATGAAATCACCCTGGTACCAACCGGGTCTTACACCAACATTGCCTTATTATTTAGTCAGTACCCAGAAGTTAAGTCACACATCAAGCAGATTGTTGCAATGGGTGGCTCACTGTCCGGTGGTAACATGACTTCTTCTGCAGAATTTAACGTCTTTACCGACCCAGATGCTGCGAAGATTATGTACAACGCTGGTATTCCGATCGTCACTGTCGGCTTAGACATTACGCTTAAGGCATTGTTAACCGCTGAGACCATCGAAAAGCTCGGTCAAATGAATGAAGCAGGGAAGATGCTTCACGGCTTAATTACCCATTACAATGACGGGAGCAATGCTGGCCGGCCGATGCACGACGTGAACACGATCTTCTACCTCCTCCACCCTGACAAGATTAAGACCAAGGAGATGTGGGTAGACGTTCAAACTGACGGCCCGGCAATCGGGACCTTGGTTGGTGACATTCGTGGTGCTTATCATGATGGCAAGACTAACGCTAAGGTCTGTGTTGACATTGATGCGGATTACTTCAACAAGTGGTTCCTTGATGAAGTTAGCAAGATTAAAATGTAGGCACTAATTCGCCACAACACAGTTCAGCTAAGGGAAACCTGAAGCTGGGCTGTGTTTTTTATTTCCCGGGAAAACTTTGCGATTTTTCATTCGAAAAGATTGAATTAACAGGGCCTTTACGGTAAAGTGATAAAGGGCGTGAAACAACATTAATGTTTCACATCAAGGAGGCAAAAAATGAATCCGGAACAATTTCAGGCGGCATTGACGAAACACCAGGTGACACTGACTGATCACCAGCTGGCTCAGTTTGCGGAATACTACCAGCAGCTGGTGGAAACCAATAAGCACGTTAACTTGACCGCTATTACTGGCGAACAAGATGTTTATCTCAAGCACTTTTATGATTCGTTAACCGGGGCCTTTATCTTTCCCCAACTAAGGGAACCACTTTCGCTGTGCGATATTGGGGCAGGGGCCGGATTTCCTTCCCTTCCCTTAAAGATCGCCTTTCCACAACTGCGGGTGACAATTGTTGATTCACTTAATAAGCGGATTAACTTTCTCCAGGAATTGGTGGCTAAGCTAGGGCTGGACGACGTGACCTTAATTCATGCCCGGGCTGAGGAATTTGCTAACGCCAAAAGCGATCACCGGGAACAATTCGACGTCGTTACTGCCCGGGCGGTCGCTAATCTGACCGTCCTAAGTGAATTGTGTTTGCCCGCTGCACGGGTGGGCGGCTACTTCTTAGCTTATAAGGGTCGTAGTGGTCAGGAAGAATTGACTGCCGCAAAGGGAGCCATCACTAAGTTGGGAGGCCAATTAGAGCAAAATGCTGAGCTTACGCTGCCGGGTGGCGACGATGACCGCCAATTAATCGTTATTAAGAAGGTTAAAGCGACCCCGAAACGCTATCCACGGCGGCCAGGAATTCCCGCCAAGAAACCATTGAAGTAGGAAGAAGGAGGAATTACAAAATGGCTTTTTCGTTGTTTGGTTTTGGAAAACAAGATGGTGAAGGGACCAAGAGCAAGGTCGTTGAAATTCCCTTAGACCAGATTGAGCCAAACCGTTATCAACCACGGAAAGTTTTTGATCCCAACGGGATTCGGGAACTAGCCCAGACGATCGACGAGCACGGCTTGCTTGAACCGATTATCCTCCGGGAATACGAACCAGCAAAGTATGAAATCATTGCCGGTGAACGGCGCTTCCGGGCCATGAAGTTGCTGGGCTGGGAGAATGTTCCGGCGATTGTGAAGAAAATGTCCGATGCAGAAACGGCATCGATGGCCCTGATCGAAAACTTACAACGGCGGGACCTCTCATCGGTTGAAGAAGCACAGGCTTACCAGAAACTGATGGAACTCAATAACCTCACCCAGCAGCAGCTGGCCAAGGCAATGGGAAAAAGTCAGTCGACAGTGGCTAACAAGCTGCGCCTATTAAAACTGATTAAGCCGGTGCAAAACGCAATCCTGGATAACCGGATCAGTGAACGCCACGGCCGGGCATTGATCGGCCTCAATGATGACCAGCAGCGTGACTTGCTAATGGATATTGTCAACCAACACTGGACGGTGCGCCAGACGGAAGAACAAGTGGCTGTTTTGCTGGGTAAGCAGCAGGTAGAACCGGCTGACAAACCAGCTACACCCAAGAAAACTGCTAAAAAGAAAGCAACTAAGAAACGGCGGAAGCGAGCGCAAAAACGCGATCGGACGTCGGACCCGCGGATCGCGTTGAATACCATTCGCCATTCAATCAAACTGGTTGATGATAGCGGGGTTAACATCAGTGCCAAGGAACATGATCATCAAGATAGCTACGAGATCGTGATTACGATTGCGAAGAACAAACCGGCAGCAAAGTAAGGAGGTAGTGCCATGGCTAATGTGATTGCACTGGCAAACCAAAAGGGTGGTGTCGGTAAGACAACCACAAGTGTTAACCTGGGTGCCTGTCTGGCAAACGATGGTCAGCGGGTATTGTTGATCGACCTTGACCCCCAGGGAAACGCAACTAGTGGTTTGGGGGTTGATAAGCGGCAGATTGAACAAAGTGTCTATGACGTAATGATTAATGATGTTCCACTGACTGACGTGATCCAACCCAGCAGCCACCAGGGACTCGATATCGCACCGACAACGATTGAACTATCGGGGGCAGAAGTGGAACTGACTTCCATGATGGCCCGGGAAACACGCTTGAAGGATGCCTTTGGTGACGTTCGTGATCAGTATGATTATATTCTGATTGATTGTCCGCCATCACTGGGCTTGCTGACCATCAACGCCTTCACTGCTGCCGACTCAATTCTGATCCCCGTCCAAAGTGAGTACTACGCGATGGAAGGGCTTAGTCAGCTGATGAACACGATGAAGTTGGTCCAAAAACACTTTAACCGTAACCTCAAAATTGAGGGGGTACTGTTAACGATGTTTGATAAGCGAACGAACCTCGGCCAGCAGGTTAATAGCGAAGTCCAAAAATTCTTTGGTGACCAGGTTTACAAGACCATTATTCCCCGTAACGTCCGCCTTTCGGAAGCGCCAAGTTATGGTCAAGCAATTATCGACTATGACCCGCGGTCGACTGGTGCAAAGGTTTACCAGCAATTAGCAAAGGAAGTGTTGGCTGATCATGGCGAAGAATAAGAAAATGGGACTAGGTCGAGGTATTGAAGCATTGTTTGCTGAAAACGATGTCCAACAGCCACAGGCGAGTGAAACTGTTGAGCAGGTAGAACTTGCCAAGATTCGTCCTAACCCGTACCAGCCACGACGTGAATTTGACAAGCAGGCGCTCAAAGAACTCGCTAAGTCAATTGATGAATCAGGAGTTTTCCAGCCGGTCATTCTTCGGCAGCCCAACCCCCAGCTGGAACGTTATGAATTGATCGCCGGGGAGCGCCGGTTCCGGGCTTCTAAGTTAGCCCATAAAAAGACTATTCCGGCGATTATCCGGACGATGACTGACGAACAGGTTATGGAAGCGGCAATTTTAGAAAACCTGCAGCGGGAAGACTTGACGCCGCTGGAAGAGGCCCAGGGCTATGCCACGTTAATGGATAAACTATCATTAACCCAGGCTGAAGTAGCCAAAAAATTGGGTAAAAGTCGTCCATATATTGCTAACTATTTGCGCCTGCTAGGCTTGCCGGACCAGATTAAGCAGCTGGTTGACAACGGTGATTTATCAATGGGGCAGGCACGGACTCTTCTCGGTTTAAAGGACAAGCGACAATTGCTTTTGCTGGCCAAGCGAGCCGTTGACGAGGGGTTAACTGTTCGCCAGTTGGAAGAAATCGTCAATCGGCAAAATGGCAAGGCCAAGAAAAAGGTTCGCCGCCAACCACAGAAGTCGATCTTCATTCGTGATGCGGAGGAACAGTTGCAAGATCGTTTTGGCACAAAGGTCTTAGTTTCCCCGTCCAAGACGCGGGGACGTGGTAAAATTGAAATTCCATACACCAGTAATGACGACCTCAGCCGGGTCTTGAACTTACTGGGAATCAAGGAAGATTAACGGAGGCAGACGATGGCTGAATACAAATTAAACGACTTGGTGGAGATGAAAAAGCCTCACCCGTGCGGAACCAACAAGTGGCAGATTATTCGTGTCGGTGCCGATATTAAGATTCAGTGTACCGGTTGCGGCCACATTGTGATGATGACACGTCACAACTTTGATAAGCGCCTGAAAAAGGTCTTAAAACCAGCAGAGAACTAAGGGAGGAAATAACTAATGGCTTTAACTGCAGGAATTGTCGGCTTGCCAAACGTCGGTAAGTCAACCTTGTTTAACGCAATTACGAAGGCGGGAGCCGAAATGGCTAACTACCCGTTTGCGACGATTGATCCGAACGTCGGAATGGTCGAAGTACCGGATTCACGACTGGACAGGATTCAGGAACTGATTCCGGCAAAAAAGATTGTTCATACTACTTTCGAATTCACCGATATTGCTGGAATTGTTAAGGGTGCCAGCAAGGGTGAAGGACTTGGTAATAAGTTTCTGGAAAACATTCGGCAAACTGACGCGATTGTCCATGTTGTGCGGGCCTTTGATGACGGGGATATCACTAGTGTTACCGGCAAGGTTGACCCGCTTGATGATATTGACACCATTAACCTGGAACTGATCATGGCGGACCTGGAAAGTGTTAATAACCGCTTGGGTAAGGTTAAGCGGGCAGCCAAGGGTAAGAGCAAGGAAGCCCTGGCTGAACTGGCCGTTTTGGAAAAGATTAAGCCGGTTCTGGAAGCTGGTAAGGCGGCGCGAACGATCGATTTCAGTGATGACGAACTGCCAATTGTTAAGGGACTGTTCCTACTGACTACTAAACCCGTTCTCTACGTTGCCAACATTAACGAGTCTGACATGGCTGACCCGGATGCCAACCAGTACATGGATCAGATCCGCGACCACGTTAAGGATGAAGGCGCCGAAGTAATCGGGGTTGCGGCCGCAGCCGAAGAACAAATTGCCGAAATGGACGACGAGGACAAGGCAGAATTCCTGGAAATGGAAGGCGTTAGTGAACCGGGACTGAATCGACTGATTCGTGCGGCTTACAAACTGTTAGGCTTGGAAACCTTCTTTACCGCTGGTGGTCCCGAAACACGGGCCTGGACATTCCGCAAGGGAACCAAGGCACCACAGGCTGCCGGCATTATCCACTCCGACTTTGAACGGGGCTTCATCCGGGCCGAAGTAATGAGTTTTGATGACCTTGACCAACTGGGCTCGCAAGCTGCAGTTAAGGAAGCCGGTAAACTCCGGCTGGAAGGTAAGGACTACGTTATGCAGGACGGCGACATCGTTGAGTTCCGCTTTAACGTTTAATGAGCACGCAAAGAGAGGATAATCAAGTTGACAGAAGATACCAAAAAACTGAACGCGGATGCGGTAGCGCGTCAGAAAGAACACCTCAAAACCGTTAGCCGCCAAGAAGCCGGGCAATTTGCTGGTGCCGGGCTGACCCGGAAGAATGAAGAATTCATGTACCAGTTAAATAAGCAGCTGGATGCCCAGGGTGTTAAGGCAGATAAGAAGCCTGAAATGATCGAACGGACAATCAATGAATTGAAGAACGCCCAGAAGACGGGGAAGACTGCCAAGCAGCTTTATGGGACGCCGATGAAGTACGCCCATGACCTCTTGCACCCGCAAAAGGGGACAACCGGGCACGAACTGTCCTCGTTCGGCCTCCTCTTCGTTGACAACTCGCTAATGTTCATGGCCATCTTTGCCTTAATGTACGGCTTGCTAGCCTTCTTTAGCCCGGATGCATTTGCGGACCAGAAGCGGGTTGGAACATCTGGGATTACCGCGATGATTATTATTGCCCTTACCGGTGGTGCCGCCTTTGCTTACATGGCCAAGGCTACCCAGCCGGTAAAGAACAAGAAGACTGGTCGTTGGGTTCGTAAGCCACTGGGCAAGCGGTTCCTCTACATTGCCTTGGCGTTCGTTGTCTGGTTAGGGATCTACTTCCTGTGCAGCTTCCTGCCAAACGTGATTAACCCGCAAATGAATAAGTGGGCTTACGTGATCATTGGGGTTGCTGCTTTTGGTGGCGACCTGTACTTCCGGCGGGTCTTCAACGTTGTTGGTTCGGCATTTGCTCGTCAGGGAAAATAATTTTTCGTCAGTCATTGACCAACCGAACTTTTGATAGTAAGGTAATACACAATCTTAGGTAAGGGAGTGTCTTTGGAATGTCGAAGTGGGAAACAAAGTTTACCAAGAAAGGGTTAACTTTTGATGATGTATTACTGATTCCGGCGGAAAGCCATGTTTTGCCAAATGAGGTTGATTTATCAACGCAACTGGCATCAAACATCAAGCTTAACCTGCCATTTATCAGTGCGGGGATGGATACTGTTACCGAAAGCTCCATGGCCATTGCGATGGCTCTGCAAGGGGGGCTCGGTGTTATTCACAAGAATATGTCTATCCAGGCCCAGGCCAGCGAAGTCGCAACGGTGAAGGGTGTTGAATTGCCGGCGTCCTTCGGGAAGGCCGCTGTCGATGACCAAAAACGGTTGTTAGTTGCTGCTGCCGTTGGTGTCACTAGCGATACGTTTGAACGGGCAGAAGCCTTGCTGAAGGCTGGAGTCGATGCGATCGTGATTGATACGGCTCACGGACATTCTGCTGGTGTGCTGCGGAAGATTAAGGAAATCCGCGACCACTTCCCAGACGTTACCCTAATCGCCGGGAACGTGGCGACAGCCGAAGCAACGAAGGCCCTGTACGATGCCGGTGTTGATGTTGTCAAGGTTGGAATTGGCCCTGGTTCGATTTGTACGACCCGGGTGGTTGCCGGTGTTGGGGTTCCTCAGATCACTGCCATTTACGACGCAGCTTCTGTTGCTCGTGAATACGGGAAGACAATCATTGCCGACGGTGGTATCAAGTATTCCGGTGACATTGTTAAGGCCTTGGCAGCCGGTGGTAATGCTGTAATGATGGGTGAAATGTTCTCCGGGACGACCGAAGCGCCTGGCCAACTCTACGAAGAAAACGGGAAGAAGTTCAAGACTTACCGGGGGATGGGCTCCGTTGCTGCGATGGCCCAATCACATGGCTCTTCTGACCGTTACTTCCAAGGTGGGGTCAACGAAGCTAACAAGTTGGTTCCAGAAGGGATCGAAGGTCGTGAAGAATACAAGGGTGACGTTGCCGACGTCATTTTCCAGATGGTCGGTGGTCTGCGTTCCGGAATGGGGTACTGCGGTGCCGCTAATATTCAATCACTGATTGATAATGCTCAGTTCGTTCAGATTACCAATGCTGGTCTGCGTGAATCCCACCCGCACGACGTTCAAATCACGAAGGCCGCTCCTAACTACAAACGAGACTAATATAAGAGATCAGCTCAGCGTTGGCTGGGCTTTTTTCTTTTGTCTAGTTCAGGCCACGGATCGACAATGAGCCCTGTTGTTTGACCGGTAAATAATGATACAATATTCATGACTATCTTTTTTGTTGTGGAGGGAACACCGTGAGAACGATTTTGTGGATTTGTTTAGCGGCATCAGGAATCTTATTTTTACTTGCTTTTTTGATTCAGGTGCGGCGGCTGCGGCGAGGAAATCAGGTGCGACCAGGAAAGATGATGGTAGCCTTTAACTGGTTATTGATGATCGTTTTCTGTGTTAGTCTCGGTGGTTTAGTCTGGACGAGTTTTTACTCGCAGCCAGCTGGTGGCTCAACAGCTGCCTCTTCGTCATCGTCAAGTCATTCTTCAGTAGTTCATCACCACAACAGTTATTCTCATGTTTCTTGGAAGCCACAGGATTTGGTGCTTGATGCTGATGGTGAGGCGGAAGCGACCTTTAAAGTTCCGGCCGGTACCTCTATCAGGATTATTGGCCAGCGGACCCAGACGGTTTATAAGGTTATTCATGCCAAGGGCCATGACCGAAAGGCCAAGTATACCTTTAAGTACGCGGCAAAGTATGAACTTGATATCACTAATAAGCACGGTCATCACGAGAAGAAGGTTATTACTGTCCGTGATAGTGCCCCGGCTTCCTCATCGGTCATGAGCACGTCGAGCAGCTCGCAGTCATCTTCGGTCAGCCACTCCTCATCATCGACGCCAGCCACGGCAGTCTCGCGGGCAGGAAATACTACTGGTGTTAGCCGCAGCGGCGGCCCGTCGTATAATGCCCAACGCGTGACGCCACCGGCAGCTTCGCAGAGTAGCGCCGGAACGGCTAACAACCAGGGGGCCCAGCCGCAATAAGTGATGACAGCAGCAACAGTACACAATGAATGATCGGGGGACTTATCTTGAAGATTTTAATTGTTGACGATGATAAAGAAATCGTCCAGTTGCTGGAAATTTACGTCAAAAACGAAGGTTACGAGCCGGTTGCCGCGTATAACGGTAAGGAGGCACTGACCAAGCTGAATATTGATCCCGACATTTCGCTAATCATTTTGGACTTAATGATGCCGGAAATGGACGGAATGAGTGTGATTAAGGAAGTGCGCAAGGATTCCGACATTCCGATCCTGGTGCTGTCAGCGAAGACTACCAACATGGATAAGATCCAGGGGTTGGTAACTGGTGCTGACGACTACGTGACTAAGCCATTTAACCCGCTGGAAGTAATGGCCCGGGTTAAGTCCTTACTGCGGCGGAGCCAGGGAGAAGTCATTAAAGACCAGCCAGACGTCCTCAACGTGGGGCCGCTGGTAATCAACAAGGATTCTCATGAGGTTAAGACACTCAAGGGAAATGTTATCCAGCTGACGGCCTTAGAATTTGGAATTCTTTACTTGTTGGCTAGCCACCCGAACCGGGTCTTTTCCGCTGATGATATTTTTGAACGGGTTTGGCAGCAGGAATCAGTTGTGTCGGCCAAAACCGTGATGGTGCACGTTTCTCACCTCCGTGACAAGATCGAAGCGGCGACAGGTGGAGAAAAAGTGATTGAAACTGTCTGGGGTGTTGGCTATAAAGTTGAAGGCCACTAGGATCCAGGCCGCGGTAAGTACACCGCGGCCTTTTGCCATGGAAAGGAGGAAGCAATTTGAAATTAACTGCCAGAGAGAATACCTGGTTATTTTTTGAAGCGGTGGTAACAATTGTCCTCTTTTCTTTGATTAGCTTTGCCCTGGTGATAATGATCCAGCAGGTGGTAAAGCTTAACCCGGGCTTAGCTAATGGGATTTACCTGATTAAGCGGTCCTTGGCCATTGGGCCCTGGCATCTGCAAATCTGGTCGTACCAGCGCTGGGTAATTGCTGTCCTGGCGATTATCGGAATCCTCGTCCTCTGGTGGCGACTGGTTCGCCGCTACCACCAATACCAGCTTCGCCACATTATCAACGAGTTGCACTACATTTCTAACGGGCACCTGGCGCACCGGATCCCCTTTAAGATGAACGGTGATCGGCAGAAAATGATTGAGAGTGTTAACGCCCTGGTTGATAGTGCAATGCAGTCGATGAGCGACGAAAAGAAGGTGGAGCAGTCCAAGGATGAGCTAATTACTAACGTGAGTCACGACCTGCGAACACCGCTGACGTCAATTATCGGCTACCTAGGCTTAGTGGAAGATGGTCAGTACCAGAACGAAGATGACCTCGTTAAGTACACTCACATTGCCTACGAAAAGGCCAAACAAATGAAGACGCTGGTTGAAGACCTCTTCGAGTATACGAAGGTCCAGCAGGACGGTGCGCCGGTCAACATGATGCGCCTCGACTTGGGTCAACTGCTCGAACAAGTGGCGGCCAGCTTTGAGCTGGAAGGAGAAAAGAAGGGCTTAAAGATTTCTTCGGTTGTGATCCCGTCGCCGCTGAAGATTGAGGCCGACCCTGAACAGCTTGGGCGGGCAGTTAGCAACCTGGTCGCCAACGCTTTGAAGTACGGGCGCGGGGCTACCTACATTCACCTGAGTGCTCGCGAACACGGGGCGATGGTCCAAATGACAGTTGCTAACGACGGGGAAGGCATTCCTCAGCAGTCGATTGAGCACCTCTTTGAACGGTTTTACCGGGTGGAAGGCTCCCGGTCGAAAAAGACTGGCGGTACCGGTTTGGGATTGGCAATCGTGAAAAGTATTGTTGATTTACACCATGGCCAAATTACCGTTCGCTCCGATAGCCACGAAACTAGCTTTGTCATGACGTTACCGGTCAAACAGGCTGCCCAGCAGGGAAAGGACCCGGCACCACACTAGTCAGTTAACCGTGGGGATGTTGGTAAATCGATTTTCCCAGCGACAGAATCACTATTTCGGCTATCGCGCTCATTTTCCTAATGTGTTAAAATAAGCGACGGAATAATTTCAATAACTGTGCCTTTGGAGGAACGTGTATTGGCGAAAAAGGTAGAAACAACTGATCCAAGGTGGCTCTATGTCCTTGGAATTTCGATGCCGCTTTGTTTAAGTTACATTCCGATTGGGTTGGCATGTGGGATCCTGCTTCATGCGGCAGGGTTTAACTTTGTAATGGCCCTGTTAGTATCCATCGTCGTCTTTTCTGGCGGGGCTCAATTTCTGATTGCCTCCCTACTAATGGTGAACGCACCGTTAGCATCGATTATTATCATGCTGTTTTTCTTGGAGCTGCGTTACGCACTACTGGGTTCTAGCTTGTCTAAGTACCTCAGTAATGAGACGCACCGTTTCATCCTGCTTTTCTCGGCTTCAATGAACGATGAAAACTACGCGATTAACTACTTAAAATTCGCGACGGATAAGAACTGGACGCCGCAGGATGCCTTAATGGTTGAACACTATTCGTTAATTGCCTGGGCGAGCGGCAACCTGGTGGGGGCATTGATTGGTAGTGCCGTCTCAATTGACCTGGAGATTGTGGACTTTGCATTGACAGCCCTCTTCTTATACATGATCGTTATGCAGGTGCAAAGCAACCTGACCTTCCTGATGGCGCTGCTATCGGCGGTTCTGTCGGTGGTCTTTTTAACCTGGACCAAGAGTACGCTGGGAATTGTGCTAGCCACTGTCCTGGCCTCCCTCTGCGGCTTTTATATTGAAAGCCGGATTCGGAAACACTCGTCTGATCCTAATCACACGTTACTCTTGCGAAAGGTTGTCCGCCCGGAGAACACCCGTGATACGATTGAAGATGAACAGGCGAAGCGGGAATTTCGCGCCCGCCAGCAGCAAAAGAGTGATGGGCTGTCAACGGAGCAACAGCTAGCCGACCACAAAGATGGAGGTCACAAGAATGCCTAATATGTTTGTTTTGGCAGCGGCCAACCATGATATTAAGTTTCACCTGATGATCATTGTTCTGGGGGGGATTGCGGCTTTCATGCCGCGCTACATCCCGTTGCGGATTTTTACTAACCGTGACTTGCCAGAGTGGTTCAACGAATGGATGAAGTACGTCCCAGTTTGCTTGTTTACTTCGCTGGTGGTTAAGGGGATTTTTATTACCGGTGAAAGTTACCGCTTTGCACTCCTGGGGCACCCAGCACAGATCATTGCGGCGCTCTTTGTGATTGTGATCGCCTACCTGACCCGTTCGATGTCGATGTCCGTTATTACCGGGTTAGTGGTTGTCTTTCTGGCCTCGCTGGTCCTTTAATTAATTCAAAATAATAGAAAAGGTTCAGAACGATTGGTTTCGTTCTGAACCTTTTTGTGTTGTCATATTACTTTAGCATGTAATCACGGGTCATCGGTAGGTGACGGCCAGATGGTCCCTTGGTCATCAGGTATTGAACAACATCGATGTTCCCCGATTCAAAGGAAGCGGCACAAGCCTGCAGGTAGAGGTCCCACATTCGAGTAAACCGTTCGCCCATCCGGTCTTCAATTTGATCACGGTGCTGGTTGAAGTTGGAATCCCAGATTTCCAGCGTTCGCTGGTAATGGCGGCGGAGCATTTCAATGTCGGCCAGCTGCATCCCGTTTTCGGTAACGTGAGTGATCATTTCAGCCAGTCCGGGAATATAGCCACCCGGGAAGATGTACTTGTCAATCCAGGCGTTCGTGGCGCCACCTTGTTGCCGGGTAATACCGTGAATTAAGGCCACCCCATCGTCCTTGAGGTAACGAGCGACGTCCTTGCAGTAGAGACCCAGGTTTTCCTTACCGACATGTTCAAACATGCCGACAGACGTAATGTAGTCCCACTGCCGGTTGCCGAGTTCACGATAGTCAATCAATTTGACTTCGGCAATGTTTTGTAACCCTTCTTTTTCGATTCGCTGGTTAACAAATTTGTATTGCTCTTCACTGAGCGTCACTCCGGTAACTTTCAGGTGGTAATCCTTAGCTGCCGTCAACATCAGGGTTCCCCAACCACAACCAATATCGAGGAGGGTGGAATCCGGTTTCGGGTTCAGCTTTTGCAGGATATGGTGGACCTTATCTTTCTGTGCTTTGGTTAAGTCGGTGGTATTGCCATCCTTAAAGTAAGCACAGGAGTAAGTCAGGGTGTCGTCCAGCCACATCCGGTAGAAGTCATTACCAACATCGTAGTGGTGCTGGATGTCTTCTTCACTTTCCTTTTCGGAGTGGTCCTGCTTGGGCATGAAGCGTTTCAGCTTGCTGTTGTGCATGAAACTACCAACGCTAGAGTAAGCGGCCATCATCAATTTTTGGATGCTACCGTCAATTTCAATCCGCTTATCCATGTATGCTTCGCCGAGGGCCAACGAAGCGTTGCGGGTCACTTCCTTGATGGGAATTTTATCGTTAAATTTAATGGTCACTTCTGGTGTGCCATCACCATAATCGACACTGCTGCCGTCCCAGAAAACGATTCTGACTGGGATATTGAACGAGTGTTTCAAAATGGACTTGTAGAACGTTTTTTCAAGCATTACGGTGTCCCCTTTAAAAAGTAATACCTTTATTATACACCTGAATTTTTCACCTTATAAGGAACAATGGGCCAACTGGTGTATAATTAGTTCTGTATTTTTGAGAGAGGAGCAAGCTCATTGAACGTTTGGAATAAATTTAAGGAGAATCACTTCTTAAGGCGGGCGGTTGTCCTGGCCTTCATCATTATCCTGCTTTACTTAATGCGGTCGATGATGAACATGATTTTGTTCACCTTTATCTTTACCTTTTTGATCGTCAAGGCGATCCGCCTCGTCCAGCGGTTCATGCCCCAAACACCGGTTTGGTTGATTGTGGTGGTTATTTACCTGCTCATCATCGTCGGTTTATACTTTGCAATTACGAAGTACCTGCCAATTTTGGTTACCCAGCTGGGAAAGATGGTCAACTCACTGATCGAGTTTTACCAGCATAACCAGGGATGGCTAATGAAGTATATCCACCACTACGTCAGTGATAAGACGCTGATTAACCAGACGCGGCAGTGGCTGGAAGTTGCCATTTCAACCTTGACCAGTGTCGGGACGATGACAATCACCGTCTTTATGTCGATGATCCTCAGCTTCTTTTACACGATTGAGTTGGATCAGCTTGAGAACTTCTCACGGCTATTTTTGGCTAGCAAACTGGACTGGCTCTTCAATGACATTCACTACTTCGGTAAGGTGTTTGTTAACTCGTTTGGGGTCGTCATTGAAGCGCAATTCTTTATTGCTTTGTGCAACACCGTGATCACGACGGTTTGCTTAATGCTGATGAAAATGCCGCAGATTGTTGCCTTGGCACTAATGATTTTCCTCTTAAGCCTGATCCCGGTCGCCGGGGTGATTATTTCACTGATCCCGCTGTGCCTGGTGGGCTATAGTGTCGGTGGCATTCGTGATGTGGTTTACATTCTGGTGATGGTTGCCTGCATCCACATGCTGGAGGCCTACGTGCTCAATCCCAAGTTCATGGCCAGCCGGACTGAATTGCCAATCTTTTATACCTTCGTGATCCTGCTAGTTGCCGAACACCTTTTTGGTGGCTGGGGGCTGATCGTGGGTGTTCCGGTGTTCACCTTCTTTATTGACGTGCTCGGTGTTGATCGTCAACAGTTGGCGAAGAAGCCAAAAAAACGACTGGCGTCAAAAGAATAAGTTTGCTTTTTCCCTTTACATTCCGGTTAATAACCTGTATGGTGAAAATACGTTAAGCTAAATCTTAACATTATATATAAATTATGAATAAAAGTTCGCCTTTTAGAGAGGATGGTTCAGAGATGTCAACAGATATTGAAATTGCCGACGCTGCGAAAATGAAGCCGATCCAGCAAATTGCTGCCAAGCTAGGATTAGGTGAAGATGAAATTGAGCAGTACGGCCGCTACAAGGCCAAAATCACCCTGCCAGTTGCTGAAACGCCAGCTAAGAAGCACAAGCTGGTCCTCGTGACGGCGATGAACCCCACACCGGCCGGCGAAGGAAAGTCAACGGTTATGATTGGTCTTGGCGACGCAATGAATCAGCTGGGCCACCAGACAACGATCGCGATGCGTGAACCATCGATGGGTCCCGTTTTCGGGATCAAGGGTGGGGCAGCTGGTGGTGGCTACAGTCAGGTGGTACCGATGGAAGACATCAACCTCCACTTTACGGGTGACCTTCACGCCCTCACATCGGCGAATAACACCCTGGCGGCACTGATTGACAATTACGTCATGCGCGACAATAATTTGCAGCTGGACCCAGAACGGATTATTTGGCGGCGGGTCGAGGACGTTAACGACCGGGTGCTGCGTGACGTGGTCACGGGGCTCGGTGGTCGGTCGCAGGGTATCACCCGGCAAACCGGCTTTGACATTACCGCCGCTTCTGAACTGATGGCCATCCTGTGCTTGGCAGCCGACTTTGCCGATCTCAAACACCGGATTGGGCGGATCGTTGTGGGCTATAGCTATGACCGCCAGCCAATCACGGTTGACCAGTTAGGCTTTACCGACGCCATTGCCATCCTCTTAAAGGATGCGATTAAACCAAACCTTGTTCAAACGCTGGACCACACGCCGACGATTATTCACGGCGGACCGTTTGCCAATATCGCTCACGGCTGTAACTCTGTTTTGGCAACAAAGACGGCGCTTCAATTATCTGATTATACGGTTACCGAGGCCGGATTTGGTGCTGATCTGGGGGCAGAAAAGTTCCTCGACATCAAGCGCCGGGTTCTCGGCCAGGCGCCAGATGCGGTTGTCCTGGTGGCCACGATTCGCTCGCTCAAGTACAACGGCGGCGTCGCTAAAAACGACCTGACGGCAGAAAATGTTCCGGCGCTCAAGCGGGGCTTGGCTAACCTTCAGCGTCATATTAAAAATATCCAAGGCTTTGGCTTACCACTGGTGGTCGCCATTAACCACTTTGTTTCTGATACCGAAGCCGAAATTAAGACGGTCGAAGACACTTGTCAGCAACTGGGCGTGAACGTCGCCCTTACTGATGCCTGGGCCAAGGGTGGCCAGGGAACTCAAGAGCTGGCTCGCCAGGTGGTAGAATTAGCTGACCAGGCTCACACCTTCCAACCGCTGTACGACGTTGACCAATCAATCGAAGAAAAGATCACGACAATTGCCACACAATATTATGGTGCCAAACGGGTAGTCTTTGCCAAAAAAGCCCAGCGCCAAATGAAGCGTTACGAACAACTCGGCTGGGGCAAATTGCCAATCTGTGTTGCGAAGACCCAGTACAGTTTTAGCGATGACCAGAGTGCGCTCGGTGCACCATCAGACTTTGACTTCCACATTCGCGGTCTCGTGCCGAAGATGGGGGCGGGCTTCATTGTCGCCCTCTCCGGGAACATGATGACCATGCCGGGGTTAGCAAAGCACCCTGCGGCAGTTGATATGACGATTAGCGATGACGGGAAGAAGATTACTGGTTTATTCTAATGCTTAATCTTCTTCGGTGATGAACTAACAAACGACCCCCAGCGGGAAGCGCTGGGGGCCGTTGTTATTTTTATGTGGGGGGTGATAACTAGTCATTAAAAAGCGCGTAGGCGAAGAGCCCACCAATCACGAATAGTGCGGGAATCACCAAGGCCTTGACGAAAAAGGCTACTACCGCAATGGCAATCAGCCAGAAAAGGAGGTTGATGGAAAGCTTTAGTGGCTTCCACAACAGCCAAATAACGGCGATGGTTACCAATAAGCTCATCAGCTTCACCTTCCTTTCTAGTCATCATACTCAGTTTATTTACTGGTGGCAAGAAAAACCTTTCAAGCAAAAGACGAACTATTTGTCTATTTCATGATTAAAAGTTCTTAATTAAAGTTGAAAAGAGGCAGTGAATCTGCTATCTTGGTACTGAACTTAAGGAGGGATTTTGATGACCGTTCAAGTTGCTGTGATTATGGGTAGTAAGTCCGACTGGCCGATGATGAAGGGGGCCTGCCAGGTACTGGAGGAGTTTGGTGTGGGCTTTGAAAAGCACGTGATTTCTGCCCACCGGATGCCAGACGAAATGTTCGGCTTTGCCAAAAAAGCCCGCGGGCGAGGATTAAAAGTGATTATCGCCGGGGCCGGAATGGCCGCCCACCTGCCGGGGATGACGGCAGCCAACACCGTCCTGCCAGTTATCGGGGTGCCAGGGCAGACCAAGGCCCTTGGGGGGATGGACTCACTCTTGTCCATTGTCCAGATGCCAACAGGGATTCCGGTGGCTACGACTGCCATTGGTAATGCTGGGGCCAAGAACGCCGCACTCCTGGCAATTGAAATCCTGGGAACTAGTGACGCTCAGCTCCAAGAAAAATTAGTCGACTACCGTGCGCAAATGCATGATGCAGCCGCAGAAAGCAGTGCTCAACTTGACTAGGAAAATGATTATGCCCGGCCAGACCATTGGCATTATTGGTGGAGGGCAGTTGGGGCAGATGATGGCGCTGTCCGCAAAGTATGCCGGTTTTCGGGTCGCTGTCTTGGACCCCACACCGCACTGCCCCGCTGGCCAGGTCGCTGACCAACAGATCGTGGCGCCATACGCCGATGTTGACGCCATCGAACGGTTAGCGGCAATGAGCGACGTTTTGACCTACGAATTTGAAAATGTGGACTTAGCGGCATTAGATGCTGTTGCTGACCGAGTTTCCATTCCCCAGGGGACCGAGCTGTTGCGGATTACCAAAAACCGTCTCCGGGAAAAGTCTTTTCTCCGCCACGTTGGGATGAAAACGGCCCCCTTTGTGGCGGTTGCCAACCGGGATGACTTACAGGCAGCGGTAAACCAACTTGGTTACCCCTGTGTGCTCAAAACTTGTGAGGGCGGTTATGATGGTCACGGGCAGCTAGTCCTGCACAGTTCAGCGGACCTTGCCAACCCGATTGTTGATGAAATCTTGGCAACTACGGACGACATCCTGGAAGGGTGGGTCGACTTCCAGCTGGAATGTTCTGTCATGGTGGCGCGAAATGCTAGCGGCGAGACTAGCGTCTTCCCGGTCAGCGAGAATATTCACTGGAACGAAATTCTCCACGAAAGTATTGTTCCGGCGCGGATCAGTGCTCAGACTGCTAAACGAGCCCAACAAATGGCGGAAAAGATTGCCCACGGCCTCCAGCTTCGTGGTATTCTGGGAGTCGAGATGTTCGTGACAGCTACCGGCGAAATCTACATTAACGAACTGGCACCGCGACCGCATAATTCCGGTCACTACTCGATTGAAGCTTGTAATTTCAGCCAGTTCGCCATCCATGACCGGGCAATTTGTAACTGGCCGCTGCCAAAAATTAAGCTACTTCATCAGGTAGTGATGGTCAACGTTCTCGGTCAGCACGTCGAAGGTGCTCGTCAATTGGTTGCGACTAAGCCCAACTGGCACTTTCACGATTACGGCAAGGCGGAGGTTCGCCATAACCGTAAGATGGGCCACATTACGATTTTGACCGCTGATGTTGAACAAACACTCAAGGAAATTGATGACACACACGTATGGAGGGATAAACATTGATTGATCGTTATACGCGTCCGGAAATGGCTAAAATTTGGTCACTGGAAAACCAGTACCAAAGTTGGCTAGAAGTTGAAATTGCTGCTGACGAAGCCTGGTCGAAATTAGGCAAGATTCCGTCCGAGGACGTGGATAAAATTCGGGAAAACGCCAAGTTTGACGTCGACGAAATTGCCCGGATTGAGGCGGTAACCCACCACGACCTAATTGCCTTTACCCGCTGTGTCTCCGAATCATTGGGACCAGAAAAGAAGTGGGTTCACTACGGGCTGACGAGTACTGACGTTGTCGATACTGCTCAAGGGCTCCGTCTTAAGCAGGCTAACAACCTGTTGCGTAAGGATCTTGAGCACCTGCAAGAAGTCGTTGCTGATAAGGCCCGGAAGTACAAATACACCGTCGAAATGGGCCGGACTCACGGTGTTCACGCTGAACCAACTACCTTTGGCCTGAAGATGGCCCGTTTCTATTCGGAACTGAAGCGTGACCGGGAACGGTTTGAACACGCTGCTGCTGGTGTCGAAGCTGGCAAAATTTCCGGGGCAGTTGGGACGTTTGCCCAGGTTAACCCGCGGGTCGAAAAGCTGGTGTGTGAATCGTTAGGGCTGCGGCCACAAGAAATTTCGAGTCAGGTCCTGCCACGAGACCTCCACGCCGAATATATTGCCACCATTGCTTTGATTGCAACGACCCTGGAAGAATACGCGACGGAGATCCGCAGCCTGCAACGGACTGAAATTCACGAGGTTGAAGAACACTTTGCCAAGGGCCAAAAGGGTTCGTCGGCCATGCCACACAAGAAGAACCCGATTGGTTCTGAAAACATTTGTGGTTGTGCCCGGGTTTTGCGGGGCCATATTGTGACGGCTTATGAAGACGTCACCCTCTGGCACGAACGCGACATCAGTCATTCCAGTGCTGAACGGATTATCTTACCGGATAGCACGATCCTGCTGGATTACATGCTTCACCGTTTTGCCAACTTAGTGGCCAACCTGGACGTCTTCCCCGAACGGATGATTCAAAATATGAATGAAACCCACGGGCTAATTTACTCTGGGCGGGTGCTGAACAAGCTTGTTGCTGCCGGCGTTAGTCGGGAGAAGGCTTACGATACCATTCAGCCATTAACTGCCAAGTGCTGGGCTGAACACGTTCCGTTCCGTCCGCTGGTTGAGGGTGACCCGTTCATTAGTGCTCACTTATCGAAGGAAGAAATTGACGACGCCTTTGATTATCACTGGCACCTGCGGAATGTTGACTATATTTTCCACCGGCTGGGGTTGGATTAAACATTAATAACACCACATAAAACATACTAACCTGTAGATGGATTGTAGTTCGACGGAACTACAATTCGTCTTTTTCATTTATTATGGAGAAGA